>BEIG01000045.1 GCA_002898795.1 bacterium HR30 | reverse complement strand
CGCCAAGCTTCGCGCGTATCCAGATCGAGGCAGGTCGAGCCCAATCCGGGCCATCGCCTCTTTGAATAAGTGCCGGTCTTCCGCTTTCTTGATGGCCTCCAGTTTCGCTCCGATGAGCTCCACACCGTAGCGATCCAAGACCCCCGCCTCGCCCAGCTCGAGCGCGATGTTCAAACCGGTCTGCCCACCTACCGTCGGTAAGAGCGCGTCCGGGCGCTCCGCGGCAATCACTTTCTCCACCATCTCGGCGGTAAGTGGCTCCACGTAGGTCCGGTGAGCAAAGCCGGGATCGGTCATAATCGTCGCCGGGTTGGAGTTAACCAAGATCACGCGGTAACCATGTTCCCGAAGTGCCTTGCAGGCTTGGGTGCCCGAGTAATCGAACTCGCAAGCTTGTCCAATCACGATCGGGCCGGACCCGATGAGCAAGATGCTTTGAATATCAGTTCGTTTTGGCATCGGTGTGCTCTCCTACACTAGAGGTTTCCGCTGGTGCATCAGGTGGAGGAAGCGCTCGAACAGGTACGTCGCATCGTGCGGTCCCGGAGACGCCTCGGGATGATACTGCACGGAAAACAGGGGCAACTGCGCATGCGCGAGCCCCTCGACCGTTTGATCATTCAGGTTGATGTGCGTGAGTTCCGCCACGCCCGACAAGGAGTCGACATCCACGGCAAAGCCATGGTTTTGCGCCGTGATTTCGACTTTGCGCGTCGTCAAGTCCATGACCGGTTGATTGCCCCCATGGTGACCGAACTTAAGCTTGTAGGTGCGACCACCAAGTGCCAGAGCCAAAATCTGGTGCCCGAGGCAGATGCCGAAAATCGGCTTCTGCCCGATCAACTCGCGCACGATTCTGGCATACGGGCCAACATCGGGATCGCCTGGTCCGTTAGAGAGGAAGATTCCGTCTGGGTTCCACGAAAGTACCTCGCGCGCTGGAGTGGTCGCCGGTACGACGCGTACCCGGCACCCCAGGCGGACGAGATGGCGCAAAATGTTGCGTTTCACACCGTAGTCGTACGCGACAACAAATGGGCCCCGCTCCGATGCGACCTCGCCGTATCCTCGTTCCCAACTCCAGGTCGACTCCTGCCATTCGTAAGGCTCGGCACAGGTAACCCGCCGCACTAAGTCCTGCCCGACCATGGGGCGTACCTGCCTCGCCTTCTCCACCACCTTCCGCGGGTCACGCTCCACGGTAGAGATCACAGCCGACTGGGCTCCACGGTCCCGGATGTGCCGTACAAGTTCGCGTGTATCGATGCCTTGAATGCCGGGGATCCCGTGCCGCCGCAGGTACCCTGCCAGCGACTCTTTGGCCCGCCAATTACTCGGCTCCTCCCAGTACTCGCGAACGATAAACCCCTCCACCCACGGCCGCTCAGACTCGACGTCCTCCTCGTTCACCCCCACGTTGCCAATTTCCGGGTATGTCATGCACACGAGCTGACCGCAGTAGGAAGGGTCCGTGAGGATCTCCTGATAACCGGTCATCGACGTATTGAACACAATTTCTCCGGCGGCCTCCCCGTCTGCACCGAATGACTCGCCTTCGAATACGGTTCCGTCGGCCAATGCCAGAATCGCTGTCATGTTCGTTCTCCTTCGCCGGGTTCTCCCAGTCGCCACTTGATCTCTCCCCCGACTAGAGTCATTACGGCGCGTCCCCGCAGCTCACGGCCGAGAAAAGGGGTGTTGCGCGACCGCGAGTGTAAACTTTCCGCCTCCACTAACCAGGTGAGCTCGGGGTCGATCAACGTAATGTCCGCCGGAGCACCCACCGTCAGGCTCCCGCCCGGAACCCTGAGGATCCGCGCAGGATTCGTGCTCAGGGCCGCGATCATTTGCTTACGGCTCCAACCAATCTCGCGAGCCATTGCGAGCGTCAGGGGCAAAGCGGTTTCTAAACCGATGATACCGTTGGCGGCACGATCGAACTCGCAAAGTTTCTCGTCCGTGTGGTGAGGCGCGTGGTCGGTAGCAATGCAGTCGATGGTACCATCGAGCAAGCCTTCCCGAAGCGCCCGTACGTCCTCTTCTGTCCGCAACGGTGGATTCATTTTTGCGTGAGTGTTGTAGCCCGCCACCGCAGCCTCCGTCAGCGAGAAATGATGGGGGGTCGCCTCTGCGGTCACGGGCAAGCCACGCCGCTTGGCGGCGCGCACAAGTTCCACGGAGCCAGCGGTACTGATATGGGCAATGTGTAAATGTCCGCCCGTGCGCTCGAGAATAGCTAAATCCCGTGCCACCATGGCCTCTTCGGCTGCCTTGGGAATTCCGCGCAAACCCAAGCGAAACGACCACTCTCCCTCGTTCATCACTCCGCCTTGAGACAAAGCTCGGTCTTCCTCATGCGCAATCACCGGCAGGCCGAACGTGCTGGCATACTCGAGTGCACGTCGCATGAGGGAAGCGTCTTCGATCGGCTGGCCGTCGTCCGAAACCGCCACGATTCCCGCCCGATGCATCTCGCCCATTTCGGCGAGCTCCTTACCCTGTAGGCCTTTGCTCACTGCACCCACAGGGTACACTCGAGCCAGGCCAGCCATTCGCGCGCGCTCGAGGATGAATTCGGTGACAGCGGCGGAGTCGTTGACCGGCAGGGTGTTTGCCATGCAGGCGACTGCAGTGAACCCGCCGGCTACGGCTGCGGCCGTGCCTGTGGCCACTGTCTCTTTGTATTCGTAGCCGGGCTCGCGCAGGTGCACATGCATGTCGATCAAGCCGGGCACCACCCACAGGCCTTCGGCCTGAATCACCAGGTCGCTGTCGTCGGGCCTGACCGACCCGGCCGCAACGACTGCCGCGATGCGCCCGTTCACCACGTGCAGGTCAGCCACAAGCTCCAAGTCGTTTGCTGGGTCGATCACCAGTCCGCCGCGAATCCACAAACTCATCGGCTCGCTCTCCGCCTTGCTCGACCAATCGCGGCCAGTTGGGGCCTCTCGGTTTCAGCATCCGCCCGGCGGGCACCGGTGCCCAACAAGTACAGCACGGCCATCCGCACGGCCACGCCGTTGGCAACCTGGTCCAAAATCACGGAATAAGGACCGTCCGCCACCTCACTCGATATTTCGATCCCGCGGTTCAGTGGGCCGGGGTGCATGACGATGACATCCGGCTTGGCCAAGCGCAAATGTGCCTCGGTAAGACAGTAATAGCGGGCATACTCGTCGACAGACGGAATGAAGTTCCCCACCTGCCGTTCGCGTTGCAATCGAAGCAGCATCACCACATCGGCCCCGGCCACACCTTCTCGCAAGTCCGTTGTCGTAAAGGCCAAGGCTGCACATTCGGGCGGTAAAAGCGTTCGCGGACCTACTAAGCGCACCTCGGCGCCCAGAGTGCGCAGTGCATAGAGGTTGGAACGCGCCACCCTGCTGTGCAAAATGTCGCCCACAATGGCAACAACTAAACCCTCGATTCGGCCTTTTTGCTCCCGAATCGTCAGGAGGTCGAGGAGTGCCTGGGTCGGATGCTCATGGCAGCCGTCGCCCGCATTGACCACGGAACACTCAAGACATTGGGCTAACAAGTGAGGAGCGCCCGCGCTCGGGTGGCGCAACACGAGGATGTCTGGCTGCATCGCGGCCAAATTTCGCGCTGTGTCTAGGAGGGTTTCGCCCTTCGTGGCGCTGCTGGTGGAGCCGCTTAGGCTCACAAAATCCGCGCTCATCCGCTTGGCAGCAATTTCGAAGGAGATGCGCGTGCGCGTGCTTGGTTCGAAAAACGCGGCCACCACGGTTTTGCCCCGCAGCGTGGGAACCTTTTTTATTTCTCGCTCGGAAATTTCCTTGAAAGAGGCCGCGGTGTCCAAAAGAAACAGAATCTCCTCACGATTGAACCCTTCGAGCCCCAACAAATGCCGCCGTGAAAAGTTCATATCACCCTTCCCGCCTGTGCAGCACGACTTCCTCCACACCGTCGCTCTCGGCAAGCCGCACCTGCACTTCCTCGTCGAGCGAGGTGGGAAGATTTTTCCCCACGTAATCGGCCCGGATCGGCAGCTCGCGGTGTCCCCGGTCCACCAAGACGCAGAGTTGCACGCTGCGCGGCCGACCCAGGTCCACCAGTGCATCGAGCGCCGCTCTCACCGTGCGCCCCGTAAACAACACGTCATCCACCAAGATCACCCGGCGATCATCGATGGGGAAATCCACCTTCGTCTCTTTCACCTCCGGCTGTTGCCGGCTGCGGCTCAAGTCGTCTCGGTAAAGGGTGATATCGATGATCCCCATGGGCACCGTGGTGCCATCGATTTCGGCGAGCTTACGACGCAGTCGCTCGGCCAGATGCACTCCTCGCGAGCGGATGCCAATGAGCACCAAGTCCTCGAGGCCTTTGTTCCGCTCCACGATCTCATGAGCGATCCGGGTCAACGCCCGATCGATTCCGCGAGCGTCTAAGACGACCCGCTCACCGCTCATGGGACCTCCAGGCCAAAAAAAAGCCCCCTCGCATCGAGGGGGCATTGCTGTCTACTTCTGAGCTGGTCTTCGTAATTGGCATGGACTTTCCTTTCTGGCCTCGCTGGACCAGATTAAAGGAGCGCACAAGCTTGAGGCAACTCTTCTACCGATAAAGATCAGGGCTGTCAACTTGGTCCCCGGGTGTTGAATCGGTTCATCGCGACTTCCAGACCCTCTGTGACCACAACTTCGACTGCATCCGCCGCCCGCTCGATCCCTTCCAGGACCACCGGCCACTCAGCCTGGGTGAAGCGACTCAAAACAAAGTCGACAATCTCTCCCCTCCGGGGTTGGCCAATGCCCACTCGAACACGCGGCACGTCCTGAGTTTTCAGAGCGGTCAGGATAGAGCGCAGGCCCTTGTGCCCACCGTCCGACCCGCGTTTTCTCACCCGAACCGTGCCCAAGGGTAACGCAACATCATCTAAAATCACGAGCAGTTGTTCTGGCGCGAGCGACCACTGCTTCAAAGCCTCTACGGCAGCCAAACCAGACAAGTTCATGTACGTCCGCGGTTTGGCAAGAAGGACCTCGGTAGCGCCAAGTCTTCCTCTTCCCCACAGCAATGCCGGCAGCCTTCCGGTGAGTACGATGTGGTGGCGATGCGCCAAGGCATCGACCACAGCAAAACCGATATTGTGGCGGGTTTCTTCGTACTCTTCCCCAGGGTTCCCCAGTCCAAGGATCAGCCACCTGGGCGCTCGCAGCTCCCGCGTCATCGCCGCTCTCCGCACAAAGGGTGCACACCCAATTGAATATCTTCTTGCGCACTGCGTCGAGTTGCGCTGCAGCCCAAGCGGATCCCCCCTCCGCAAGCTGCTGAGCTGGTGGGCCCCCTCCCCCGGCCCGCCAGCTCCCCCTCCCCTCCCCGTAAATCCCGGGGCCGATCTTCCACGGCCCCGGGCCCTCCCTGAAACGCTTCAGCCATCGGCCCCCACTTCTGGGCTCAGTAAGGTTCCGGAAAAAGGCACTAGCCACGAGACCACCCAGCGCACCCGTAGTTGTTCGAGCCGGGCACACCACGCCCGCCAGCTCGGGCTGCTATTTCTTTCCTCCCACTGGTGACACAAGGTCGCAAAATCGCTGGCGCTCCAAAGAAGCAGCGCCTCACCAGGCCGCATCGGCGATGCGTAAGCGCCCACGAGGGAAATTCCGTAAGATTCCATGGCCGGAAGCAACGACGACTCGACCTCGGCGAAAAACTCTGGGAGAATGGACCAAGGGATACGGTAAATCTGTTGCTCGGTCACCCAGCCCTTTATGCCCTTGGCGGCAAGTCGCGAGCGGCTCGGGCAAAACGGTGCTGGCTCTAAAATGCGGTCGAACCCTCCGCGACGATAACGCACCATGGCCGTCCACCAAGCACTAAGGTGATGATCGCGCTGGCGAGGGTGGAACTGCCTCTCCAAAGACTGTGACCAGTGACCCCATCCGTCCATCTCCCACAAATTCACCACGCGGGGCCATCGGTGTGTGCTTCCAATGACCCGCCACGTTCCCACGAGGCGAGAGATTCCGGCTTCCTCGGAATGACGGGCGCGCTCGAGAACGGCTTGCATGTAAGCTGTGGCGCCGTCTCCTCTGATGTCAACCGTCTCGTGGAGGTAAAGCATCGTTTTCGGGACTATGGGGAATCACAGATCGGTGCACTGGGCAAGCGGTGCGTGTGATCTGCCAGCACGCACGGTTGCCCGTAGAGCAGCACTGCTCTACATGCCGCACATGGACCAAGAGAGGCTTTCGACCATTGATTTCGACTCCTTCAGCGCCGCCCTGCCTCCAGAAGCCAGGGGCGTGGCCAAGGCTGTCAGCCAGAAACTGTTCGAGACCCGTACGATTATCATCTGTGGCGAGATCACCATGCCCTTGGCCCACGCGGTTACGGCCCAAGCACTGGCGCTCGCCGCGGTCTCGGACGAAGAAATTACTGTGATCGTGCACTCCCCAGGAGGGCATGTGGAGTCAGCCGACACAATTTTCGACATCCTCACGTTCATTCGCCCGCGGGTGCGTATGATCGGCACTGGATGGGTAGCAAGTGCCGGAGCCCACATATTTCTGGCGGCCGACAAGCCCAACCGTTACTGCCTGCCGAACACTCGTTTTCTGTTGCACCAGCCTGCGGGAACGGCTGGAGGCCGTGCAACGGACTTGGAAATCGAGGCGCAGGAGATCCTCAAAATGCGGGCGCGCTTGAGCCGCATTATCGCGGAAAAGACCGGCCAGCCACTGAAGCGAGTGGAGCGGGACACCGAGCGGAACTTTTGGATGAGCGCCGAAGAGGCCTTAGAATACGGGCTCGTCAGCAAAATCATTCGCTCGGTCGACGAGCTCGCAAAGAAGTAAACCGCATTGCATGCCCCCTGGGCTTACCGCTGTCCTCTTAAGTCTGGCCTTTGCCGGGATTCTCTCCGCACGAGGGGTCGTACCCTACAAAACCGAATTCCGCACACCGTGGCGCCGGGCGGCCGCATTCGCTTTATGGGTTGTCGTTCTTGCGTTCGTGGTGTTTCTGCCGGTGAGCTCCACCGGGGCGGATGGGCCTCCTCGTCTAGACGAAGGTAGCTTTGCTCTTTTGTTTGTCGGCCACGCAGCTCTTTGCCTGTTTTTGTTGCTTTGGTGGGCGTTGCGGGGCGACATTGCCCTCAGCCGTTTTCTCTACCTCGAAGGCCATCCAGCACTGTTAGCGAGGCGTTTGATGATTGGTGTCGCTGCTGGGCTGAGCGGCTGGGCGCTGACCCTGACCGTCACGGCGATCGTCGCCAGCATCTGGTTTCAAGGAACTCGCTCTCTGCCTGAGGTGGACGTTCCGGAGGTTGTACTTTGGATGGTAGAACTGCCGGCGATCCAGAAAAGTGCGCTGATCCTCGTCGCCATGACCGTAGAGGAAGCCTTTTTCCGGGCATTTCTACAACCGCGACTTGGCCTGTTGCTCTCCAGTGTTTGCTTTGGGTTGAGCCACTTTAGCTACGGGCTCCCATTCTTAGTGGTGGGAGTGTTTGTCGTTTCGCTGTTTTTGGGCTGGCTGTTCCAACGGACACAGCACCTGCTGCCCAGCATCGTCGCACACGGCGTATTCGATGCAGTGCAGCTTTTTCTTGTACTGCCGTGGGCAGCAAAACATGCTGCGTACTTCTCCTAAGTTCAGCACGGAGAGCACGGCCAACCTCCATATCCCGGCTACGCACGGTCACCGTTCTCGGGTAAGAACTCGGGTATGACGGAGCATGTGCAAACAACGGTCACGCTCGACGGCAACGAAGCGGTCGCTCGAGTGGCTTACCAGCTAAGCGAAATCATCGCCATTTACCCGATCACGCCGAGCTCGCCCATGGCCGAACTCGCTGACGAATGGGCAGCAAGGGGACGCAAGAACCTGTGGGGTACCGTGCCGCAAGTGATCGAAATGCAGTCTGAAGCCGGAGCCATCGCTGCCGTTCACGGTGCCATCCAGGCTGGCGCCCTAGCTACGAGCTTTACGGCTTCACAAGGCTTGCTGCTCATGATCCCCGACATGTTCAAGATCGCTGGCGAGCTTTCCCCGTTTTGTTTGCACGTGGCTGCGCGAACCGTGGCAACGCATGCCTTGTCGATCTTCGGCGACCATTCCGACGTCATGGCCTGCCGCTCTACGGGGTTTGCCTTCCTTTGCAGCGCTTCGGTGCAGGAAGCGCAGGACCTCGCGTGCATCGCGCACTTAGCCACTCTGCAAGGCCGCGTTCCGTTCGTGCATTTCTTCGACGGGTTTCGCACCTCGCACGAGGTCGCCAAGATTTTTCCCCTGAGTGACCGCGACCTACTCGCCCTCTTACCCGAGGAGTGTGTTGCCGCGCACCGGGCTCGAGCACTGAGTCCTGACAAGCCGACACTTCGCGGATCCACCCACAATCCTGACACGTACTTCCAGGCCCGCGAGGCCGTCAACCGCTTTTACGAGGCGTTACCGCGACTCGTTCAAGACTGCATGGCTCGGTTCGCTTTGCAAACAGGACGGCGGTACGGTTTGTTCGACTACTACGGTCACCCTGAGGCCGAGCGGGTCATCATCGCCATGGGTTCAGCCTGTGAGACAATCGCTGAGGTTGTCGACGACCTTACAAAACGGGACGAACGGGTTGGCCTTGTGCGGGTACGGCTTTTCCGACCGTTCTCTTCGCTCGCGTTCCTTGACACGTTACCTCGCACGGTGCGTTCGATCGCGGTGCTGGACCGTACGAAGGAGCCAGGAGCGACGGGTGAGCCACTCTATCAAGAGGTTGCCACGGCAATCGTAGATCACTGGTCAGCTTGCTTTCCCGAACAAGCTTTGCCGCGCCTTTGTGGCGGTCGTTATGGGCTAGCATCGAAGGAGTTCACACCGGCCATGGTGAGGGCGATCCTCCGTGAACTCGACGGCGAAAAGCCGCGCCCCCGATTCACCGTTGGCATCGTCGACGACGTCACCCATCTTTCGTTGGCCGTACCTAACGAACCGGAGGACGAGCCTAGCGACGTGTGGCGGGGTGTTTTTTACGGACTGGCCTCCGACGGCACAGTGGGGGCGAACAAAAACTCGGTGAAGATCATCGGCGAACGCACCTCTTTGTGGGCACAAGCCTATTTCGTCTACGACTCCAAAAAAGCCGGGTCAGTCACGGTCTCGCACTTGCGCGTCGCACCTCGACCCATCCGCTCTGCCTATCTCGTCACACGGGCCAATTTCGTCGCCTGTCACCGCTTTTCTTTGCTGGACCGAGAAAACCTCCTAGAGGTCGCGGCTCCAGGGGCCACGGTGCTCTTCAACGCGCCTTTTGCCCCGGAGGAACTTTGGGACCACTTGCCGCGCGAAGTCCAGCAAACTGCGGTGGAGCGTGGGCTCCGGCTTTTCACCATCGATGCGCAGGCTCTTGCAGAGCGATTCGGCTTGGGTGGGCGAATCAATACCATCATGCAAACTTGCTTCTTCCATTTGACGCACCTCTTGCCAATGGAGGAGGCGCTTGAAGGGATCAAAGAAGCCATCGTTCTCACTTACGGCCGCTTCGGGGAAACGGTGGCAAGACGCAATTTAAACGCGGTGGCTGCGGCGTTGGACGAGCTGCACGCAGTCCCCGTCAGGGAGGTGACGGCAGCTCGACACTGCCAAATGCCAGAGGTTCGTGACCCAAGACCCTTCGTGCGCAGTGTCACAGCAGCGTTAATCGCGGGCCGAGGGAACTTGCTGCCAGTGAGCGCCTTTCCCGTGGACGGTACGTGGCCCACGGGAACGGCAAAGTGGGAGAAACGGAACATCGCTTTGGAAATTCCTGTCTGGGATCCCCAGGTCTGCATCCAGTGCAACAAGTGCGCGCTCGTGTGTCCGCATGCGGCAATTCGAACCAAGGTCTGCCCGGAGGACGCGCTTGCGGGTCAGCCACCATCGTTTCTCTCCGTAGCCTACAAGGGTCACGAGTTTCCCCACCACCGCTACACGGTACAAGTTGCGCCCGAAGACTGCACAGGGTGTCGGCTTTGCTACGCCATTTGCCCCGCCAAGGACCGTAGCAATCCGCGCCACAAGGCCCTGGAAATGGTGCCGCAAGCGCCACGTCGGGAGGACGAGCGTCGGAATTACGAGTTTTTCTTGCAACTGCCCGAGCCTGACCGCACAACGCTCCACCTCGACGTCAAGACTTCCCAGTTCTTAGAGCCGCTCTTCGAATACTCCGGGGCGTGTGCAGGATGCGGGGAAACCCCGTACATTAAATTGCTGACGCAGCTATTTGGCGACCGCCTGCTCATCGCCAACGCAACTGGGTGTTCCTCCATCTATGGCGGCAATCTGCCAACCACACCGTACAGCATGAATGCTGAGGGAAGGGGGCCTGCCTGGTGCAACTCTCTGTTCGAGGACAACGCAGAGTTTGCGCTGGGGATGCGTCTTGCCCTCGACCAACTCGAGACATATGCCCGCAGCCTGTTGCGGCGGTTGGCGGGCCAGCTTGGGGAACAGCTCGTCGATGCACTCCTCTTAGCCAACCAAGACTCGGAAGCCGACATTGCAGCGCAGAGGAACCGTGTGAAGGAATTACGCCAACGGCTCGCACTATTGGCGGCCCCGGAAGCCAAGACCTTAAACGAACTAGCCGATTACCTCGTGAAAAAGAGCGTCTGGGCTATCGGCGGAGACGGCTGGGCGTATGACATTGGCTTCGGGGGTCTGGACCATGTGCTGGCTTCGGGTGCCAACGTCAACATCCTCGTTCTCGACACGGAGGTCTACTCCAACACCGGAGGCCAACAATCCAAGGCGACTCCCCTTGGGGCCGCAGCCAAGTTTGCCTCGGCGGGGAAAACGACGCCGAAGAAGGACCTCGGATTGATCGCCATGGCATACGGGACGGTGTACGCAGCCCGGATCGCTTTTGCGGCGAGAGACCAGCACACTGTGCGCTCGTTTTTAGAGGCCGAGTCCTATCCAGGCCCTTCGCTCCTCATCGCCTACAGTCATTGCATTGCCCACGGGTACGACTTGGCTTTTGCCGGCGACCAGCAACGCCGCGCGGTCCAATCAGGGTACTGGCCAATTTACCGCTTCGACCCCCGCCGCATCGAAAAGGGAGAGAACCCTTTGCAAATTGACATGCCAGAACCACGCCTGCCACTTGAGGAGTTTGCTTATCAAGAGACGCGTTTCCGCATGGTGGAACAACTAGACCGGGAGCGCTTCCGATCCCTGATGCGCCGCGAGCAAGAGGAAATCTTGCGCCGGTTTCGGCTCTATGAGCAAATCGCTCAGCTCAGGCTACCTCAGATTGTCTCCAACGAAGCGCCAGGAGGGGGATCATGATTGACTTACGGACGAATTATCTCGGGCTTACCTTGGCGCACCCGATTATGCCAGGGGCATCGCCCCTCGTAGACGACCTCGATGCGGTACGCCGCCTCGAGGATGCAGGAGCCTCAGCCATTGTGATGCACTCCCTTTTCGAGGAGCAAATTGAACTCGAAGAGCAAAGCACCATCTGGAGCATGGAGGTACACGCCGAAGGATACGCCGAAGCGCTTTCCTACTTCCCTCGACCCGACATGTTTACCCTCGGCCCAGAGCAGTACTTGGAGCAAATCCGCCGCATTAAAGCGGCAGTAGATGTGCCAGTGATTGCCTCCTTGAACGGCATCTCTGCCGCTGGATGGCTGCGGTACAGCGAACTTATCGAGCAGGCAGGGGCGGATGCCCTCGAACTCAACGTTTATTACGTCGCCACACGCCCGACGGAAACCTCGGACAAAGTGGAGCAACGCGTTCTCGACGTGCTCCGGGCCGTGCGTAGCCGGGTGAAGATCCCGGTGGCGGTGAAACTCTCGCCGTTTTACTCCGCCCTGACCGCTTTTGCGCGCGCGCTCGCAGAACGGGGAGCGAACGGGCTGGTCTTATTCAACCGCTTTTACGAGCCAGACTTCGATATCGAAGCCTTAGAGGTCGTGCCTCGGCTGCGGCTCTCTGAACCTGGGGAGCTACTTTTACGCTTGCACTGGCTTGCCATCCTGCGCCCACAACTAGGCATCTCGCTAGCGGCCACAGGGGGCATTCACTCGGCCTCCGACGTCGTCAAGGCGCTCCTGGCGGGGGCGGACGTAGTCCAGGTAGTCTCCGTGCTCCTTCAGTTCGGCCCAGAGTACCTGGGCAAAATCCTGAAAAACTTCCAGCAATGGATGGAAGACCACGGCTACTCCTCCATCGACGAACTGCGTGGGGCCTTAAGTTTGAGCCGCTGCCCCAACCCCGAAGCCTTCGAGCGCGGGAATTACATGCGGGTGCTGCAGTCGTGGTCCGGAAGAGCTTGAGCCCCAGGCTCTGAACTGCCTTGCGCTCGACGCACTACTTCTCGTCCAGCTCCGTAATCGGATCCCAGCGGGGAGGCGGAGTGCGAAGCAGCATTCGACAGCGGGTGAGGAAGAATTGAGCGGCGGCGTCGCTCCTTGGTCCGTCTGCAAGCGAAGCGAACCTCCGCTCCGCCACTTCGAATTCGCCACGCCGGTACGCTGCCAACGCTTCCGCAAACTTCCCTCGGTTGCGTATTTTGTCGAGTTCCGACGCCTGCTGGCCTTCCCCGAGGAGTTCGAACACCCGCACTGGCTGTTCTCGGCCTTTCACCCGCACGGTATCGATTTCCCGCACCCAAAAGCTTTCGGGAAGTGCCCTCGCTGTTGCTTCGGCCAGAAGGATACTGGTGCCATACACCTTGTTCAGCCCTTCTAGCCGCGCTGCAAGGTTCACGTTGTCACCTACGACGGTAAGGCTCAGGTGTTCCGCAGAACCCATATTTCCGAATACAACTGAGCCCGAGTTGATCCCAATGCGAATTTCCAGCTCGGGCCAACCCTTCGCCCTCCACTCCGGGAGGAGCTGTTGCAACCGGTTTTGCATAGCTAACGCCGCGCGGCATGCAGCAACGGCGTGGTCGGACCGGGGCACCAACGGCACACCCCAAACCGCCATGATCCCGTCACCCATGTACTTGTCGAGCATTCCGCCGTGGGCGAACACGACCTCCGTCATCGCTCCCAGGTAGGAGTTGAGGAACTCCACCAAAACCTCCGCAGGAAGCTGCTCACAGAGCGTGGTGAAGTTTTTCACATCCGAAAACAACACCGTGCAGTCAACCTTTTCTCCCCCGAGTTTCAACCGCTCGGGGTGTTCACTAACCAGTGCGGCCGCTGCCGGACTCAAGTACAGCTCGAGAGCCCGCCGGATTTTTCGTCGCTCCCGCTCTTCCCACACGTAACGGCGCACGCTCCCGCCTATCAAAGCAAGCCCGGCAACTAGCGTGGGCGAGACGACGGGCAACACCATGCCCCACCCCTGCAGCGCCCCTTGGCACAGGACCACAAACGCACACATCAGGACCAAAGAGGCCACAACACCCTTAAGCCCACGTGTTCGGGCCACGAACCAGCTCACCCCAAAAGACAGTAGCAGCCAAGACGCCACTTCGAGCCCAGCAGCCCACCACGGCTCCAGCAAGAACCGTCCCTGCAGAACATGGTCGATCACAGTTGCGTGAATCTCCACCCCCGGAAACGCCGGATCGGTTGGAGTGACACGCTGGTCGTAGACCCCAATTGCCGTCACCCCGACCAGCACGATCTTGTCGCGCAATTGGTCTTGGGAAACGCGACCGCGCAAGACATCCACAGCCGACAGGTGCGGGAAAGTACGGCCAGGGCCCCGGAAACCCAGACGCAACGTACCCCTCCGCTCTACCGGGATGCGGAGGTTTCCCAACGAGACTTCGTCTACTCCGAACTCGTCGACCACGATCCGAGCCCTTTGCCCTATCGCTTGCCGAAGGATGGCGAGCGATAACGGAGGCACCAATTGCTCGCCGTAGCGGATCACCAGCGGTATTCGGCGAACGGTGCCGTCCGCGTCCAAAATAAAATTAAAATAACCCAAATCTTTCGCGGCGCGGGTAAGTTCGGGCAAGTTTGGCGTAAGGATTGCCACCTGCGTGGGCTGTGGAGGAATCCAACGGAGCCCCTGCTGGCTTCGTACATGCACCACGTCGTAAGGACGTACGAGGTTCTCCGCAGCCGGCGGCCCGTGCGGTTCGAACCGAAAAAAATAACCCAACACGTAAATCGGCGCCTCCGCCAAGGCTTCGGCGAGCGCCCGGTCTTCGTCTGCACCTGCAGGGGATTCCGAAGGCTCCGACTGGACGATATCGATCCCCACCACCTTCGGCTGGGCCTCGGCAATCCGCCGCAACAGGTGGGCCATGGTGCTCCGCGGCCATGGCCAGCGACCCACTTCCCTAAGGCTCGCATCGTCAATAGCAACGATCACGAGCCGGGGATCCGGCGGACCCTGAGTGCGGCCCAAGAGGAGGCGGAGGTCGGTCGCGCGTTCTTCGAGCAGGACAAGCTGGGAGCAGCCAGTCACACGCAAGCTGCCGACTATGGCAACCGCGAACAAACCGATCCAGAAGGGTCCAAGCCTTCCCCGCGCCATGCAAGATGCTCAGAGGCGGCCACCGCGGGTCATACGCTCCAAGTCCAACAACTCCTCCACCTCGGCAGGGCTGAGCTTACTTTCCTTGAGCAAAGCCTCCCGAACCGACCAATTCCGCTCCAGGGCGATTTTGTAAAGCCGCGCTGCCTCGTCGTAGCCGATGCGTGGGGCCACCACGGTCATCAGAGCGAGCGACTGCTCCGCGTGCCACCGGCACCGCTCGGCATTGGCTCGAATACCGCGCACACATTTCTCCGTGAGCATCCGTGCCGCGTTACCCAAGAGCTCCAAACTCTCCAGCAAGGTGTGAGCGATAATCGGCATCATCGTGTTGAGCTCCAGGTTGCCGTTCAGACCTGCAACCGTAATGGTCACATCGTTTCCGATCAGGCGAGCGCAAACCATATTCACCGCTTCCGGCACAACAGGGTTGACTTTTCCCGGCATGATGCTGGATCCGGGCTGCGTGGCTGGAAGCTCTATCTCTGCCAAGCCGGTGCGCGGCCCTGACGAAAGCAAGCGCAGGTCGTTAGCGAGTTTCATCAAGCCCACAGCCACGGTCCGTACGGCAGCGGACACCTCCACGGCAGCATCGCGTTGCTGCAATGCCTCAAACGCATTTTTTGCGCGGGTAAACATCAGCCCCGTAAGCCGCCGCAGTTCGGTGACCACGCGTTGGCCAAACTCCGGGTGGGCATTCAGCCCAGTACCTACGGCCGTACCACCAACAGCCAGCTCCGCCAGATGAGCCCGCACACTTTCCAAGCGTGCGATCCCGTGCTGCACAATGCTGGCGTACCCGGAAAACTCCTGGCCCAGAGTGATCGGCACAGCATCTTGCAAGTGGGTCCGCCCTGCCTTGACCACCGAAGCGAACTCAGTGGCTTTGTCTTCCAATGCTTTGCCAAGCTCCCGCATCGCGGGTAGCGTATGCCGCTCTAGGGCATCCAACGCCGCCACGTGCATTGCCGTCGGAAATACGTCGTTCGTACTCTGGCAAAGGTTCACATGATCGTTGGGGTGCACGGCAGCGCGGTCCGATCGGTCTTTCCCCAGAAGTTCGCGGGCTCGAGCGGCAATGACCTCGTTGGCATTCATATTCGTCGAGGTTCCGGAGCCGGTTTGAAACACATCGACGACAAATTCTCGGTCGAACGTTCCCTCTGCCACCTCCAGAGCAGCCTTTTCGATGGCTTCAGCCAAGTCGTTCGGCAAAAGTCCCAGGCTCTTGTTCACGCGCGCAGCGGCAACCTTGACGAGGCCCAGTGCCCAGATGAACCTACGAGAGAAGCGCAGCCCTGATACTTGAAAGGTCTGCCGGGCTCGTTCCGTTGAGGCTCCGTAATAAGCGTCGGCTGGGACCGCGACCTCGCCAATGGAGTCGCGTTCCATCCGCACCTGGCTCATGATGCTAACCTCGATTTAGTATTGGATTAGCGACAAGACAGGACGGGGTGCCAGGCGCCTGCGGCCACCGAGGGCCGTAAGCTCGATGACAAACGCACAGGCCACTACCTGTCCTCCCAGCCGCTCCACCAGTTCGCAAGCTGCACTGGCGGTGCCACCCGTGGCCAACAGGTCATCCACGATCAACACCCGCGTTGGGCTCCCGAATGCGTCGCGATGAATCTCTAGAGCATCGGTTCCGTATTCCAGTTCGTAGGCGGCCTGAATTTTATCTGCAGGCAGCTTCCCCGGCTTGCGCACCACGGCCAAGCCTGCGCCCAAAGCATACGCCACAGCCGCACCAAAGATAAAACCTCGCGACTCGATGCCGAGAACCATATCGACGGCACCAGCATACGGAGCAGCCAAGGAATCCACCGTGGTGCGAAACGCTGGGCCATGAGCAAGTAACGGGGTGACGTCGCGGAAAATGATGCCGGGTTTGGGAAAGTCCGGAACATCGCGGACCCACCGACGCAGCTCTGCAACGCTGACCGCCTGCTCCATCATTTGAGCTGCTGTATCAGAAGAGCTCCCCCGGCAACAAGCGCAAACCTACCCACCCCATGCGTCTGTGTGCCGCGGCTCAGCCAACGCGCCTCTGGGTAACAACAGCAAAGGGTCGAAGGGAACGTTGCTGTAGCGCACCTCGAAGTGCAAGTTCGGCCCAGTCGTACGCCCACTATCGCCCACGCGGGCAATCACCTGGCCTTGCTTCACCCGCTGGCCTTCGCGCACCAGGTTTTTTTGGTTGTGAGCGTACAAGGTTGCCAGCCCTGCATCGTGCGACAAAATCACCGTGAGCCCGTAACCTCGCAATTGCCCGGAAAACACCACCTCACCGTCGGCAGCAGCCAGCACAGCACTTCCCAACGAAGCAGCAATGTCCACCCCACTGTGGAAGGCCCCAGACCGAGGTCCATACCCTGAAGACAGCTCTCCATTCGGAACCGGCCACTGCAGCCTTCCTTGCCAGCGGGAGACGACTCTGCGGGCCCAGCGTGCGTCTCGGCTGACCCAAAGCCCGGTCTGAGATGCATAAACCGGAGCCCTACCACCACGCTTCCTGGGAATGCGTAGCTCCTGGCCCTCGAGAATGCAGTTAGGGTCGCTCAAACGATTGGCCTTTGCCAGCTCCGCAACGGAAACACCAAAGCGCGCGGAAATGGAAGACAGCGTGTCTCCCCGCCGCACACGGTAGGTGTCCCAACTACCACATCCCGAGCAAGCAACAGCGACAAAGACGCCAAAACACACCACCCGTAACGCAATTCCCTCACGCCAGCCGCGACATCCGCAACCCCACATACCCACAGCCCACCGCATACACGGCCACGAGAGTTTACCACATTTTTTTTCCCTCGTCTCCGAGAATGTTTTCCACCACCCCATTGTGCCACCGGCGCCGCTAAGGGGTGGCTCGACCCTAAGGTCCGAAAACCTCTCGATACCCACTGAAACGCGCGGAGCATTTGGCCCACGCAGCGACCCCTAAGCCAGGCTCGGTAAAAAGGTTCGAACGGTCACCGTCGCGCCAGCGCCAAAGCTCGGACGTCCGGCCTGTCTAACTTGCCCTCGAACAAGTTCCGGTCCGGCAGTTCAGGGCCACGCAACGAGCAAGTTGGCGAGATGCTGGAGAGAGGCGTAGTTGGTTAGGTCAAGATGAAGAGGAGTGATCGAGATATATCCCGCGTGAACCGCTGCAAAGTCCGTCCCCTCGGCCGCCACATAATTCAGCTCCCCACCGCCGATCCAGTAATATTTTTTGCCACGGGGATCGACTTTTTCGACAATCACGTCGCTATAGCGCCGCTTCCCCTGACGGGTGAGCAAGTAACCTTTGATTGCCTTTGGTGATCCTGGGGGCACGTTCACGTTGAGTAGCGTATCCGGTGGAAGCCCCTGAGCCATCACCCTCTCGGCAAGGGCCCGACTAAACGTGGCTGCGGCTGTGAAATCGAACTCATCCGTCCCGACTAGCGACACAGCAATGGCGGGCACACCCAGGAGAGTTGCCTCCATCGCAGCCGAGACCGTGCCAGAATAAGTCACGTCATCACCGAGATTCGCTCCGTGGTTGATTCCGGACACGACGAGCCGTGGCCGCTCGGGCAAAACCGCATTCAGGGCGAGGTTGATACAGTCGGTTGGCGTGCCATCCACGCTGAACCGACGTTCCCCGACTGGCTCGATGCGCAATGGTCGATGCAAGGTAAGCGCGTGGCTCACGGCGCTTTGGTTACGATCGGGCGCCACCACCCACACCTCGTCTAGTGTCTCCAATGCCGCCACCAACGCCTGCAGCCCAGCGGCGGTGATTCCATCGTCGTTGCTCACCAAAATAGCCACGGCGTCAACGTAACAAGGCGAAGCTTTTTCAGCAAACAAGCCTCGCTGCATCGAGGGAAAATCGGGGCGGCGGGATTTGAACCCACGACCACTCGCACCCCAAGCGAGTGCGCTACCAGGCTGCGCTACGCCCCGACGCTCCGCTTTTCCAACTCAACGCGCGCGGGATCGGCCCGCATATAGCGACTACGTCACCGCCTGCAAAGCCTACTCGGCTTTTTTGAAGCTCTGGGCTCATTGGACGCTACCCACGTTCGTGTGCTCCCGGGCAGTGAGTGCGGCAAATCCACGTTCCGACAGCCCAACAAGCCCACAATCGTCGTCGTACCAAATCCAGCGCTGCCGATAGAGGACGTAAAGCACACGGCGCAACCGCCGTTCGTTCATTGCAACAATTTCCGTGAGATCGCAAACCCGAACCTTCGCATGCCGGCCCCAAAGTACCCGCGCAAGCAACAACGTTCGTGCAACTTCTCCAAGTACTGAGGCCGTCGTTCGATCCGCTTCCATGTGTCAGGTACTCCGCTGCACAGTCTGAGCAACGGGCGTGCCGAAGGAACTCTCTTGAAACTCCATCACGGCCACTACGGTTATCGGGCCGGCGTACGAATTTGTGAAATGGGAGTCACGGGGTTGACGCCGGCGAGTACCAGGATTCAGGTTTGTTCCGCCGTGCGAAGCGCACGGCTCCGCACCGGCCGGTGATTCACTGCACGTTTGAAAACGTTACTCGGTTTGAACGATAGGACTTTGCGCCCGCGAATGACGATGTCTTCCCCCGTTTGCGGATTGCGACCGCGGCGCGCGCGTTTTTCGCGGACCGTAAAATTCCCAAAGCCAGAAATCTTCACCTTCTCTCCCCGTTCCAAGCGCTCTTTCATGAGCTGGAACACAGCCTCTACGAGCTCGGCCCCCTCCGTGCGTGAGCACTGCAAACGCGCGCAAACCAACTCGATGATGTCCCCTTTGGTGAGGGTCACCGTTCCTCCCGTTGCACCCTTGCGGCTCGATTCACCGTAACCGGATGCCCAGTTTTTGCGCCAACCCCTGGGAAAGCCGGGCGTGCACGTCGTTCACTTCTTCGTCGGTCAGAGTTCGATCGAGCGAACGGTACCATACCGAGTAAGTCAAACTCTTGCTGCCCGGAGGGATCGGAGAACCGCTGTACTCGTCTACCAACTCCACTGCTTCGACGATACACGTGCCTGGCTCCCACTGCCGGATAAAATCAATCACATCGCCCGCTTCGAACCCCTCATTGACGACAACGGCCAAGTCGCGCTTTACCGCGGGAAAACGTGGCAACGACTGAACTACAAAGCGGGCGCGACGATACTGGAGCCCCGTTTCCAAGTCAAGTTCGAACGCCCAGCACGGGGAGACCAGTTCGTAACGCCTCTCCAGTTGTGGATGTAATGCTCCGACCACGCCGAGTCGGCGCCCTTCCACCTCCACGAAGGCGACCTTCCCCGGGTGAAAACTCGTTGCCTCAGGCGCCTTAACATACCGGGGAGCCGCAACCCCCAAAAATTGCAGCGTGGTGTCGACCAGGCCTTTGACGTGGGCAAATTCGGTCCGCTCTTTGCGCCATCCAACACCGTGCTCCGCGAATCGCGGACAAATCATTGCCGCCAGATGCACTCGTTCCTGATATCCACCTTCCTCGCTTCGCCAAAACACCTTTCCCAACACAAACAGCGGGACGGCCTCCGCCCCCTGACTTAGGTTGTGCCGCACGACCCTGGCCAAGCTAGAAAGAAGGCTCAAGCGCATCTCGGCATCGTCACGGGACAAGGGATTGAGTAACCTCACAGAGCGACGGCCCGGAGCGATTCCAGGAAAGTCGTGGTTTTCCTGTTCAGACGCGAAGGCGAGCGGCACTGCCTCGTACAAACCCAAGGCCGTCAGCACCCGTCGAATCTGCCGGAACACTCGCTCGGCTGGTCCTAGACCTTTCCCACCGAGTACACTCCGCGGCAACGTGGCTGGCAAGCGGTCGTAACCGATCACTCTCGCCACCTCTTCGATCACGTCGATCTCCCGTTCCACGTCGAGTCGGTAGCTCGGCGGCAACACCGACACCGTGCCCCTTGGCGCCGGGGAAACATCGAAACCCAACGAGCGCAAGCAGCCGACGATCTCCTGCCGACTCACGGGCGTACCGAGCAGGCTTTCTACTCTGCCGATCCGCACTGCAAGCGGCGCGGAAACATGTGGGCGGGGATACACGTCGACGCGGCCCGCGCTCGGGCGCGCACCGCAAATCTCGGCGAGCAACGCCCCAGCACGGTCCGCGGCCAGAGCGACCCCTTCGATATCCACCCCGCGCTCGAACCGATACGATGCCTCGGTCTTCAGGCCCAATCGCTTGGCAGTGCGCCGCACCGAGGCAGGCACAAACCACGCGCTTTCCAGCAGCACCCGCCGCGTCGTCTCGGTAACCTCCGTGCTCTGCCCTCCCATGATACCTGCCAAGGCAATCGTCTTGTCGCCGCTTGTGATCAGCAGGTCGCCCGGCTCGATAACCCGCACTGCGCCATCCAACGTAACGAACTCTTCTCGCTCCGCAGCGTGCCGAACGGTGATTTCATGGGAGGGCAAGCGATCGTAGTCGAAGGCGTGAAGCGGCTGGCCTCGCTCCCACATGACATAATTGGTCACATCGACCACGTTGTTGATGGGACGAAGTCCCACAGCCCTCAACCGATACTGCATCCAAAGCGGTGAGGGGCCAAGTTGAACGTCGGTAAACACGCGCGCCACGTAACGATGGCACGCCGCATCGGGCGCAATGTTGATGCGGACAAACTCTTCCGTCGCGGCGCCTTGCTCCGCCACACGAATGCGGGGCCGACGAAGACGCGCACCCGTAAGAGCGGCAATTTCCCGCGCGATGCCCAACACACTCAAGCAGTCGCCCCGATTTGGAGTGACAGCGACATCGAGTATCGTGTCCGCTAACCCGAGCGCGTCCGCAATCGCCGAGCCCAGCGCAACCTCTGAGGGTAATCGCAGCGGCTCTTGATCGTTCGTTCCGAGGCCGAGATCCGCCTCCGTGCATATCTTGGCCTCGGAACGGCGACCACCCACTTCGACGAGGCGAACCTCTGCCCCACTCGGCAGCCGAGCACCTAGCAAAGCCACCGCCACGCGCTCGCCAGCCACCAAGGGAAACGGGCTAACCGCGCTCACCGGAAGTTCGCCACCAGCCGCTACTTCGCAAAAAAAATAGTCCGAACCGTTCGAGAGCGGGTAGACCGAAACGACCTCTCCCACCACGACATGGTCCAATCCGCCACCCAGAGCTTCGACCGCTTCGACTTCGAGCCCAGCTTGGGTGAGCCGATTCGCGACCACCTCCGGAGGGAGGGTGACCTCCACGAATTCTCTGAGCCAGTTCCAGCTTACCCGCATCCTTTGGCTGCCTCAGACAAACTGGCGTAAAAAGCGCAAGTCATTCGTGGTAAACGTGCGGATATCCGCGATCTGGTACTTAAGCATTGCCACCCGTTCCACCCCGAGGCCGAATGCAAAACCCGAGACTTTCTCCGCGTCGTACCCCACTGCGGCGAAAACGTTCGGATCGATCATGCCAGCACCGAGGATTTCCAGCCATCCGCTCCCCTTACAAACACGACACTGGGAACCTTGCCCCCCGCAGATCAAGCAGCCAATGTCCACCTCCGCACTGGGTTCCGTAAAGGGGAAGAAACTGGCACGGAACCGCAGCCGCGTCTCGGGGCCGAAGAGCTCGCGCATCGCGTAAGTGAGCACGCCCTTGAGATCCGCCATGGA
The DNA here is from genome assembly GCA_002898795.1 of bacterium HR30. Classification (GTDB taxonomy): domain Bacteria; phylum Desulfobacterota; class Binatia; order HRBIN30; family HRBIN30; genus HRBIN30. The sequence continues at coordinate 7,218 of BEIG01000045.1, read as the reverse complement.
AACGCGCTCATCCACCAAGAAGCCTTCGATTTGGTGGAACATGGGCGAGTGGGTGAGATCGTCGTCGTGGCGGTACGTCGCTCCGGGTACGACAATGCGCAGTGGCGGCTTGCGACTTTCCATTACGCGGATCTGCACGGGCGAGGTGTGAGTACGCAACAAGTACGATTCGTCGACAAAGAAAGTGTCTTGCATGTCGCGTGCGGGGTGATCCGGTGGAAAGTTCAGGGCGGTGAAGTTGTGGTAGTCATCTTCGATGTCCGGGCCGGTTGCCACTTCAAAGCCTAGTGCCACAAAGATATCGACAATCTCTTCGATGGTTTGCGTCACTGGATGCAGCGCACCCAAGGCGCGGCGCCGTCCGGGAACCGTGACATCCACGCGATCTCGTTCCAGGGCCTGTCTTTCCTCATCCGCACGCACCCGTTCGAGCGCCGTCCGGATCTCGGCTTCCAAAGCTTCTTTGACGGCATTGAGCCTCGCGCCGACGCGTGGACGCTCTTCCGGCGGGACCTCGCGCAAGGAGCGAACGAGTAAAGTTAGTTCGCCGTTCCGGCCAAGGTAGCGAACCCGCAGTTGCTCCACTTCGGAGGTAGACTTGGCCTTTTGCAATGCTGCCAGCGCGTCTTGGTAGAGACCTTCCAAACCCTCCAACATAAACTGGTTGCGCCTCGCCATTTACCGCCACACGCGGGCATACAGGCAAAAGCGCCTCGAGGAAGATCGGCCCGCGAAGGGTGGCCAGGCCGACTCAGGCAGCTCCGAGCGCGTTCTTCGCCAAAGATGCAAAATGGCCGAACGCCTGCGGATCACACACGGCAATATCAGCCAATACCTTCCGGTCCACCTCGACGCCGCTCTTCCCCAGACCATGAATAAACTGGCTGTAGCTCAAGCCGTGGAGGCGAGCCGCGGCGTTGATCCGCGCAATCCACAAGCTGCGGAAGTCCCGCTTTCGGACCTTACGATCCCGATACGCGTAACAAAGCCCGCGCTCGACCGTTTCCCGAGCCTGGCGGTACTGGCGGCGACGACCTCCAACGTAGCCCTTAGCCAGCTTCATGATCTTCTTTCTGCGTCGTCTCGCCTTGAATCCTCTTTTGGCCCGCGGCATCTTGCTTCTCCTTCGATAAAGCGCCCTTGCCTAACACCCTACAACCCGGTGCACAAGGTTGCCGGGCTCAACCATACGGCAACAAGCGCCGAATGGCTTTTACGTTGGTCGGGTCTACCAACGTTGGCTGCCGAAGACTTCGTTTCCGCTTGGGGCTCTTACTGGTCAGAATGTGCCGGTGATAGGCTTTTCTCCGCTTAATCTTGCCCCTGGCGGTAAATTTGAACCTCTTGGCTGCCCCGCGGTTGGTTTTGAGTTTCATCGGTTTCTGCTCCTTTCTTTCCCTTAAAGCGGCACCGGCGGCCGTGCCTCCTGCCGCAAGCGGTCGATAAAAGCCTCTACACTTACTGCCGGCTCAGCACCTCCTTTGCGGGTACGCGGCGCCACCTTGAATTCCTTTGCTTCGCGATCTCCGACCACCAACAGATACGGAATTTTCAGCAGTTCCCCCTCGCGAATTTTGTAGCCCAGCTTTTCATTACGATCGTCGAGTTCCACACGCCATCCCTCGGCTTGGAGCTTACCCACGATGTCCCTCGCGTACGCTTCCTGGCGATCCGTCAGGGTGAGAACCCGCACTTGAACAGGAGCAAGCCAAATCGGCAGATCACCCGCTGTGTGCTCCAACAGCAGCGCAATGAAACGCTCGATCGAGCCCAGCACCGCGCGATGAAGCATCACCGGAGTAGCCGCAGTGCCAGCCGAGGTTGTGTATTCTAAGCCAAACCGCTCCGGCATGGCGCAGTCAATCTGCACGGTGGCCAAGGTCCACGAGCGATCCAGAACATCACGCACGTCAAAACCGATTTTCGGACCATAAAATGCACCTTCTCCCGGAAGCGAAACCACCGGATAACCTGTTCGTTCCGCCACCCGCATCAACGCCGCTTCAGCGCGCTCCCACATTTCTGGTCGGCCAAGAAACTTCTCGGGGCGTGTTTGCACACTCACCCGAACATCGCGAAAGCCGAACGCATCGTACACTTCGCGGGTCATGGCCACGAAGTGATCCAGCTCGGCATCCATTTGCTCGGGCGTGCAAAAAATGTGGGCATCATCCTGCGCCATGGAACGTACGCGGGTCAACCCAGTCAGGGTGCCCGAAGGTTCGAGACGGTGCAAGCGACTAAAGTCCGCAAAGCGGACCGGCAGATCACGATACGAATATTTGCGCGTTGCGTACAGGTAACAGTGCCCCGGGCAATTCATCGGCTTGATGCCGTACTCCTCGTCTTCGACCCGCATGAGGAACATGTCGTCCCGGAAAGCGTCGTAGTGGCCGGAAGTTTTCCACAGTTCGGTTTTGAAAATGAGGGGGGTAATCACCTCGGTGTATCCGTAACGGCGATACAGTGCGCGGATGAACTGAATCAAAAGGTTGTAAACAACGGCCCCCTTGGCATGGAAAAACGGTGAACCGGGGGAAATGGGGTGCAAAGAAAATAGGTCCAGTTGTTGCCCCAAGCGGCGATGGTCTCGCTGCTTCGCTTCCTCCAAACGCTTGAGGTATGCCTCCAGCTCTTCAGGGGTGGCCCAGGCGGTGCCGTAAATTCTTTGCAGCATTTCATTGCGCGCATCTCCACGCCAGTACGCCCCAGCCAGCCCGGTGAGCTTCACCGCGCGAATACATCCCGTCGACGGCACGTGGGGACCACGGCACAAGTCAGTGAACTCGCCCTGCCGATAGACGGAAACCACGGGATCCGGGATCCCTTCGATGATTTCGACTTTGTACTGCTCGCCTTGATTGCGGAAGAACTCGATCGCCTGCTCCTTGGGCCACTCTTCGCGTTCGATGGGGTAGTTGGCGCGGATAATCTCGCGCATCACGGATTCGATTCGTTCCAAATCCTCTGGCGTAAACGACTGTTGGCGACTGAAGTCGTAGTAAAATCCATTCTCGATCACTGGGCCGATGGTCACTTGGACCTCGGGGAACAGCCGTTTCACTGCCTGCGCCATGAGGTGTGCCGAGGAGTGCCGCAACACCTCTAGGCCTTCTGGGCTGTTGGCCGCCACCGGCTCCAAGCGGCAATCCCGGTCAAGCCGTCGGCTCAAATCGACGACTTGACCGTCAACTTTGGCCGCAACCGTGTCCGGAGCCAGCAACCCTTTAGCCTCCAAGGCTTCACGAGCGCTCGTGCCCGGAGCGGCCTCAATCTCACTCCCGTCTGGATAGGTAATCTTCATCGGTCTACTAACTCAGCTCGAGCCTTGCATGACAAAAGTAGGCACGGGCGGGATCGAACCGCCGACCTCTTCCGCGTCAAGGAAGCGCTCTCCCACTGAGCTACGTGCCTTCGAACCGACGCTGGGGCACCTCGCTTCACAGCGCCTAGGAGCCCAGCGAGGCACAGCCCAAGCGGGGCACTGGTACCAACCGACGCGTCGCGCGTCAAGGAACACCCGCGGACCAGGTCACCAAGGGGCCCAGTTCACCGCAGTGGTTCGATCGTGATTTGCCGCACCCCTCCGCGCTTCCGTAACTCGACGCGCAAGAGCTCTTCTTCGGGAAACCAGCGGGCACGGACCAAGTCATCGGGCAAGTCGATGCGGAAACGCCAGCCGAGCGGATAAACCCGCGAGGGAATAAAAATTTCGGTTGGCGCAGTCACCCGAGGCTCGTCGCGAAACTCCAGGGTGAAACGACGTTCATCGGGGTTGTACCCAAAACGCAACGGGTAACCCGCTACACGTAATGCGTACGGCTGCACCAGTAGGTCGACGATAGGACTTTCTTCGAGGGCGGGCCCGTAAACGGGTCCCCAAGAGCCCGGATCGTACGACCAGTAGAACCAGCCACTGGCCACATCGTCGATGACGCTAAGCGTCTTCCGGAGGTAACCCTTTGGGTCCCCTCCAGCGGTCCACGGGAGACCAAATTCACCCACAATCAATGGTTCGCCCAGTGCCTCTACTTCTAGCCTGCGCTGTCGGTGCCAAGCGTCCATCTCGGGAGTGGACTTTGGGTCGAAATGATTGTTGAGCTCGGGCTCGATACCGTACAGGTGCGGCGCGTAAACCAAGCGTGGCGACCCAGCCCGGGGGTCGTCCAGCTTGCCGATGAACGAAGGGCCTCCATTGTTGGCAGGCAGGGCCAGCGGTTCGTAAAAAATCCATTTCTCGGTATCCACGGCACGAATTGCGGCGATCAACCGGAGATAAAACCGGCGCAGCAATGTTTGCTCGAACACCCGGGAGCGCTCTGGGTCACCCACGCGGAGCGGCCCCCACTGAGCTGAAGCGGCACTACCCGCAAACGGTTCATTCATGAGATCGTAGCCCAGCACCGCCGGGTGATCGCGGAAAAATCGCGCCACGAACTGCCACATGGAGAGGTAGTGCTGTTGCACATCGGCATGCGGCCCCGTCTCGCTCCAAAAGTTGTCGAAGGCGCGGCGGACACCTGGTTGGAGATACGTCAGTGCCCAAGGATCGATGATTCGGTGGGGCAGCCCGTCGGTGCGCGCAGCCCATGCGGGGGCCCCATCGAACCCCAATGGTTTGCCGTCGAAGGCGTACTTCCCGTAAACGTCTTGATGCATATCCAGCACGACCCACAAGCCGGCCTCGGCACACCAATCGACCCGCTCTCGCACCCGGCGGAGGTAGGATTCATCATACAGCCCCGGTTGAGGCTCGATTGCATCCCAAAAGATCAACAAACGCACTGCGTTGAAGCCCCAACCCTTGAGCCGCCGCAAATCGTCCCGCCCCACCCATGGCATGCGTTGGGGGTCGTCCTTGGCCGAGCCACTGACGTTCATGCCCCGCAGCAACAACGCGCGCCCCTCGGTATCCGTGATGAACGCGGGATGTCGGCCAACGATGGGCGACTCAGGCGGTAAGGTAGTCTCCCCATCATCCCCGCATCCCGCGAAAGCTCCCACGAGATGCACCAGGACGAAAAACAAACTCATCGTTCGGAGCCACCCTGCCCAGGCCGCGGAGCTACCCGTCGGCGCCGACGAGAGGCCCGTTCTCTTGAGCATGACCGGTGCGAGGGCTCCCAGCATGCGCCTCCTTTACGCCCGTCGCGCATTGCAGAAAAGGGGCATCTCCTCTGCACGACCTCTTGCCGACGTGTAGAGCCATCGAAAGAAGTCGTTGGGCTGCTTGCCGCAGGCTCTCTGCGCACTGCTCCAGGACTTCAATCATCGGTGGTACTACGTTCCCGACGTCCAGCGTGGGCCGCGGCGGGGTTCCGCTCTGATCTTCCTAACGGAGCCCTTTTTAACAGCCGTCGAGGGCCCGACTCACTGCGCCAATCACTTCGTCGACCGTAATCACCCCGTCCCCCGACTGGTCACCAGCTAAACATCCTCGCGCCCTGGCTCTTCTCATGACGATGTTCACGAGAACCACAAGCTCGTCCACGTTAACACGGTGGTCCCCGTCACAATCGCCGGCGCAAGGCGCCAACTCTGGACAGGGTTGGGGAAAAAGGGCTACGTGCGGCCGACCGAACGGACCAACCGAGGGGCGATGTACCGATACCGATTGGTCGTTGGTGCGGTAGTGGACACTAAACGAGGCGTGAACGACCGGATCTTCTGGGATCGAATAAAAGCTGGTTTCGCCCGTTAAGACCACGAACTCGCCACCCGCGGACACCGCCACGTCGAACGGTACCGTTCCGATCGATCCCTCCAGGGTTTCCAACGCTGGATCTATTTGAGCCATCACCTCGAGGCTGGATCCGTCGATGAACTGCAATCGGGGTGGTTTTCCCGCTGGCCGGTAAGCCGCAGCCAGCAGCGGTACCCGCAACGCGCCGTCGAAGCGGAGCCAGTAGGCGTCTCCCTCGAAGCTGAGCGACGATCCCAACACACCCGTTGCAAGGTCCAACTCCAACAGTGCAGCGGTACGCTCAGGCTGAAGAATCAGCGTGCGTTCTCCGTTCACTTTGACCATCCCAGCGACGTTGAGCGAATTCGGTAGCGTCAGCTCTCGCTCCACCGAGCCAGACTCGGTATCGACAATTACTATCCGCTGCGCAGCTTCCGCTGTGGCCAAGAAGAGCTGGGCTCCGTCGTCGGAAAAAACTGCAGCCCGCAAGTTTGGCACGGCCACGCTCGCGCTCTCCTCTGTCCACGGCAAGGAGAAGATTCGACTGTCGCCGGCACGGGCAACGAGCAAACGCCGCCCAGTGGGATCGACCAGCAGACTGTCGGCGCCTTGCATTGCCAGCTCGGTTGTGCGCCCGCTCGAGAGGTCCACAGCCACAACGCCAGACCAAGCCACCTCGTCAGAGCCCTCAGGCAGCGGAAAGCCCCAGCGATCCAAAGGATCCAACCATTTCCGCCCAGCCACGAAAGCGAGCCCGTACTGGGGCGAAACGGCCAACGCGTCTGGCCAGATCCGGCCAAACGGGATGCGATAGGCGAACTCTGCAGACGGCAAATCGATAGCCGTCAGAGTACCGGGCCCTGCCACGTAAGCACATGCGAGCTGGGCTCGAACTTCGGACGACGCGCTCGTTGCCAGTCCCCCGAAAAGAGCGAACGCGGCGCTCAGCACCGATAGGCGAGGCATGGACCCTAGTCTCCCCTCCACGGCTTGGAACCGATGTGCCCCACCCGCCCGAATTTTGCAACAGCCAAGTTCAAGCGTACCCGACGCCCATCAGCGCTTTAGCAAGGGAACTGCGCCCGCCGCGCGGTGCCGCCTGCGAGGTGCCACCCTTCCACCGGTGACCTAGCTCGATCAGCATTCCCTTAGGCTAGCGGGCTCCATTCTCGAGCCGTGTTTAAAAAACCACGCCACCCCCTCCGGCCCGAAAAGGCAAAGCGCACGCGCTTAACCGAGTTGCGCGTCTGCCATGCAATCAGGCGTGCTTCGGAGTCGCGCGACTTTGGAGCGCAAGGGGAGAGCCTCTCTGTCTTGGCGGGAATATCGCAACCCTAAGATGCATTAGAAGCCGGGGCGCTGCCGCAGAAAACGGGTACGTGCAAGCCAGTGCTGGTCTCTACCAAACCGAAGCCCGGCTGTGGGCAGACTCCAAAAGGTGTCCGCCGTGCACGCGAGGGGCACTAACCTACAGTCTCGTCAACCGAGGCCGCGGCTGGCGCCGTCGCCAGCGCACGGCGCAGCGAGCCGGCCAC
>BEIG01000044.1 GCA_002898795.1 bacterium HR30 | reverse complement strand
ACGATGCCTCGGAAAACCCGGGTGAGTGTGCGTAGTTGCCCTTCACGCAGGACTCCACCTGCTGCTTGCCGGGATGACAGCGAGCGCGCGGTTCGCGAAGGATGGGGCATGTAGGACGAATTCCTCATTTGACTCACTCCAGAAGCCAGTGAGATGCCAACGTGCCGAGGCCGGAAAAGTGAAGAACTAAGGAAAGCGTGCAAGGAAAAGATGGCGGCACGGTGACATTTCTTCGGTGTAAAAAATCAGCAGGAATCGGCTCTCCTACTCCACGGTCAGCTCCAAGCCCTCGCGGGCGACAATGGTCGAGCGAAACCGCTTGCGGGCGTCCTGTTCGAGCACGCGCATGAGGCGGTCGCTGTGGCTCGGGTCGTGATGATAGAGGACGAGGAGCTTGACCGCCGCTGCACGGGCAACCTCGCAGGCCATGGCCACAGTGCTGTGGCCCCAGCCGACGCGGCTCCGAAGGGCATCGCGGTATTCGTCTTCGGTGTATTGGGCATCGTGCACCAACACATCGGCTCCGCGGGCAAGCTCCACCACGTCAGCAAAACCTCCGCGGGCGCTTTCGATGTCGGTGGCGTACACGACCGCGCCGCCATTGCCCTCGATGCGGTAAATGGCCACTCCGAGTTTGGGATGGGCTGTGCTGAGCCGAGTGAGAACTTGTACCGGGCTCGGCGATGCCAAACGGATGGTCGAGCCAGATTTGAGGGGTCGAAGCTCCACCCGGCCTGGTAACTCCTCGAGCGACACGGGAAAAAACGGTGGTGCCATGCTGCGGGAAAGAACGCGGTCCACCCGTGCCCTAGGCAAAGATGGTCCGTATACAACAGTGTGCCAACGCCGGTCGTACACCGGCTGGAAGAAGCGCAAGCCCTCGATGTGGTCGTGGTGGTAATGGCTCAGGAAGATGTGCACGGTGCCACGGGTGCGCTCTTGCACGAGTTGCCGCCCCAAGCCGATGAGGCCAGTGCCAGCGTCAAAGGCCAGGCAAAGTCTGCCGGCACGCACTTCCATGCAAACGGAATTCCCGCCGACGCGCACGGTGCCAGCCCCCGGAGTCGGATAGCTCCCTCGCACCCCCCAAAAACGTAGCCGCAACCGTCCGCTCCGCTCCTCTTCCAACCCCATGGGTTGAGCCAGCGCGTAACAAGGGTGCAAGGTCGAAGCAAGCAAAATTTCATCTTGCGCCCGGCTGGATGTGGGCCCGTGGCCATGCGCGGGCGTTTGCCCCTCGCCATTGAGAGTGCCCAGCGAACCACATAGGCAACCCTTTAGAACGGATGCGTCGAAGTCTGGTTGACGGTCGATTGCGTTCCGGGTACGAGCCGACAGCGCGAGTGTTGACAAGTCGTTATTCAGGTCTGGATTCCCACCAACACGGCAGTGGGCGGACTCACTTAGCCCGTATCGCGCTCGAGCGTGCCCCTCGCTAATTTCGGTCCAATGAAATTGGTCGCTCTAGCGGCAGAGCACAATGCCCGTTTTCAGGAGGAAACCCCGTGGAAGGTTTGAGTGTCCTTGACATGATCCAGCAAGGGTGGATTGCCACCTACCCCTTGCTGGCATTTTCCGTGGCTACGGTGACGATCATTCTCGAGCGTGCCTGGTCGTTACGCGGAATCATCCCGCGAACCTTGCAATTGGCCGAAGCGATTCGAAGCCCCCTCGAAAGCGGAGACTTTCAATCGGCTTTGCAAACAGTCCAGGCGCAAGCAGCCACGCCTGCGGGGCGCATTTTCGCGGATGTGATCGCGCGCCATGCGTCGGACTCGCTGGAATACCTCTCCGACCTCACGGAAGACAAACGGTTCGAGGAAATCGAGGCCTTGAAAGGACCTTTGTGGGTGCTCGGCACCGTGAGTAGCTCGGCGCCGTTTATCGGTTTGTTCGGCACGGTGGTCGGGATCATCAAGGCATTTCACAACATGGCGGTGATGGGCAGTGGCGGGTTTTCCGTCGTGGCTGCGGGAATCTCCGAGGCTCTCGTTGCCACAGCATTGGGGCTTGGCGTCGCCATTGTGGCGCTGGTGTTTTACAACTTTTTTCAAACCCAGATCGAGCGCATCGAAGCCGCGCTGACCATTGCCTGCAATCGTGTGCTCGACGCCATCCACCTAGGGAGGAAGGTTCATGGCGTTTAGTACCCGACACCGCGGGCTCAAAGGGATCGTGTCCGAGATTAACATCACTCCGCTGACGGACATTTTCCTCGTGTTGCTCATTATTTTCATGGTCACGAGCGCTGCCATGGTGGAGTCGGGCGCGAAGATTAGTTTACCCGAGGTCGACTCGACGGCCGCGCAACCACGAGAGATCACAATCACCGTCACACCTCAGAACGACATTTACGTGAACGCCCAGCTTACGCCGTACGAGCAACTCGAGGACACCTTGCGCCAGCTCATTCAGTCACGGCCGGATGTGCCGGTGGTGCTGGAGGGTGATCGCGAGGTGTTGTTCGGGCAAGCGGTAAAGATTCTCTCCTTGGCGCAGAAGGCAGGTGCGACGCAAATCGCCATTGCCGCGGAACGGCGCCGCGCAAACTGACGCCATTTTTCTCTATGGCCGCTGTACCCCCACCGCCTCGGCAAACACCCTTCGACCCGTGGGCCTCGCGGCCTCGTCGCACGGCCCAGTGGTTCGTGGTATCGGGGATTGTTCACCTAGGCCTGCTGTTTCTCTTTGCGACGGTGACCCTTACGGTGGTGAAGAAGATCGAGGAAATTCGGGTCAAGGTCGAGGAAGAGGCTGTACCAGGGGAAGAGATTTTCGAGGGTGCGGATTCATTGCGCGACGTCGCAGGCGCCCTCAAACCAGAAACCGCCCTGCCGCAACGCGCTCAAGCGGGAAGCCCGAGTGTGCAAGGTGTGCGTGCTCCGGAGCTGCCGAGCATCGGTGGTTTCGGACCCAAAATTGGCGGTCCCGTTGTCGACATGGCCGTGCCGATCTCGTTCGGCGCCGGGGGTGGCGGCATCGGCGGGCTCGGTGGCCGTTTCGGAGAATACGTTGGTGGCCTGCGCAAGGTTGGACTCGACGTGGTGCTCGTTATCGACACGACTCACAGTATGCAGTTCGTCATCGACGAGGTGCGAGGCCGACTCAAGGAGTTCGTGGCCACTCTGCAACGCTTGGTGCCCACCACGCGGGTGGGCATTGTCGTTTTCCGGGATCAGGGCGACGACTATGTCGTGAAGTGGACGGATCTGAGCTTCAACACGCAAAAGCTGCTCGAGTTCCTTTCGACCATCCAGGCAGGGGGCGGCGGTGACTGGGAAGAGGCGGTGAAAGATGCACTGGATACGGCAGTGCACGAACTCAAGTGGCGGAAACAAGCGAAAAAGGTGATCGTCCTCGTTGGCGACGCGCCACCCCACCCCTGGGAACTCGACGAAGTGAAACGGATTGCTCGCGAGTTTCGCCAACAGGGTGGGCACCTCAGTGCCATCGACGTCACGCAACCCTCTCATGAAATTTTCGATCGCTTCATGTGGCGGTCCTTGCATGGAAGTCAGCCATATCAGCCGTCGCCCATGCCGGAACACTACAAAGAAGTAGCCAAAGTGTTTGGCGAATTGGCCAAGGTCGGTGGCGGGGAGATGACGCAACTGGGAAATAACAAGGCGCTCATGCGGGCGATCCTCGAGCTCACCTTCGGCTCGCGGTGGAAGACCGAAATGGCCAAGTACGTCAAGGAGCTCCTGTGAAGCGGAAAGTCAGGGGGGCCCTGATCTTTGCCTTCTTGGTCGCTGCCCTTGGCGCACCACGCGTTGTGGCAGCGCAGTCCGTGGCGGACATTCAAGCGGAAGTGCGGCGCGCCACCAGCGCTTGGCACGGGGGCGAACCGCCGGCGGACTCAGCAGCTTTGTCCGCCGCCATCGAACAACTGGGACAGGCGGCCCTCAAGTTCATCGCCGTTATGGACCGCTCTCTGCAGAGCGGTTCGGACTCCAGAGAGCGGCCAGCGTTGCTGGAAGCCTACCGCGCGGTAAGCCAACCTCTCGAGGCGGTGTACGAGAAAACCGGTGGCCAGCTCGAGCGGATGGTACGCAAGATCATCGAGGAGGACGGCGACCTGGAAGCATTGTACGAATCACCCGAGTACCGCCAAGGTCAAGCCCTCGGGGCGCAAGCGCTGTACTACCTCAATTGGGTGCGCTTTTACGGCGCCCGCTTGTTCGAAGGCAGCCAGCGTCGGGCTTTGCTGGAGAAAGCCGCGAGCGGATTTTCGAGTTTTCTCGGGGGCGAGAAAAGCACCGATCTGCAGCGCGAAAGCTTGTTCGGGCGGGGCTTGTGCGCTCTCGAGCTGGGGGAGTTCGAAGCCGCTATCGAAGATTTGCAAGCCGTGGCGGAGGACCCGCAAAATCCCCCCGACCGTCGCCACAAAGCGCGGCTGGCCCTGTTGGATGGATTGGTGCGCCACGGGCGTTACGCCGAAGCGGTCAAAGTGTCGGCACCTTTGACCACCAGCGACTCGGGCGACCCACGACCGCTATTTCTTCGTGCCCGAGCCTTGCTCGAACTCGCGAAAAAAAACGCCGGCATCGAGGCTGAACGGCAGCGGAAGGAAGCCGTAGCTCTTCTCGAAAGGGTGCGACGCGCCGGTGGGGCATGGGAAGACCGCGCCCAGCAACTACTGCTCGCCTCGGTAGACGACCCGGCCAAATACGCGCAGGACGCTACGAATCCCCGCGCCCGGCTCGAGCTGGTGAAAATGATGTTGCAAAAAAAGCAGTTCTCCGAAGCCGTGCAGGTCTTAGAAGACATGGGCAAGGCCGGCACGCGCCTTTCCCCAGCGGTCGAGGCGGAACGCAGGTACTTGCTGGGCCTAGCCCTTTTTCAGCTTGGCTCGTGGGAAGCGGCAGCACGGGAACTGGAGCTGGCCTTGAATATGCCGAGCCAAGTCGAGGCCGCCGAAGCCGCGTACTTGCGCTTCAAAGCGCGGGAGAAGCTTGCAGCCGAAAAGCCGGAACTTGCCGACAGCCCGGAGTACGAACGTGCTGTGCGTGAATATGCCGAGCGTTTTCCAGAGCACCGTTTCGCTTACGAGGCGTACTTCCGCCTCGGTGAACTGTTGCAGCGACGCCAGCAGTGCAAGGAGGCGCTGGAGTATTTCGGCCGCGTCCGCGCAGACGCGGAGTTCACCTTACGGGCCCGTTTTGGCGCGTTGCAGTGCCGGGTGACGTTGCTCGGCACCGGTGGTCGGCCAAGCGAGGATGCCATGCGAGCAATCGGCGAAGAACTCCGTGCTTTGCGGACCGCGCTGGAGCAAGCGGAAGAAAAGAAGTCGATGGAAAAAACGACGCTGGTGAACATGCGCGCCAAGCTCACCCTTCTCGATGCGGCGTGGCAAAGTTGGCAGGCGGAGCCGAACTGGTCGTCCATTGCGCAAGCACTCGATGGTTTCGAGCAGCGGTACCCGCAACAACCGGAGTTGTTTCCCGCGGTGGCGCGGCTTCGCTTACTGGCTTGGGCCGAACTCGGCCGCTTCGCCGAAGCGGAGCGCGAGGCCATTCGCGCCGCAGCCGTCTTGATCCAGCAGTACGGCAGGGAAGAGGTGGAAAACCTGGCGGTGAAGTTTATTCGCAAGGGAACGGCGCTCCGAAACAGCGGCGATGCGAGCGCCGATGTGGCTGCACAGCGTGTAGCGCTGCAATTGTATCGGGGGCTGGCTGAGGCCCGGGCGCTGAGTGAAGCCGGAGAACTCACTTTAGCGCGGCTATACGAAAACACGGGCGACCTAGAACGTGCCGAGGCCATTTACCGTGCAGCACTGAACGCTAAGCCAAACTCGCTGCCATTGCTTCGCGCCTTAGCACGGCTGGTGGAAGCGCGGGGGCAGCGTGACGAGGCGTTACAGCTTTGGAAACGCTACACCGAAGCGGCACGCCCTGGCGATCAGCCGTGGTACGAAGGCCAATATCAATTGGCCAGGCTCGATCGCGAAGCCGGCGCCACGCAAGCAGCGTGCTCGCGCTTGCGCGACTTAAAGCCGGCGATGCCAGGTCTGAGTGACCACGAACTCCGTGCCCGCCTCGATGCTCTCTACAAGGAAGTTTGCCGGTAACGGTCACCCAAGACTGTGCGCCGGGAGCGCGGGACTGGACGACGACACTTCGGTGCGCCCAGAAACAGCAGGCGGCGGTTAGTCCTCTTCACACACTGCCAGGAAACGAGCACCGCGCGCAACAAGGGATGCTTTCTGCCCCAATGCTGGCCCGTGGGCCAGGGCTGCTCTGGCCGCCTCGGAAGCAATCCTTACGTTCCTCGAAGCCGCGAGGGGTTAACGCAAGATCTTTGAGCTCGAACACTGCGGCGTACTTGCAGTTGGCAAGTCGGATCACGAGAGATGACTCCTCCGGGAGGCCAAAAGAGGTGGTGTCACGATCTCACTGGGGAGAATTGTCTTACGTCGTTTCCCCACGGCAGTACGCTTGAACTTTGCGGCGACAGCCGGCTTAAGCCGGCCTGGTCACCGAAGGGTGCGGCCTGCCAGAAAACCTGGATCCGGCCCGAGCTTGCCTGCTCAATCGTGGTTCGAAGAAAGCCCTCGGTTGGTGATTGCGGTCGTTTTGGTTCGGCTAGGCAGCACCATCTTTGCAACAAACCTTTGGCCGTGATGGTGGGCGCGCTCACGGTTGGAACGGATTGATAATTCGCGGGGCGGGTTCTTGGAGGGCCGAGCGCAAAAACTCGATTCGCTGCCGGCGTGCTTCTGGAGCGTCTTGGGCACAGTAGTGTCCCTCGCCGCCGATGGCCGGTGGCAAGGCAGCGCAGCCTGGAGTCGGTGGCAATCCCGGTATGCCCGTGGGTACGAACTGGAAAAACGCAGCCGTGGTGCGAGCATCGATGTTTGCTTGGACTAGGTCGTGGGTAACCTCGAGAAACGGCACCGGCCGTTGCACTGGAGCGAGGTGAGGGATGGGTCCCATGAGCCAAGCCAGGGCCTCGGTGGTGTGGTTCGGTACCAAAGAGTCATCGAGGCCCTCCGTCAGGAGAATGCTGGGTTTCTTGCGGGTTCCCAAAACTTCCAGGGGTTGGCGATACAGGAATCGCCCATGGTTGTGTTCGTCTTGTCGGTCGAACCCATGCTGAAACAGCGACATCGCTACCCAAATATCGGCAGCCGTCATGTTCGGGAATACTTGCCCCAGAACGCGGACAAAGTCGTCGGGCCGCTGATGAATCAGGGTTTCCGTTAGACGGGCTCCGCCGACCACCAGCGCTGCCGCGCTAATTTCCGGTGCGTAAGGCAAAAGCCCCGGTGCGTAGTTGGCTCCCTGGCTAATACCCACGTACGTCAAAGGCAGGCTGGGGTCGACATCGGGAACCCCGTCGGGGGCACCCACAGGCAACACATCCAGGGATCCGAGGCTCTTGAGCAGCCGGATAAAGGCAAGCTGCTCCGCGTTCAGCTCTACCCAGTAATCGGGGATCCGGCGGTTTTGGACAAGGGCAAAGAACACGGCAGTCACTTGCCGCGTGATCGCCTCCTCCTGGTTCTGGGCTCCGGCACTCACTTCGCGGTTCAAATTGTCGGTGAAGCCTGCCACCGCAAACCCAGATCCAGCCAGATAATCCCGCGCCTCGATCGGCACCTCCCGTTCCGCGCTGCCCGGGTTGCCGTGTTGATACATGGTGATGGGCGCGGGTTGCTCCAAGCTCGTTTTCGGCAGCGCCAACACGAAGCCTACACGGTTTGTCTTCGTCTGTTGAGGGCGGCCACTTGGATCGCGCGCCAAATACAACCCATCGCGCCAGTCGGGGGCTTCCCACGTTCCGCGCACGATTGCTGCGACCGCGCTGGTCGGGGATGACTCCGGGGTAACGGAGGTAATCTCGAAGCGCGGAGGCGGTGCGCTTTCCACTTGTGCCTTGATGGCCAGAAGGTCGCTGGCAATGTCGTCCATGGTGCGCACGGAAATGCGCACAGCCAGCGTTGCCGAGGTGGCTAGCTCTGGCTCGCGCTCGGCCACGGTGGCGAGAACCTCGCGGCTAAGCCTTCGCACTTTGCGTAGCGCGGCACTGTCGTCGGGCCGCTCTGGCCCTAGTGCGCGCCGAAAAAAGGGCGAGGGACGAAAAGCTTCCCCCGTTGCCGATTTGAGCGGCGCACCCACAACAAGCCCGTAGCGGCCCCCTGGAGAGAGGGAGATCGAGGGGAAAATGAGCAAAGTGTGGCTCCGGAGCCCCAGCACGCTGACGTCGTCGCGAACCAACACCCGAAATGGAATGCGCTGGCCGAAGGTGGGTGAACCCGGCGTGAGATCGAAAAGGCCCAAACTACGCCCCCGCTCCAAGGACTCTGTGGGCGAAAGCGGAAGTGAACGCAAGTCGGGCGCTTCGCTGAGTTCGACGACGAAGTGAGCAATCGGGCTAAAGCCGTCCAGGCGATTGACCTCCCGCAGGAGAATCCGAAAAATACCGTTCACATCGGCGGTTGCCGCCGGAGCCGCGATATCGAGCCGAACCCCGGTGCGCTGGCTTGCATCCTCGATAACCCAAAAATCATCCGGGAACGGATTGGTACGGCGGCGGTCGTCCCGATCGTAGTACACCACCGGACCAGGACAACCTTCTAGTAAGGCGCGCACTGCGCGTACAATTTCGTCCACCATAATTTGATCGTCGCCATTCGTGTCCATGGCCGCACACGCGGCAATTGCTTCTTCCTGCAAGACAATGCGGACTCCGGTGACGATTTCCTCCACGGTGACCTCGCCGCCCCCATCGCAGTCGCCGGGGCATAGGGCGTACGCCGGCGCCGCGGCGAGCCAAGCCGACACAACCACCAACCACCGAGCAACCCGAATCCCCCGACTCATACGGAGCCGTTTCCTACCACACAACGGGGTACGGAATACAGACAGGTTTCGTACTCCGAGGAATGAACCCCTTTACGGGTTGTCCCGAGTGTGGCAGAGAGACAGTGTAAGGCCGTTTAAAGGGCAAAGGTGCTGGCCTGTGAAGCCGCTAGTTTTCAAGGGTTGCAAACCCAAGTGCAAACCGCGGCAAGTCGATTGCGAGGGTGGCGAATGGAAAAGGAGACAAAGATGCGACGACTTGGACCATACGTAGGCGGCACAACGAGATGGGTGATCTTTCTCTTTTGCGCGGTTGCTTTGGGCTTGTCCACGGCTCAGGCAGTTTGTGTTGGGGACTGCAACGGCGACAACGAAGTGAGCGTGGATGAGATTGTGGTAGCGGTGAACATTGCGTTGGGCGCGGCGGGTCCGGGCAGTTGCCCGGCGGCAGACGCGGACGGTGACGGCGCCGTAGTCATCGAGGAGATTTTGCGCGCGGTGGTGGCCGCACTGGAGGGCTGCCCTGCTGCGAGTCCGACGCCGACCACCGTACCACCGACGCCTACACCCACGGCGACCACTCCGGAGCTACCAACGCCAACGCCGACGTTGCCGGCTTCGCCCACTTCCACAGCATCCCCAACTCCCACGGAAGCCACATGGCCGACGCCTGTAGGTCAAGGCGTAAAATCGGCGATTGTGGATGCGGCGTTCGATGAGAACGGGCGCCTCCGAGTGACCTTTACACTGACCGACGAAGCCGGGGTTCCGTTGCGGCCCGTGCTGGCGGCCACGCAAAATCCGCTCGAGGCCCGAGTCCGTTTAACCCTCGCCCATGTGGAGGAGTATTCCGGGGGCGGCGAATTCGGCCGTCAGTTCGATCGTTATGTGAACGATATCAACCGTACGCGCCCAGCCTTCGACTCGGGTGGCACGCTGGAAACGCTGGATCCCAGTCGCGGCCTCTACCGCTACACCTTTCGGCGCACCGTCGACAGCGTGATTGCGGATGCCACCTACACCGTGGCCATGCAGGTCGACCGCCTACTCGACGGCGTGCAGCGGAGTTCGAATCCCGTGTTCGATTTTGTGCCCAATGGCGGTACGCCCCGAATTCGCGCGGGCAGCACCACGGCGCAATGCAACCAGTGTCACGATCCGCTGGTAGCTCATGGCAATCGGCGAGAAGTGCGTTTGTGCGCCGTGTGTCACACGAACGAAGCGGTAGACCAGCGTGGGCGCAGCGTCGACTTGGGTGTCATGGTGCATAAGATTCATCGAGGCAAAGAACTGCCTTCGATCGTGAACGGTCCGCCGGGAACGCAGTACGCGCTGTACAGTGGCTTTCAGCGTCGCGACATCGTGTTCGCGGAAAAACTTTCCGACGGCCGCATTGTGGGCGTGGGCTTCCCACGGGCGATCGAGCATTGCGCTGTGTGCCACAGCGAAGGGCCCACGGCCGACTACCACCTCACGCGGCCAAGCAGTGCCGCGTGCACCTCGTGCCACGACGACGTGAATCCCTCCACGGTGGCCACCGCTGTAGGTCCCCCTGGAACGAACCACTTTCAAGGGCGGGGCTTTGAAGACGGCGACTGCGCATTCTGTCACGAAGCCGACTCGGGCCGTGAGTTCGACGTCTCCGTGGCGGGTTCCCACGTGGTTCCTGGCCGGTCGCGCCAACTGGCGGGCCTAGGAATCCAGATCCGTGGGTTGACCAACCACGCCGCCGGAGACACTCCCACCGTGAGCTTCCAGATCACGGATCGAAACGGCACCGCGTTGAGAGACCTGTCCGGCTTTAACCGCGTGGCTTTCACCATCAGCGGGCCGACCACGGAATATGCCAACATGCTCGTCGCGACCGCTGTAGGGGCAGGTGCTGCTGGTTCCCTTTCGGGGCCGGACGAAACTGGCACGTTTACCTACCAGTTCCCGTTCCCCATTCCGTCAGAAGCCCGCGGCACATGGAGCCTCGGTGCCGAGGCACGTCGGCAGGTTACGCTTCGGGCGGTAGAGCCGATTGGACCGAAGGTGTGGCAAGAAGCAGCGCGCAACGCGGTGGTGACTTTCAGCGTCGACGGTTCGAGCCCGGTGGTGCGGCGCGAAGTGGTCGACGATCAACGTTGCTCGCAATGCCACGGGGATTTTTCCGTGGACTTCAGCGTGCACGGGAATTTGCGCAATACGATCGAGTACTGCGTGATGTGTCATAATCCCAACCAAACCGACGTAGCCCGTCGCCGCCGCGACGCTCAGGCCGTGGCGGCAGGGGATGCGACCGCCGCCATCGACATGAAAGTGCTCATTCACAAGATTCACACCGGAGAGGAGTTGGAACAAAAGCCATACGTCGTGTACGGCTTCGGGCTGCCTCCAACGAACTTCACCCGCTTCGATTTCTCTGAGGTGCGCTATCCCGGTGACCGCCGCAACTGTCAGACGTGCCACCTACCGGGAACGTTCTTGATCCCACCATTCCCAGGGCAGGCCCGCGGCGCCGTGCTGGCTCATCTAGACCCAGCGACGGGCAACGAGGTGATCGATGGCCGGGAGGGGCCAATTACTTCCGCTTGCACCTCGTGTCACGACAGTGCAGTTGCCAAGGCGCACGCAGCCACACAAACCACATCGGCCGGGCACGAGGCTTGCGCGGTGTGCCACGCGGAAGGCCGCTCCTTCCCCGTTTCCGGGGTGCACGCACGGGTGTTTTGATGGTGAGCGGTCAGACCTGAACCCAGCTCCGAATCCAGCCAGCTTTACCAGGTTTAGCGGGTGAGGAGCGGGGTCGATCGAGTCTGGCGGGGAGTCGCATGCGATTGCCGCGAACATGGGTGCTTGGGTGGCTTGCCATCCAACTGCTGCGGAGCAGTCCGGTAGAAGCCCTCGACGTTTCCGGAGCGGCTTTGGTGAACAGCCAAGTGCGGGAGGGCCAGCGGCTGGATTCCACCGAAGCCCCGACAAACGCTTACGGTGCAGTGGTCGGAACGAACCTGCATCACGGGATTGGCGCGGAAACGTACTTCCGGCTGGCACGGGATTGGAGCCGAGCCGACGGAGCCACGGACTTTTACCTCGGCTACGCACGTTTGCCGATCCGCGGTTTCGAGCTTTCCCTAGGGCGGCAAACTCTCGATGAGATGCCGGGTGCGCTGTATGTCGTCGACGCGGGTCGGTTGCGTTTTGACCGCGGTGGGCCCGTGGCGTTTTCCCTCTTTGGTGGGCAACCTCGTTACTTCGAGCCGCTCCAAGGTTCGGAGATTGTTTCCCAAGACGAGCAGATTTTCGGTGGCTCTGCCCGGTTGCGTTCGGCTTCCTTGGGGCAGGTGGTGCTGAGCTTCGCGCAACTGCAGCGGGAACAACGCCGTTTGAACCAGCTCGCTAGTGCGACCTGGGCGCAGGCGCTCCGCCGTTGGCGGTCTCAGCCCCAGGCCTATGCCTTGGTGACCTACGATACGGCCGAGCGCAGCGTCCAGCAGTTCACCGCCGGTGGGGGTTTTCTTCCGCATCCCCGGCTGTTCGCCCGCATCGAAGGGAGTTATTACCGGCCTCAAGATCGGTCAGCCGCCGCACTCCCCGGCTTGGATCGCTTTGTCGACCCGCTGTTTTCCCTGTTTTCTTCGAGTAGCTTCAAACAGGCACGGTGTGGAATCCAGTATCAATGGCGACCAGGGGTGTGGTGGTCACTGGATTATGGGTTTCAAACCTTCGAAGACGCGACTGGCCAATCCACCGAGGGAAACCGGGGCAGTGTGGGCGTGGTGTGGCTGCCCGAGGGAGACGGCTTGGAGGTGGTGCGCTCGGAGTTTGCCGTGACCGACAGCCGCGGAGGCAATTTGTACGCCCTGCGAGCGTATTACGAAAACCGAGTGTACCAGCGCATTTTGTTTCGCACGAAGATCGAGGTTGCCCGCTTCGAGAAGATTACCAACGAAGACGACATCGTTGTTAGCGGGCGCATCGGTGTGGGATATGAATTGGCCCGAGGACTACTGATGGAACTCAACTTCGAGGGGAATCGCTCGCCGCGGTTCGATCAGGAGTTTCGTCTGGGGTTGTTTCTGACCTACAACGTGCACTACCACAACGGCTGGCTGCCACCCACCCAAGAGCGGCCACTGCTGCGATATCCGGGAGGCTGGGCAGGGTGAAGTCTGTTGCCGTGTGGGCAATCGTCGTTAGCGCCTTGGGTGCAAGCATCACGGCTGGGTGCCGTCGATGGCTGCCTACGGGTGCTTATCTCCAGCCGCGGGCGGAATCGGTCTCCCGCCGGAGCACGCGGGAGGCGCGCGAACGTTTCGACCATGGGCTTCACCGCAAGGCGCTGCGTGCCAAGGGAGTTGCCTGCGTGGATTGTCATTCGTTTGCGTTACGGATCGAGACCGATGAGGAAGACCTCGCAAAAATGTTGTCGGCTTATGCAGTCCACCCCCGCAGCGCTGCCTGCCACTCATGCCACCTACCTGGGGAAGACAAGATGTTGAGTGCGCCACGCCGGTGTCTCGCCTGCCATCGGAATCTTTGGCCGCTTCTGCCCGATGACCATCGGGCCGGGTGGCAGGCAGCCCATGCCGCCGCCAGTCATGGCGACGGCGACCGCTGCCAGGATTGCCATCATCAGCAAGAATGTTTGGACTGTCACGCCCGCCGTGACACCATTGACACTCGCGTGCACGAGCGGGGGTTCCGTTTCTTTCACTCCATCGAAGCATGGGCCAATCCGGTGCAGTGCAGCAGTTGCCACCGGGCCGACTTTTGTATCCAGTGCCACCGGCTCAGTGGTGTTGGAGGGGCAGGATGAAGCGGATCGCGGCCTGGTGTGTGGCCACTGCATTGCTCCTGGGCTGTGGCGAAGATGCCGTTCCCCAAGGAGAAAACTACGGAAACTTGCTCGAGTCTCCAGCCGGGCTCGTGTTGGTTCCGGAGGAACACCCTGCAGGTTGGGGCCGGGCAGATTGCTTTTTCTGTCACCCGCCCCACAAGCTTCATCTCGTGAATCGTACCGGTATCCCCGACTTGGATCTGCCCTTCATTCGCAGCGTGGTGCGGAACCAAGGGGAGGCAAGTTGCGCACAATGCCACGGGGACAACGGGGTCGGACAATGAAGCTGGGTAGTAGGCTCGTGTTCTTGGCGGTCTTGTTGGCTTTGGCCGTTCGGGGATTCGCGAACGACGAAAATCCGCACTGGATGTTGCGCCCTGACGGCGAGCCAGACGAAGAAAAGTGCGCAATTTGTCACGACGAGGACAAGAACCTCCTCTCGTCGAAAGAGGAGACGTGTTTGAGCTGCCACGACCGAACGCTGCACAGTGGCTCGGTGGAGCATTTGCGGGCAAGCGCAAGCGACGTGCAGGCGCTGTTGCCGCCAAAAGAGAAGATCGGAGTGGAGTTCCCCCTGGCTGAAGATGGCCGGATGTATTGCGGCACGTGTCACTTGTTTCACGATCCGCGGGTGGACGAGGTCACGCTCGCCGCGCCGCGCACGCTTCCGAGTGAGGGGATCGCTGCGGAGATTCGCCGGGCGACAGAAAAGCAAGTGCGCAGCCTACTGGCCCTGCGGCCAGAGTCCGAAGTCGAGTGGTCGTTCGCTCCCAAATCCACCGGCTTCCTGCGCTTGCCCCTGGCAGACGATGAGCTTTGCCTTGCTTGCCACGAACGGGAGGCAAAAGGTCGGTGAACATCTTACGTGGCGCGCTGATGGTAACGTTTGCCATCGTTTCCGGGTGCGGTGACCCTGGAGCACCGCAGTACAGCGGTACGCCTCCCCCCGTCGCTGCAGCTTTTGGTGCGTGTGCGTTCTGTCATACCCAACAAGCCGAGGGCGTGCTGCCCGTGGCGGCAACCCTGACCTGCTCCACCTGTCACGCCGACGCGATACCCGGGTTTGCTGGCCCGGCTCACCGAACTGTGCCTGGGGCCGAGCTCGTGCCTTCCTTTCCTTCCTTTGGCCACCAACTGTTTGCGGAGGAAGCGTTTGGCTCGTGTTCCTTTTGCCACAATTCGACTGCCCTCCGCATCGTTCTGTTTCGCGACGCGCTGCGGTGTGAGACTTGCCATGTGGCCGCACTCGGTGCCGGGTTTGGCCCGCGCCATCGTACCCTGCCCGATTCGACCATCGTGCCGAACCCGCCCGCAGAGCCGCACGTGCTTGGTGGCGAAGTGTTTTGGGGGAGTTGCGCACTCTGCCACAACGAGGCCGCGCGGGACCTGCAAGCACTGCTGGGGCTGGCCCGGATCATCGAATGCAGTACCTGCCATCTGGAACGCACGCCCGGCCAGTACGGTGCTGGTCACGCCACGTTGCCGACAAGCGCCGTGGTACCGAGTTCACCCGAACGTGCCCACCGTCCGGGGGCAGAGCGTTCCTGGGGCGAGTGCGTGCTGTGCCACAACGAGGTTGCGCGGGACCTGCAGGAATTTGTCGCGGCACCCAGCGAAATTGCTTGTACTACCTGCCATACGGAGCGCACTCCTGGGCAGTTCGGTGCCGGCCACTATACCCTACCAGCGAACGACATCGTGCCGAGTCCGCCTGAGCGTGCGCACCGACCCAAGGCGGAGGGTTCCTGGGGCACGTGTGTGCTCTGTCATAATGAGGAAGGCCGAAATCTAGAGAGCGTGCTCGGAGCGCCAAGCGACGTGCGCTGCGAAAGCTGCCACGCGGATTTATTACCGGGAGAGTTCCGGCCAGGCCACCGCCAGCGTCCGCCTCGGGCACTCGTTCCCGATCCGCCGGTCGTTCCCCATCGCCCGAGCGATGCCGCTGCGGCGTCGGGTAGCTGCGCGTTTTGTCATGCCGGGCTCGCGACGAACGTCGCTGCAGTTGCCACCGAGCTGTCGTGCGTGGCGTGTCATCAGGACTCCACTCCCGGAGCCTTTGGCCCAGGGCATCGGCGCAAGCCGGAGGCGTCTCTGGTGCCTGCGTTCGTTGGTGCGGACCATGCACCTGGTTCGTGGGCCAGGTTTGGCTCGTGCGTGTACTGCCACCGCGATCTGGTGGAAAATGTCGAGCACAGCAACGCTAGCGAGCTTGGGTGCGTGTTATGCCACGCCACGCAAGTTGGGCCCTTTGGCCCAGGGCACCGCTCGTTGCCGGGAAAGGATTTGGTGCCCAGCTTCGTCGGTGCGGACCACCGCAGCGGCGATGGCCGCGTCTTCGGTACCTGCACGTTCTGCCACCGAACCACTACCGATCGCGCTCTCCAGTTTACTCACGGCTCGCTCACTCTGGAGTGCTCGCAGTGCCACGCAGGTGGCGAGGCGGAGGCTTTCGGTCCAGGACACCGAACGGTCACTGCCTGTGTTGTCTGCCATGGCGACGAGCGGACCACCCATCATGATCCCGCTCTGGGAACCCCATACGAGTGTGCGAACTGCCACGAGCCTCATGGAGCCGAGAATTTGTTCCTGATCCGCGAGTTCCTTCTGACGCCACAGGGGGAGGTGCGTGCGGTGCGTTTTGAAAACCTTCGCGGGCAGGATGATGGTGGGTTTACCAGCCTGACCCAGCCCGGGTCAGGTTTGTGCGAGATTTGCCACACGACGACTCGCTTCTTCCGCAACGATGGAACGGGAGAGCCTCACTTTGGTTTTCCTTGCTTCACCTGCCATCCACATGCTTTGGGATTCTCGGTGAAGCCATGAGCGAGCGGCCATCTTTGTGGCGCAATCCAATTTCCGTTGCCGGTTGGGTTCTGGCCGGGTGCGCCTTTGCCTGCTTCGTGTTTTTGTGGCTGTACGATGCCTTCGCCCCGGGTCCTTCGTCACCCTACGCGGGCATCGTCATCTTCATCGTCACTCCCGCATTTTTGCTGTTCGGTCTGAGTTTGGTTCCGCTGGGTTGGTGGTGGAGTTGGCGGCGTTGGAAACGTACCGGAGCAGTATCGGCTTTGGCGTGGCCGGTCATCGACCTCAATCGTGCCGGCACACGCAGGATGGTTGCTGTAGCCGCAGGCGGTGGCGTGGCGTTCCTTTTTCTTTCTGCGTTCGGTGCGTTCCAAGCCTATGAGGCAACCGAATCGGAGATCTTTTGTGGCGTTGTGTGCCATCAGGTCATGGGTCCGGAATACGCCGCTTACCAGGTTTCCCCCCATGCACGCGTGCCCTGCGTCGATTGCCACGTTGGTTCTGGGGCGCATTGGTACATTCGCTCCAAGTTTTCCGGCTTGCGGCAACTGTACGCGTACGTAACCGACAGCTACTCGCGCCCCATCCCAGTTCCGATTCACCATTTGCGGCCTGCCACGGAGACCTGCCAGACTTGTCACTGGCCAGAGAAGTCCTACGGGGTGGTTGGAAGGCGGTATGTCTACTTCTTGGCGGACGAACAAAACACCCGTTGGGAAACCGACGTCGAGTTGTTTGTCGGCGGTGGGCGCCCCGGCACGCCTACCGCCGGAGGAATCCACTGGCACATGCAATTAGAAAACGTGGTCGAGTATGTGGCGCAGGATCGTTCGAGGTCGGTAATTCCGTGGGTGCGCGCAACCAACCGGGCCACGGGCGAGAGCATTCTCTACCGCTCCGCAGAAGCCGAAGGTGAACCCCCGGAAGATGCTACGTGGCGCACGATGGATTGCATGGATTGCCACAACCGGCCCGCGCACGTGTTCCAGTCGCCACGCGACGCGGTCAATGCGGCGATGGCTGCTGGTGCCCTGGACCCGCGGCTCCCATCGCTCAAAGAAGTTGCCATCGATCTGCTCACCGAGGAGTACAGCGACACGCCTGGGGCTCTCGCTGCGCTCGACGACGGGCTCAGAACTTTTTATCGGGAAAAGTTCCCGGAGCTTGCGGAGCGCGAGGGTGCCGCGATCGATCGTGCGGTGGAGGAGCTTCAGCGCATCTACCGGGAAAACTTTTTTCCGGAAATGAAGGTGCGCTGGGACGCCTACCCGTCGCACGGTAGCCACTTGTTTGCTCCAGGTTGTTTTCGCTGCCACGACGGGCAGCACGTTTCGGACGACGGAAAGCGCATTCGGAACGATTGCAACCTATGCCACATCATCCGTGCGCAAGGGCCGCCAGACCAAAAGGAATACTCCACTACGGAGACAGGTCTCGAATACCGGCACCCGGCAGATGTGGGCTCCGACTGGCAAGAATCCCCCTGCTACGAATGCCATTCAGGCGCCGCGCCCTAGTGGTGGGCTGTCCGTTGGCCGGCCAAGGTGCTGGGCGTGCTCGTGGAGGGAAGCATCCGAGGCCGTTGTCGGGCGTCCAGGGCAATTGGCTCGCTACCGGAAGAATGAGGATCAGCCCTGGAGACGAACGCACCATCGAGCCCCGGGTGCCAGTCCGATGCGGTGTGGAGAACGAAAGCCACGAAGTCCAGGCAGCGCTAGGGAGAAGAAGGCCGCGCCCACGTTGCCAGCACGCCTCTTGACGTGGTGCGCGTAGTGGGCTCGTTTCCCTAGGAGGTTAGGCTGTTCCCGTAGCCCGCGGACTCGCCTCGGCCGATGCGTAAATGCGTTGCCGCTCGAGGTAAGTTTTGCGCACCAGTTCTACGTCGCGCAGAAATGGTTCGAGGTCCGACAGCAATAAGGCTTGCGGGCCGTCGCACAGCGCCTGCTCGGGGCGGGGGTGAAAATCGACCAGCACCATGTTCGCGCCGGCAATGATTCCCTGTGCAGTGACGTGGGCAATGTCCAGGATGCCATCGGGCGCCATGGTCTTCTTTCCCACGGAGTGCGAGGGGTCGATACACACCGGTAAGCGGGTGAGGCGTTTCACCACGGGCACGTGCGCGAAGTCGACAAAGTTCCGATGAGGGTCGCCCAAATGCGTTTTCATGCCACGGAGGCAAAACACGATCCGATGGTTGCCGCCGGTGGCCAGGTACTCACACGCATTCAGCGACTCATCGAGGGTGATGCCCATGCCGCGCTTGAACAAGATGGGGAAATCTTGTTGCTGCCCAACCGCTTTGAGGAGCTCGAAGTTTTGCGCGTTCCGGGTGCCGATTTGCAGCATCACACCCGTCGGATTTCCAGCCGCTGCGAGCGCGGTGCGAATTTCGTCCACGTGCGACTCGTGGGTCACTTCCATCGCGATGATTTTAATCCCGTACTTCCCAGCCAACTCGAACACGTAGGGTAAGCAATTTTTGCCGTGGCCCTGAAAGTCGTATGGGCTCGTCCGAGGTTTGTAAGCTCCGGCTCGGGTCGTCGTTAAGCCCACGTCGCGCAGAGCGCGGAACATCAGCTCCACGTTTTCTCGGGTGTCCACCGCGCAGAGGCCGGCGAAAACATGAAAGGTGTCTTGGGTAAAACGAATGCCGTTGTACTCGAAGCCGACAACTTCGGCTTGGCCCTCGTGCCGGCCAATGGCACGGTACGTCTCGCGAATGCGAATCACCTTTTCCACCGCTTCCATTTCTTCGAAAGGCTCGACCGGCACCGAGGTCGTTGGGCCAAGCAAATACACTTCCGTCAACGCTCGCGTGGCCCCTTGGATCTTGCGCACCACGGCTCGTACCTCTGGGTAGCGCTCAGCGACTTTGACAACTTCCCGCACCTCTGGGGAGTCAGGATCGACGTCTGCCTTCATTACAATGATCATGTTGATTCATTCCTCCGACACGGTGCGTAAGTTAGCGTTAGCGAGTGAGCCCAGTAGGGCGCAAGCGCGTTTAGAAGGCGTATTCCAGTTGCACGGAGTAGATGACGTCGGCACGCAGGCCATCGCGGTTGAGTGGGAGCTGTACGTTGCCGGCAGCGACCCACTGCCCGATCGGATTGACTTTGAACCCCAGGGCGCTCTGCAACACGTTATCGTTAACGCCATCCCGCCAGTCGTCGTGAAAGCCGAGAAAGTCCACTGCCAACGTGAGCCAGGGTGCGGCTCGCCAATCCGTGCCGGCAATCCAGAGCGCTTGGCTGACGTCTTTGCGGCTGCGCAAGGCATAGCCGAGGTTGAGGTGGGGTTCCCAATCCCCGATTTGCTTGGAGAAAATGAGCCAGGGCGTGAGGGTGGGGTCGTGAAAGCCCAGGAGGTCACGAGCGCGACCAGTCGGCAGGGTGACCACCTGCGCCAGGGCGATATCAGCCCAGGAATAATCGCCTACGTGCCACTTGGTCCGGAGATAAATGTCCCCGGTGCCGAAGGCTGTTGCGTCAAAACGATCCACGGCGCAAAGGAATTCGCCGGGACAACCTGGGTCGTCGACAACAACGCCGCGTTGGTCCACAGTGAAAAACGCCCCGCCATTGCCATTCGGATCCAGGATCTGGGCTCGTGCGGTGCCACGCATCCAAGCGCGGGCGAGCGAAAGGCTGAAGCTGATGTCGATGGAGTCGGTCAGTCCGTACCCGGCAGTGAGAAACCACAAGTCGAAGGCCAGGCGAAAGTCGAGATTGGTTTCGAGCAGATTGTCTGCAGCCCGAAGGCGATCTTCCTCGGGTAGGTTTTCCAAAAAGCTGGGCGACAGCGCTGGTTGCACCGAACGCAAGCCTCGCAGGGAGCGCCCTTCGAGAGTGTCGAAGTCGATTCGGGTGTACGAAAATCCGAAAGAAATGGTCTGCGCCCCCAGAGTGGTGGCCCGCTCGGCCAAGTTTGGCCCCAAGCTTTGCGCTCGGCGTACGTAGCTTTCCGAAGCATCGTCGAATTCGAACCGAAACGCACCAGTGGCGGAAGGCGGCGGAACTTGTGCCCGTGCAGTGGCCAGGGCCGCGGAAAGTGTGCGAAACTGGTCGGCCACGCGAGGCTGCTGCACGTCATTGAAGGCCCGCGGCGTAATCGAGGTCCGAAATGCCCCGCCAAACAGGGAAGGAACCCGGTCGGCGAGGGGTTGGGCGAGGAGGCCAGAGGCAGTGAGCGTCAAAGCCAGGGCACACAAGCTGGCGGCTCGGCAGGACCGGGCGGAGAGCATGCCGCGAGAGCGTTTTGCTGTCGATCGTCGTGGTGCGCTGGCGAAAGGCGCGGCCATGGAGGGCTCCTCAAGGCTTACCCGCAATGAGCCAACCTCTTGGGGTGTGTACCAGCCGCCGCGTCAAGCGTACCTCCAAGGTTACCGGCTTTCCGCTTTCGCGGTCGACGAAACGGTCGCGCCGTAGGAACGAAACCACCACATCCTCGCCGTGGGCTTCCAGACGCACGTCTTCGATGTCGACCTGCAAATCCATGGCATTGCCGAAGTAGCGTGCCAGCGTGGCGCGGCGTTGAGAAGGAAAATCTACGTAGAGCCGGGCAAAAGCATCGACGTCTTTGTTGACCAATGCCTGGCGATAGCGCTCGAGCAAGGCGCGTGCTTCGTGTTCCCGCGGCGAAATTTCTTGGGCCCAGGCAACCGAAGCGAACGACACGCTGGGCCAGCGTTCGAACCAATTCGACCGGGTCTGGCGCCGGCTTCGGGGCCGCGTCGGCGTGGGTGCCGGCGCATGTTCCGGTAAGGGTTCGATCTCTCCCTCGCTTTCCAGTAACAGGCGCAGCGCGTCGAGGTTGCTCTTCTCGCCGACGCCACCGCTATCGCTCGGAGCAGCCACGTGCATGCGGCGAAGCAAGCTGTAGACGAGTTGCTTTTGCAAGGTGAAAAAGTCGTCGAGAGCCCCTTGAATACTATCCGAACCCTCCTGCAGCCCGGTACGGCTATACACGATGTGGGCGTCGATGCGAATCTCGTTGCCTACGATGCTGAACGATCCGGTAATCAACCGGTCGATTCCGAGTTGCCGCGCAACCCCGAGCAAGTCGCCCCCACGTTGGGCAACAGCACGGTCGATCAATTCCGGCGCGTAAACCTGCAGAGCTTTTACCTTGCTGAGCTCGGTGTTGAACGCCGTACGCAACGCAATGCCAACCCATTCATGTTGTGGGTCGGAACGGAGATTTTGGAACGTCATCACCGCCACGGAGTTGCCCACCGAGTCCTCGGGTCGCGACTGCGGTTCGCTCGGCGTGGGCGCTGCCAGCGCAGCCGTGCCAGGCCGTACCGTGACGAAACGAAAATCGGTTCCCTCGACCTTGTAATAAGGATGCTGCCGCTCGGTGGTGAGGGTGGCCACGCTGCGGGTGACATAACCGAACAACTCGGTTACGGTAATTTCGCCGTTGCGGTCGGCGTCAGCCGCTCCCGAAAGGCCTTGGAGAATTGCATAAGTAAAGGCCCCGTGTCCTAGGTCCGCCCGTTCTTCTGATTCCTGTCCGGGTTTACTCGCGGCCAAAAGGAAAAAGCCTTCGCCGGTATTCAAGCGGGCTGCCGGATCGTCGAGCGCCTGCAAGTGTGGAGAAGCGAGCCGCAGGGCCCCAGCGTGACAGGTGTCGAGCATGACGACGACCCCACGCGCGCTACGGCGCACGAGGCGCAAGGTTTCGTCCAGGTCCGTCATGCGTAAACCCGCGCTCACGTAGTTTGCCGTGGTGGCCGGGGCCGGGAGGAAGTAGTAACTGCCCGTGGAGCGGTCCTGCACACCGTGGCCTGCGAGAAAGAGAACAGCAATGTCATTCGAGCGCGCTTGCCCCAGAAACCGGATCATCCCCTCTAAGATGGATTCCCGTGTGACCTGTTCGTCCACGAGTACCCGCGTGTGGACCGCTCCGTAAAGCGGTCCCCCTGCTTGTTTTTCGAAGGCTGCGGCTACAGCGCGAGCATCACCGGCGGCAAAGCGCAAACGGAGCTCGGGCTGGGCGTACTGACTGACCCCAATTGAAAGTACCCAGAGCTGTGCCGCGCTGGAGGACGCCGGGCTTTGCCCCTGCGCAACGGAAGCGAATCCCGCCGGCAGCGATCCGTAGCAAAGCAGCCAAAGAACAAGCGTAGTCAACGGAACTCGACCGATAACGCCCTGTAGGACGGGAGATCCGGAAAACTTTCCCTCGTCGAAAGCGCGTTTCGACGACCACCCGCATAGATGGGGAAAACGAGAAAAAAATGGCAGCCAGCTCGTGCGCCGCGGCAATAAAAGGCGACTTTCTCGCATCCTACTGTCCTGCCAGATCTGAAGAGGCCAGCAAGGAGCACCAGTGCTAAGCACGCCCCATGCTCGGATGCAACGGAATGCATGCCCGCTAGTTCGGGACTTGGCGGAAGAGCCAGTGTCTTTGCCGGGGCGTCGCATGAGGCTACACGGTGGGAAAGGCATGCCGCACCAAACGGTTTCCGAGGAGGAACGGGCGTTAGTTCAGAAGTGCGTGCAAGGAGACGCCGAGGCCATCCGAGAATTCCAACACCGCTTTGGCGAACTCATTTACGCGTACCCTTTGCGGGCTTATCGAGTCCCGCCGGACGAAGCCGGCGATTTCTACTTGTTCGCGTTCGATGGCGGGAGGCTGTTTCGCCGCTTGCGCACCTACGCGGGCAAAGTGCCGCTCAGGAGTTATTTGCTCGGATTCGTACTGGATCACTTGGCACTGGAGTGGAAGCGGCAAGAACGTTCGGTGGAAACCGTGTCGTTGGACGCCCTCGCGGAGGAACATCCAGGGCTCACCATAGCGGCGCCGGAAACGAGTTCGGCAGAGTCCGCTCGTGCGTCCTCGTGGGAAGATGCTTTGGCCCAGTTGCCACTGCAGAAAGCACTGGTGCTCAAGCTTCTCCATGTGGAAGACGCCGAGTTTTCCCCGACGGAGCTTCGGTATCTAGCCAAGTCCAGCGGCAAGAAACTTGCCGCGGTGATCGAGGAAATTGAACGGCTGCGGAGCCTGGTGCGAGAACGCGAGGCGGTTCTCCGACGGTTGGACGACCAACTGGAAGCCGTACACGGATGGATTCGTCTTTATCGCCGTCGTTTGGCCCGGTTGAGCGCAGATGCCCAGGGGCTTAGCCCAGACTCCCCGACCGCCCAAAGCATTTTGGCCGAGCGTCGTGAACTCGAACGCAAGCTTGCCTGGCGGGAAGAACAAAGGCGACGGCTTGTCCGACAATTGCAACGACGGAAGGTGACCGCGCCGTACAAGGAAATTGCTCGTTTGCTTGGGACCACGATTGGCAACGTCGCTTCGCAGGTCCTGCGGGTGCGCAAAGAGGTCGCTCGGTATCTCGGTGCACTGCAGGCTTTGCCACGCGATAAACAAACTGGAGCGTGACCGATGGAACGGATCGAGCAACATTGCCCGGACGAAGAAACACTACTGGCCTATGGCCTAAAATTGGCCGATCCAAGCACGGAAATGGCTATCGAGGCCCATTTGGAAGCTTGCGATGCTTGTTTGTCGGCCCTGGCGTTGGCGAAGCAGCGACTGCGACAGATGGAAGTCCAACTTGGCATAACCGTGCCACCCGAGATCGTGGAAAAGGTAGCAGCCACCCCCCACCGTGCGGCTGCTGCATCGGCGGGCGGAGCGTCGGAGGACAAGCTGCGACGCGTTCGCCTGCCGATCCCCCGTGGGACTGTCTGGCCTCTGGCATTAGCGGCGTCGGTCCTGTTGGTTGTCGGCCTACAATCCAGGTATTGGCGATCCGAAGCGGTGCCCCCGCGGCTTACCCGAGCCGTGCCCGTAGAGGACGTAGCGGCAGTTTCCGCATCGGTTGCCTTGGTACGCCGCGAGCCGCACCCTCGCGCCGAGGTTGTGGCCACGTTGCGGCGCGGGGATGTGGTGAGAATTGGAACCGAAGAGCGAGAATGGTATCGGGTGTCGTTGCCAGACGGCACCGAAGGATGGGTGGAACAGGACGCCTTTCGTTGACACCACGGAGAGCTGGCAAAGCCTTGCGCGCGCTTGTGGGGCGAAGTGTCGGCTGCTGCTTGGCGTTGGCCCTGGCAGCGGCCGCGGGGGGTTTTGCCCCAAAAACGGCCGTTGGAGACAGTGACGAGGCACTCGTGTGCGGTAGACCCGTC
The DNA here is from genome assembly GCA_002898795.1 of bacterium HR30. Lineage (GTDB taxonomy): Bacteria > Desulfobacterota > Binatia > HRBIN30 > HRBIN30 > HRBIN30. The sequence goes on along the minus strand of BEIG01000044.1, from coordinate 4,728 downwards.
GTAGGCGTCTTGGGCGGGAGGCACGGAGAGGAGCGCTCGTACAAGCTTAGAGGTTTGCCAGCCGACAGTGTGGTTGTGGTAGACGTCGTGGACACTTCGGGAACGTTGGACCTCCTAAAGCTCCGCGTCAAAGGGGGGATGATGACGTGCAGCGGCTCCACTCCGGTGCGCGCGCGCCGCAATGAAGACGTCGAGATCGAAGTGTCGGATTGCTTCGGGCATGACCCAGGATCCTTTGTGCTTACCGCGTCCGTGGTGTCCGCGGGTGTCGCGAATTGCAGTCAGCCGCTACCTTGCGGAACCGTGCCCTTCGTGCGCCGATTTTCTACCCCGGGGGAAACCCATGCGTACACATTCTTTGCGCGTGCGGGAGACGGTGTCACCGTGTGGGCGGGACAAGGCCTGCCGCGCGCCGGCGAGCAGCGCATGCGCTTGCGCTTGTATCAGCCCGACGGAACCCCTGTCGGTCGCGGCGACTCTTGCGGGGGTCGGTTCGCCGCCCGAGCGCCCGTAACGGGGCAGTATACCTTGCTCGTGAGCCCTTGTGGGAAACCCGACAGCGAACCGTACTGGCTTGCGTTCGACGCGCCAAGCTGTCCCTCCGGACCAGAAGTGACGTACCTTGGATTCGCCCGGGCGGACGGCAGACCGTTGGCTCCAGACGACTACGATCTCCAGGGCCGACCGGTGTACCGTTTCGCCCAAGGGGCTGGCTTCTTCTTGGTTGTGGAGGGCCGCCCTGGGCGGAGCCAGGCTCCTGTGGGTATCAGAGCCTTTGCGGATACGGGTTGGCCGAATTTGCAAATGTTGGTGTCGCGGCCTTTGGGCGACGGTAACCCTACCCTTTGTGACACACGGCGACCCCTGTTGGGCGGCGTGCCGGCTACTCCGGACCTCGAGTTCACGGAACAAATTCGAACCTTACAGGCGATCAACGACTTTGGCTGCCGCGTTGATGACGGCACAGGCAACCCCCTGGGGCGTAACGAGCCGGATCTTGCTTGCACATCGTTCCCCGATGGGAGTGATCACTTCGTCTCGCCCCACAGTACCGTGCAGTTTTGCGCCATCATCTCTTCGTCTTGGGGATTCCGCCCAGGACAAACCGTGGTCAAAGTGCGCCTGCAGGACGAGGTAGGCAACGTGGGCTGGCCGCGGGAGATGGTTGTGGAAGTTGCGGGCCCACCGCCGCCAGCTTGCGCTGGCGATTGTAATGGCGATGCGGTGGTGACCGTTGACGAGATCGTCACGGGCGTGCGGGCTGCGCTCGGGGAAGTAGCCGTGGCCCAATGTTCGGCGGTCGACCACGACAGGGATGGCACGGTCACGATCGACGAGATTCTTCTCGCCGTAACCCACGCGCTCTCGGGTTGCCCGCCATCTTGAACAGCCCGAGCAACCAAAACGCCAACCCGGTCGCAGGGGTTTTGTGAACGGAGCCGTGGTCCCAAGTTTGGAAATTGCCTGAGCCAGGAGAATTGCCGCTCGTCGGCCCAAGGTGCGGCTCACGCCGGCGGGATGGGCCTACAGAGGAAGTAGCTTGAGGCCGACCTTAGGAAGGTGACCACGTGCTCCGCGATCCGCCGGAGCGTGGTGTGGTGGCCAGTGCCGCGCGCATGACCTCGATCGGCGGACGTCGGCCGGTCCACAACCGGAAGGCTGCCGCTCCTTGCTGAAGAAGCATTTCGGTTCCGTCCATGACGCGACGGTGCGCCGCACGAGCTTGCCGCAAAAAGTCCGTTTGGCGGCCATAGACGAGGTCGAAAAAGACGCACTCAGCGGGAGATGCCTCGACCGCCATTGCCGGGAACTTTTCGCCGTGGAGCCCGATCGAAGTCGTGTTGACAACCAGACGCGCGACGGACACGTATCGAGGGTCTTGTAGTGAGGATAATGGCTGAGATTCGACTTGAAATGCTGGCGTGGAAAAGCGCCGCTGCAAGTTGCGTGCGCGAGCGAGTGTCCGGTTGGCCACGATGACTCGACGGACTCCAATTTGCTCGAGCGCAGCGACCACCGCGCGCGCTGCTCCGCCAGCGCCGATTACGAGCGCCGTGCCTCCGCGAAGGGCTACGCCGCGTAGCGCTTGCTGCACTCCGAATACATCCGTGTTTTCCCCGTGCAGGCGGCCGGCGCGTACGACAATGGTGTTCACCGCTCCGACCTTGCTTGCCAGGGGAGACACGTCATCGAGCAAGCGCAGCACAGCTTCCTTGTGTGGCACCGTAACGTTCACCCCCACCAACCCGAGCGCCGGCAAAGCCCGCACGGCCTGCCGGAGAAGCTTTTCCTTCACCGGGAACGGTACGTACACCCAGTCGAGCCCGAGCGCGGCGAACGCCGCGTTGTGCATCACCGGCGATAACGAGTGATCCACAGGGTCGCCAATAATGCCGACCACTCGCGTCGAGCCGCGCACAACGAGTTGCTTTGGTTGGTCCCTTTCTGCCCGGGCGGTTAGCGACCTCGGTGCTGGCATAAGCGAAACATCGCTCGCGGGCCGAGTTTAGTCACCCGTGCTTGGTGCTGGTCCGGTCAGGGCTGCATGGGCGGCAGCAAGCCGCGCAATGGCTACCCTGAACGGAGAGCACGATACGTAATCGAGGCCAAGGTTGTGGCAGAACTTAACCGAAGCAGGGTCGCCACCGTGTTCGCCGCAAATGCCGATCTTGAGCTTTGGGTTTACCGCTCGGCCTTTTTCCACGGCAATTCGCATCAGGCTTCCGACACCGGTGACGTCGAGGGATTCGAAGGGGTCTCGTGGGTAAATTTCGAAATCCGACACGTAGCGCACTAGGAATCGCCCGGCATCGTCGCGCGACATTCCCAGCGTGGTTTGGGTCAGATCGTTGGTTCCAAAAGAGAAGAACTCTGCTTCTTGAGCGATTTCGTCAGCGGTTACGGCCCCGCGTGGCACCTCGATCATCGTGCCCACGTGGTACTTGAGCTTCACTCCGGACTCCCGGGCCACCTCCTCGGCTACCCGGCGAATCACTCGAGCCTGAAGCTCGAGTTCCTTGCGGTGCCCAACCAAGGGAACCATCACCTCGGGCAGTACCGGTATTCCTTCACGGGCAACATTGGCGGCGGCCTCGAAAATCGCTCGCGCCTGCATCTCGGTGATTTCCGGATATACGATGCCCAAGCGGCAGCCGCGGAAACCCAACATGGGGTTGAACTCGTGCAACGCTTCCACCCGAGCACGCACCCGTTCGAAGGGCATTCCCATTTCTGCTGCAAGTTCGCGCTGGCCTTCCTCGTCGTGCGGCAGGAATTCGTGCAAAGGCGGATCCAGTGTACGAATGGTGACCGGCTTGCCGCGCATGACCCGGAAAATGGCCTCGAAGTCGCTGCGTTGTAGGGGCAAAAGCTTGGCGAGAGCGTCACGGCGTTCTTCTGGCGTTTCTGCCAAAATCATTTGGCGCATGGGCCCGATTTTGCCTTCGCCGAAAAACATGTGCTCCGTTCGGCAAAGCCCAATTCCCTCCGCGCCAAAGGCGACGGCTTGGGCGCACTGGTCGGCCAAGTCCGCATTGGCCCACACACCGAGCTTCCGTTCGCGGTCGGCCCATTTCATCAGTTGGGCAAAGCGCTGGTAAAGAGGCGATTCGTTCGGTGAAAGCGTCTTTTCCACCAGCACTCGCACAACCTCGCTCGGCTGGGTGGCGATTTCGCCCAGGAAGACTTCCCCCGTACTCCCGTCGATGGCAATCGCATCGCCTTGCTTGAGGACGTGGGGCGTTCCATTCACGCGCATTTCGCCAGCGGCATAGTCGATCTGCAACGGTTCGCAGCCGACAACGCACACCTTTCCCATCTGCCGACCGACTAACGCTGCGTGTGAGGTCATCCCCCCACGGGCCGTGAGAATGCCCTCCGCCACAGCCATGCCGCGGATATCTTCGGGTGAGGTTTCGATGCGGACCAGAATGACCTTTTCACCTCGCGCCACGGCAGCTTCGGCATCTTCCGCGTGGAAATAAATCCGCCCAGTGGCCGCGCCCGGCCCGGCGTTCAGGCCTTTGGCGAGCAAGCGGTGTTCTGCAATGGCTTGTTGCTTTGCGGCCGGAACGAACGTGGGTCGGAGCAATTGCTCCAACTGCTCTGGCTCGACACGGAGCAACGCTTCTCGGGCGGTGATCAGGCGTTCTCGCACCATGTCGACTGCCATGCGCAGTGCAGCCACGCCTGTGCGTTTCCCGACGCGGCACTGGAGCATGTACAGCTTGCCGCGCTCGATCGTGAACTCGATGTCCATCATGTCTCGGTAGTGGCGCTCGAGGATGCGGCGGATTCGAAGAAGCTGCTGGTAAGCCTGGCGGTTTTCCTTTTCCAGTGCGGCAATGGGAATGGGCGTGCGGATGCCAGCAACCACGTCTTCCCCTTGGGCGTTCATGAGGAACTCGCCGTACAAAACGTTCTCGCCCGTCGAGGGGTCGCGCGTAAAGGCCACGCCCGTTCCAGAGTCGTCCCCCAGATTGCCGAACACCATGGATTGGACGTTCACAGCCGTACCCCAGTCTTCGGGGATGTTGTTGAGCTTACGATAGACAATGGCGCGCTCGTTCATCCACGAGCGGAAAACGGCGCCGATGGCACCCCACAGTTGTTCTTGTGGGTCTTCGGGAAAGGTGATGCCGAGGCGTTCGCGGATTGCTTCCTTGAATTCGTCGACAAGCTCGCGCAGGTCCTCTGCGGTCAGCTCTGTGTCGAGGGTGACACCGCGTT
>BEIG01000043.1 GCA_002898795.1 bacterium HR30 | reverse complement strand
GCGTGCGGGTGAGCGTGCTGTGAATGGAGCTGAGCGGGCGTTGGTACACGGACAGCAGGGGCACTGCCTGCAGACGAACATTGTGTGGATTTGCGGCCGGACAAGGAGGTGGTCATGAGGCGCCCGGTTGCGGTTGTCGGCGTGGGACAAACCCATCACGCATCCCGCCGTTCGGACGTCAGCATTGCCGGTCTTGTCCGCGAAGCGGTCGAGCGGGCGCTTCTCGACGCTGGGCTGGAGCACCGCGACATCGATGCGGTCATTATCGGCAAAGCTCCGGATATGCTCGAAGGAGTGGCCCAGCCGGAGCAATACCTTGTCGGCGCCGTGGGTGCGCACCTGAAGCCGATGCTCCGGGTACACACCGCTGGCTCGGTCGGGGCATCGACGGCGATTACGGCTGCAACCCATGTGGCTTCTGGGTTGTACGAACGCGTGCTCACCGTGGCCTTCGAGAAGCAATCCGAGGGTAACACCATGTGGGCACTTTCCCCCAACTTACCGTTCACGGCCCCCTTAGTGGCGGGTGCGGGCGGTTACTTTGCACCATATTGCCGCGAGTACATTGCGCGCAGCAAAGCGCCGCTGCACATCGGACCGCTGACCATGGTTTATGCGCGGGAGAACGGTGCCCGCAATGAGTACGCACACTTGCGCGAGCCGGTGACCATCGAGCAGGTCATGGACACTCCGATGCTTTGGGATCCCATTCGTTTTGGTGAAACGTGCCCGGCGTCGGATGGCGCAGTGGCCATGATCTTGGCCTCGGAGGAGAAAGCCAAAAAAGGCCCGCGCCGACCAGCCTGGATTAAGGCTGGTTACACCTATGCTGAGGCCATGTGGGTTCCATACCGGGACCAGGTTAGCCCGAAGGCCGGCCAGATTTGCGCTCGCAAAGTGTACGAAGCGGCGGGCATCACCGATCCTTGGAAAGAAATCGACACAGCAGAACTCTACGTGCCCTTTTCCTGGTTCCAGGCCATGTGGCTCGAAAATTTGGGATTTTGTGCAGAAGGCGAGGGCTGGAAGGCTATCGAGCGAGGGGATACTCGGTTTGGGGGCCGGCTGCCGATCGACCCTTCAGGCGGAGTGTTGTGCACGAACCCGATTGGCGCTTCGGGAATGTTGCGTTTGGCGGAGGCTGCACTGCAGGTGATGGGAAGAGCCGGTGCCCATCAGGTGGAGGGGGCGAAAACCGCGTTGGGTCACGCATACGGAGGCGGCGCTCAGTACTTCGCGATGTGGGTCGTGAGTAGCGAGCTGTAAAGGCCAAAGGATTGGAGGAGGATGGCGTGAGCGAAGCACAACCAGCAGTCTTGTTCGAGAAGCGGGACGGTGTGGCCGTAGTCACCATGAACCGCCCGGAAGTACGCAATGCGATCAACCCGGAGATGTTGTGTCGCCTGGCGGATGCTTGGGACGCAATCAATGCAGACCCTGAGATCCGGGTTGCCATCCTGACGGGTGCAGGGGACAAGGCCTTTTGCGCTGGTGCCGACCTGAACAAGCTGGTGCGAATGATGCAGGGGTTACGCCCCCCAGAGAATGAATTCGACGAACGGATCAAGAACGACGTGAGCATTATCTACAAGGGATTGCTCCGTAATTACCGCGTGAACAAACCCTTGATTGCCGCGGTGCGCGGGTTTTGCGTGGCGGGTGGCACTGAGTTGCTTACAACGACAGATATCCGCATCGCCAGTGACGACGCTCGTTTTGGCCTTGCAGAGGTCAAGTGGAGCTTGTTTCCCATGGGTGGCTCGACCGTTCGTTTACCTCGGCAAATCCCCCTGTGTTTCGCCATGGAAATTTTGCTGACCGGCGAGCAGTTTTCGGCTGCGGATGCGTTGCGCATGGGTTTGATCAACAAGGTGGTTCCGAGCGACCAGGTCATGTCCGAGGCGTGGCGCTACGCAGAAATCATCCGGGACAACGGTCCATTGGCGGTGCAAGCTGTAAAGCGATCGGTTCTGGACGGGCTCGACCTCCCGACGGAAAAAGCCTTGGAACACGAGCTTGAGTTGGGCATACCGGTGTCCATGTCTGAAGATTGCCGGGAGGGGACTCGAGCATTCAACGAGAAGCGGAAACCGGTTTTTCAAGGTCGCTAAGGATGCTGGTCCATCTTGCGCGGATCTTCGACTTAATTGCTAATGAAATTGGAGATCGCGATGCGCTGATTTGGGGCACGCAGCGTTTCTCGTACCGCAAGCTGGCGGAACGAAGCCGGCGTTTTGCAAATGCGTTGCTCGATGCCGGGCTCGGTTGCCAGCGTGAGCGTGCGGCGTTACGGCCGTGGGAATCGGGACAGGACCACGTCGCTCTCTACCTATACAACGGCAACGAGTACTTAGAGGCCGCGTACGGAGCTTACTTTGCTCGGGCTGTGCCAGTGAACGTGAACTACCGGTATGTCGAGGACGAGCTCTTTTACGTCCTCGACAACAGTAACGCGAAAGCAGTCGTTTACCATGCGCGCTTTGCCCCCCGGCTAGAAGCGGTCCGGCGGAAGTTGCCCCAGCTCCGGTTATTGGTGCAAGTGCCGGACGACTCTGGCGAGCCGTTATTACCGGGTGCGGTAGAGTACGAGGACCTGCTAGCAGCGCACTCGCCCAACTTGCCGCCCCTGCCCTACTCCCCCGACGACCTTTACATCCTGTACACGGGCGGGACGACGGGACTGCCTAAGGGGGTCATCTGGCGGCAAGAAGATGTGTTTTACGCCGGCCTTGGCGGTCACCTTCCGGGTTTCCCGCGCATCGAAAGCGATGAGCAACTTTTGGAGTTAGCGCGCTCCGGGCTCGGCGGCCGGCCCGTGGTCGCTGCTCCCTTCATGCACGGGGCGGGCCATTGGACGTGTTTCAACACCTTTCACCGTGGCGGCACCGTCATCTTGCCGGATGAAACCCGGCGCTTCGATCCGCACTCCGTCTGGAGGGCGGTGCAGGAACATCGTGCTGATGCACTGGGTCTCATCGGTGACGCCTTTGCACTGCCGCTGCTCGATGCGCTGAAAGAATGCCGGTACGATACTTCGTCCATCCGCGTGCTTGTCAGTACGGCTGCAGTGCTCTCTCCCGCGGTTCGGGAAGAGTTGTTGCGTTATCTTCCTGATGGCGTCTTCGTCATCGAAAACATCGGAGCGAGCGAGGCTGGCTTGCAAGCCATGAGCTTCGACACACGCACAGAATACCAGGGGATTCCAGGATACCAACTGCGGGAAAACAGCGTGCTCCTCAATGCGGAACGCACCGAGGTTCTGGATCCGGCTCGTGCTCGGCCGGGGCTTAGTGGTGACATCGGATGGGTGGCGACGAAGGGCCACATTCCGCTGGGTTACCTCGGGGATCCGCAAAAGACGGAAGAGACCTTTCCGGTGATCGGAGGCATTCGATACTGCGTGGGGGGCGATCGAGCATGTTACGCGGAAGATGGCCGCGTGTTGTTCCTGGGGCGAGAAAGCTTTTGCATCAACAGCGGTGGAGAAAAGATTTACGTGGAGGAGGTCGAAAGGGTACTGAAGAGCCACCCTGCGATTTATGATACCCTAGTGGTCGGAGTCCCCGACCCTCGGTGGGGGCAACGCGTGACCGCTGTCATCGTGGTGACCCCTGGGTTTGCCGCGCCATCGTTAGATGACATTCGTGCTCATTGCAGTCAGCAACTGGCCGGGTACAAAATTCCCCGTTCGCTCGTGATCGCAGAGCAAATCGTTCGTAGTCCGAGTGGCAAGCCAGACTACCATTGGGCACGAAAGTACGCGCTGGAGCACAGCGTACCGGCCAACGCGGAGGCGTAGACACCAAGGCCCGGGGCAGAAATTCTGGAGAAGCACGCGTTTGACAAACAAACGTTTGTTGGGGTAAAAGAAAGCCATGGCGGAATCGCGAAGTGTTCGAGCCGCAGCGAGCAAGTCGACGCGCGATCTAATCCTCGACGTGGCAGAGCGACGCTTTGCCGAGCGTGGCTTTCGCGGGGTGTCTGTGCGGGAGATTGCGGCCGAGGTCGGGTTGAAAAATCAGGCCAGTCTCTACCACCACTTCCGCAACAAGCGAGCGCTGTATGAGGCCGTGCTCTCCAGGGGTGTTGCGACGCTGGTGGAATTGGTTGCCGCTGGAGCACCTGTGGAGACAGGGAGGGTGGATTATCGCAAGGTCGTGGAGGACACGGTCGATCGGCTCATCGATTACTTGTTGGAGCATCCGCACTTGCCGAGGCTCATTCAAAGGGCGGGGATGGATGACGCACAAGCGTTCCGGGGGACACTGATTCGGTTACTGCGGCCGTTGTTCCAGCAAGGAATGGGTGTCCTTGCGGTGGCGGGTGTACGCTGGCCTCGGGAAGAGCTGCCGCATCTGGCGGCTGGGATCTATCACCTCATCTTTGGGTACTTTGCCAATACGCAGTTGCTCTCGTTGGTGAGCGAAAGCGACTGGTTGGACGCCGCTGCCGTGGCACGGCAGAGACGATTTCTCAAGGCGGCCATAGGCGAGTTACTGGGATTCCGTACCCTGGGCGAGCTGCGAGTGGTGAGCGTGACCCCAAGGCTGCGAGAGAAGAGGCAATAGTACAGGAGGTGGCACGATGAAGTTAGAAGAGGTCAATCTCTACGACTTGGATACTTGGGAGCAGCGTGTTCCCCACGATATGTTTGCGTTGCTGCGGCAACAGGCTCCAGTGTTCTGGCAGAAGGAACCGCAAGGAGGGCCTGGTTTCTGGGCAGTGACGAAGTACGCGGACGTCGTCCACGTCTCCAAACACCCCAAGCTTTTTTCCTCCTGGCGCGGGGGCACAAACATTTTCGACTTGCCGCAGGAAGAGCTTGGGCAGGTGCGGATGATGCTGGTCAATATGGATCCCCCCCAACACACGAAGTACCGGCGCTTGGTCAGCCACGGCTTCACTCCGCGGCGGATCGCCGAGCTCGAGCCGCATGTGCGCGATCTTGCACGCCGCATTATCGACCGGGTGGCCACGAAAGGTCAATGTGACTTCGTTACCGAGATTGCCGCGGAACTTCCCCTACAGGTCATCGCGGAGCTTCTCGGAATCCCACAAGAGGACCGACACTTGGTGTTCGACTGGAGCAACCGGCTGATCGGGTTCGACGACCCAGAGTTTCAAACGTCCATGGAGGATGGCAAACGTGCCGCGGCAGAAATGTGGGCTTATGCCCATACGCTAGCGGAAAAACGCAAACGTGATCCTCAGAACGACCTGATTTCCCGCCTCCTGCACGCTGAGGTGGACGGTGAGCGACTGACCGAGCTCGAGTTTGATTTCTTCTTTTTGCTCCTTGCGGTGGCAGGCAATGAGACGACCAGGAACTTGATCTCGGGCGGAATGCTCGCGCTTTTCGAACACCCCGAGCAAAAAGAACGGCTGCTCGCTCACCCTGAACTAATGCCCACGGCCGTGGAGGAAATGCTGCGCTGGGTTTCGCCTGTGATTTGTTTTCGTCGCACGGCAACGGCTGACACCGAGATCCGTGGCCAGCGCATCCGCGAGGGAGACAAGGTGGTCATCTTTTACATCTCCGCCAACCGCGACGAAGAAGTGTTCGATCACGCTGACCAGTTCGACATTGCCCGCTCGCCGAACGATCACATTGCCTTTGGAATTGGGGAGCACTACTGCCTGGGTGCGAACCTGGCTCGCATGGAAATTCGGGTCATGTTCGAGGAAATTCTAAGCCGTTTACCCGACATGGAACTGGCTGGTCCTCCGCGGCGGCTACGTTCGAATTTCATTTCGGGGATTAAGTCTATGCCTGTTCGCTTCACCCCGGAACGGCGGCGAGTTGCCGCGGGCGCCTGATCAGGCTGGGTTGACCCGAGGGGAACTTCGGTGCAAGGTGACCAGCAGCACGAGGAGCAGCCAGCCATGAAGATCCGAATCGATTACGACCTGTGCGAGGGAAACGCCGTGTGTATGAAGGTGGCCCCGGAGGTGTTCGTGGTCGGAGAAGATGACCGAGCCCGCCTTGTGAACCCGAACCCCTCGGAGGAGCTGCGGGCCAAGGTGGAGCTTGCGGTGAAGCGGTGTCCGAGGCAGGCACTGTCTCTGGTCGAGTAGCCGCGCGATCAGGCCAGCGAAGAAGGGGTTCGTAGGTTTCGCGGTTCGTTATGGAGCGGGTGCGCCGACTGGGGCAAGAACTGTCCAACTGGGGACGTTGGGGCGCGGATGACCAGCGCGGCACTTTGAACTTTATTACCCCATCGGTGGTGCGACGGGCCACGGCCTCGGTACGCAGCGGCCGGGTGTTCAGTCTCGGGTTACCGCTGGGGGCGGATGGTCCCCAAATAGGACAAGGCGGTCGGGTCAATCCGCTTCACTTTATGACAGCCTTGCACGCCGGTTATGGCTCGCCAGACGGGTTCCACTACAACGACGATGTCCTTTTGCTCCCGCTCCAAGCCGCGACGCAGTGGGACAGCTTGGCACATGTTTACTACGACGATCGCCTCTACAATGGGGTGCCGTCAAGCACGGTGACCTCTGCTGGGGCGGCGCGGAATGGTATCGAGGCCATGAGCGAAGGCGTGTTGACCCGCGGTGTCTTGCTCGACATCGCAAGGCTCGAGGGTGTGGAGCGGCTACCCCCGGGATTCGTGATCCGGCCGGAGCACCTCGAAGCGGCGGAACGAGCCCAACAGGTTCGGGTGGAGTCGGGCGATGCCCTGCTGGTGCGGACTGGTCATATTACGGTGTTCACCCGCGAGCAGAACCGCGAGGGATACATGCGACAAATGCCAGGATTGGGCTTGGATTGCGCTCGGTGGCTGCACGCGCGTGAGGTTGCCGCCGTTGCCACCGACACGAACGCGGTCGAGGTTATCCCGTTCGAAGACCCTGCCACCCCCCTGCCCTTTCACCTCGTGTGTATTCGCGATATGGGCCTCACCTTGGGCGAAATGTTTTACCTCGAGGAGCTCGCCCAAGATTGCGAGCGAGATGGACAGTGGTCTTTTTTGTTGGCGGCACCAGCACTCAAGGTGCGTGGGGGCGTGGGAACTCCGCTCAATCCTCTTGCCGTGAAGTAACCTCGCGCGTTGCTAGGGCGACCGGCTCCCGCCATAGCAAGCGCTTGACCCATCGCTCCACTTCGCCGACGAACTGCTCTGCGGGAAGCTTCATCCCCTGCTCTACCCAGTTGGCTAGTAGGGTTTGATGAACTGCACTGAACAGGCGGGCCAGTAGCAGCGGGTCGGCGTCCACGAAGCTGCCCTCCTGGATACCCCGGGCCAATACCTCGGCTTGCGAGCGTTGGATTTCTGCCCACACCGCGGCCCGCTTTCCTGCGCCGTTTTCGGGACTGTGCATCCACGCAGCCCCAAGTCGTAAATGCATGCGGAGAAAATGCGGGTGAGCCGAGAAGTACTGTACATAGTCACGAACAAGATCGAGAAAGGCTACAGCGGCAGGGCCGGGGCGACTTACAGCTCGGCGAACCAACTCGAGGATTTCTGCGCCGCGCGCCTCTAGGGCCGCTTGCAACACCTCTTCCTTGCTGCGGAAAACGGAGTAAATCGTGCCCATCGACACCCCTGCGCGGCGCCCAATTTCCTGCATCGATGCAGCGGTGAAGCCTTTTTCGGCGAACACCGCCTCGGCTGCTTCCAAGATGTGCTGGCGATAGACAGCCACCCGAGCCTGCCGGAGACGCTCGCGCGGTGTCTTTGTCGGTCTTTTCATGCTTCCCCCCGTACCATCGAGAAACCGGATTGACAATGCATGATTCCGAATGATAATTCGCGCTTTTGAAACGCCAATTCGGTTACATGGCAAACATTCAAGGAGGGCTTGGTGATGGAATTCGGGATCTTTTCCCAAATGCACGTGCCGCCGTGGGATGACGAGCACTCACGCTTTATGCGCGAGCTGGAAGTGGCCGAAGCTGTGGAGGCGGCGGGGTTTAAGTATGACTGGGCACCGGAGCATCACTTTCTCCAACACTATTCGCATCAGCCGGCCCCAGAGGTGTTTCTGAGTTGGGTGGCTGCACGGACGAAACGGATTCACGTCGGCACGGCAATTGTCAACATCACGGCTCCAGTGAATCATCCGGTTCGTGTGGCAGAACGGATTGCGACGATGGACCACTTGTCGGAGGGGCGGTTGGAGTTCGGCACCGGCCGCGGTTCGTCATCGACCGAATGGGCGGGTTTCTGCATTCCCTCCGCGGCAGAGACGAAACCGATGTGGCGGGAGGCGATCGAGCAAATTCCGCGGATGTGGCAAGACGGCGTGTACGAATACGAAGGAAAGTACTTTCGCGTGCCGCCGCGCAACATTTTGCCGAAACCCTTCACAAAACCCCACCCCCCACTGTGGCTTGCCTGTTCGAGCCCGCAAACGTTTACCGAGGCTGGGGAGCTTGGGTTGGGAGCCCTGTGCTTCACCTTCGGTACGCCGGCGGAGATTGCTCACCTGGTCCGAGCATATAAGGAGGCAATTCAGCGGTGTACGAATCCTATCGGGGGTTACATTAACAACAACATTGCGGTGACGACCAACATGTTCTGTCTGCCCGATGGGGACGAGGCGCGATACTTGTACGCGAACGCAAAAGTGGAGCGCTTCACGGAGTACTTTTTCTATTGGCTCGACTCGATTCCGCGGCCGAAAGGTTTACCGAAGGAAGGACCAATCGGTCCGCTTCCTCCCACGACACCGGAGCAGTTAAAAGCAGGATTGGCCGCTGGAGGACGGCAGGTGGGAGCGCCGGAAGAGATCATCCCTGTGATCCAAATGTACGAGGACCTTGGCGTGGACCAGTTAATCTATGCGCCCCTGACGTTGACGATGGACCAGAAGCACGTGCTGCGTTCCATTGAAACTTTCGGAAAGTACGTGCTGCCGAAATTTGACAAAGACCCGGTACACAGTACGGTCCGGCAGCGAGAGCAGCAGCTCAAAGCAAAGGCGGCTTAAAAGGCGAATGAACGAGCATCCTCCAGGAAGGCCACGAGCGGACGTGGTGCGGATCGACCACGTATTGATTGGTGGCCGGTGGGTGTCGGCAGAACGGGGCGTGTACCCGGTCGTCGACCCCTCCACAGAGGCCATTGTTGGCTACGCGCCACACGCCAGTGTGCAACAGGTGGCAGAGGCCGTGGCCGCCGCACGTGAGGCGTTCGACCACGGGCCTTGGCCCCGGCTTTCTCCCGTCGAGCGATCAAAGTTGCTTGCCAAGGCTGCAGCCGCCTTGCGAGCTCATAGTGAAGAATTGGTGGAACTTGTCATTGCCGAGACCGGAGCCGTCCGACCGGTGGCAATCTCGCAGCAAATCGGCGCGGCCGTCGCGCGGCTCGAGCGGTATGCGGAACTCGCGCAAGAACCTCTAGAAACCGCTTTCCCTCCGCGAGTTGCGGTCACCCGCCAGGGCCAGGTGCTTACGGCTGGCATCGCAGTGCGAGAACCGGTCGGAGTCGTGGCGGCCATTACTCCCTTCAATTTCCCCATGACCAACTGCGCCGGAAAGATCGGCCCTGCACTGGCCTGTGGCAATACCGTCGTCGTGAAGCCCGCACCTGTGGACCCCCTAGCCGTGGCGGAGATGTGCCGCGTAGTGGCATCGGAGTTGCCTCCAGGGGTGCTGAACTTTGTGTGTGGACCTGGCCCTGAGATTGGCGAAGCCTTGTGCAGTGACCCTCGTGTAGACATGATTTCGTTTACAGGGAGCACGGCTGTCGGGAGAGCCATTCAGCAACAGGTAGCGCCACAGATGAAGCGCGTGCTTTTGGAGCTCGGTGGCAAGTCAGCTTGCATCGTGTTTGCTGATGCGGACCCTGATGCCGCCCTTGCAGGAGCAACGCAAGGGTGGACGTTTCACTCCGGCCAGATTTGCATTGCGGGTACGCGTCTTTTGATCGAACGAGCCATATACCCGAGTTTCGTCGAGCGCTTGGTGGAGGCTGCAGGACGCTTGACCATCGGGGACCCGCGGGACCCAGCAACAGTGGTTGGTCCGCTGGTTTCCTCCGCGCAGCGCGATCGAGTGGAGCAATGGATTGCCACAGGCCTTCGGGAGGGGGCGCGACTTGCCTGTGGGGGCAAGCGGCCGCAACACCTGCCAAAAGGCTTTTTCGTGGAGCCCACTCTTCTGGTCGACGTGGACAACTCGATGTCCGTCGCTCGCGAGGAAATTTTTGGACCCGTACTCGTGGCGATTCCGTTCGACTCCGAGGAAGACGCCATCCGCATCGCCAACGATTCACCGTACGGTCTATACGGCTACGTGTGGACTCGCGACATGAAGAAGGCGTTGCGTGTGGCGCGTGCGCTTCGAACCGGGACGGTGCAAATCAACGGAGCGCCGCCGAATCCTGAGGCTCCATTTGGCGGCTTTAAACAAAGCGGGCTGGGCCGTGACGGAGGCCGATACGCTCTCAGCGCTTATTCGGAGCTCAAGTACATCGGCTGGACCATGTGAAAGGAAGTGGGTTTATGCTGCGCGTTGTCGCCGCAGTGCTGCCAAAGCCGGGGGCAGAAGTTGAAGTTCGCGAAGTCGGTTTGCGTGACCCTGGACCAGGGGAGGTGCGTGTTCGCATCAAGGCCGCCGGACTATGCCATTCTGACCTCAGTGTCATCGAAGGCTCCATCCCCTACCCTACGCCAGTTGTTTTGGGGCACGAAGGTGCCGGTATTGTAGAAGCGGTTGGGGCCGGGGTGCGGAGCGTACGAGAGGGGGATCCCGTCATTATTTCCACCCTTGCCCACTGCGGGCGTTGCCCGGCGTGCGAGTCGGGTCAGCCAACACAGTGCCGCAATGCTCCGAGCCCCAAGGACAGTCGGCCCTTCACGGTCGACGGCCACGACGGGTACCAGTTTGCGCATGCCTCGGTGTTTGCGGAAGCGACGGTCGTTCGAGAAGAAGGTGCGATCCCTATTGACCCTGCGGTTCCGCTCGAACGCGCCTGCTTGATCGGCTGTGGGATTGTTACCGGCTACGGGGCCGTGGTGAACCGGGCCAAGGTAGAAACGGGCGCGACGATGGCGGTTTTTGGTGCTGGCGGGATCGGGCTCAACTGCATTCAAGGTGGGCTGCTCGCCGGAGCGAGCGTGATCGTCGCGGTGGATGTGGTGCCTCAAAAGCTCATTTGGGCAAAAACGTTCGGTGCTACCCACGTAGTCGACGCCACAAAAGAAAACCCTGTGGAAGCCATCCGGAAGATCTGCGGTGGCGTCGAATACGCGTTCGAAGCCGTGGGGTCACTTCCTGTGATCCATCAGGCGCTCGAGGCGCTTTCACCGGGAGGAACGCTGACACTCGTCGGCGTTCCTCCGGTGGGTAGCCAGTTTTCCTTTGTCGTGCACCAGCTTTACCAAAACAAGGCCATTTTGGGTTGCCGTTACGGGGCAGCCCGGCCACGAGTGGACTTCCCGTTGCTCGGCCGGCTCTATTTGAGTGGGCGCCTGAAGATCGACGAGCTGGTTACCCGAGAGTACCGCTTGGAACAGTTTGCCCAAGCCCTGGCCGATCTGAAAGCGGGCCTCTTAGCCCGCGGCGTGTTCCGTTTTGATTGAGGGAGTTTGGCAGAACAAAACTTGAGGAAGAAGGGAGGAAACCATGGGCCGGTACGGATACGAAGTGATCGACGCTGACGGTCACGGCGGGGACTTACCGAACTGGTGGGAACGCCTACCCAGCCAGTACCGCGACAAGTGGGAGGAACGCCGGGAAAGGTTGAGGAAGCATTTTGCCAATCTTCCAGGGGTCGGGGTGCGTAACACCCGCGGAACAGCCAAGATCGATAGCTTGGAGCGTGCTGGCATGACCGATCCTAAGGCCCGCCTGGAGGACATGGACCTCGAAGGTATTGATCGCACCGTGATGTTTCCAGGCGGCGCGGGCGAAGAGTGGGCGGGTCTGGACCGGGATTTCGCCATCGCTGTGTGCCGTACCCTCAACGACGCGAGGGCGGAATTTATAAAGTACAACCCCCACCGGCTGATGTCGGTGGCGAAACTGCCCATGATCGATCCCGAAGCCGCCGCTGAAGAATTGCGCCGCTGCGTAACGCAACATGGAATGGTGGGCATGGTGACCCCGCAACACATCCGTGAGAAGAACCTCGATCATCCGAGCTTTTACCCCATTTGGGCGGAAGCAGAACGCCTGGGCGTTGCCGTGTGCGTGCACGGAGGCGGTCAAGCGCTGGATCAGATTCCAATTGGTATCGATCGTTTCTCCACGCGGTTGGAAACGCACGCGTTCACCCATCCGGTAGGCCAGATGTTGGCGGTCATGAACTTCACGGTTGGTGGAATTCTGCACAAGTTTCCGAAGCTGCGAGTGGCCTTCCTCGAGGCAAACGTAGGTTGGTTGCCCTTCTGGCTGGAGCGGCTCGATGAACATTGGGAACTCACTCCGGAGCAAGCTCCGTTGATCGACCGCAAGCCTAGTGAGTACTTCTTGTCCGGGCGCTGTTTCATCGGTTGCGACCCCGACGAATCAACGATTCCTGCGGTAACCAATGCACTCGGGGAGGACATCATTGTCTACGCTTCCGACTATTGTCACTGGGATTGTCGCTTCCCAGACACGGTGAAGATTATCGTGGAGCGCAACGACTTATCTCGCTCGGCCAAAGAAAAAATCCTGTCGAAAAATCCGGCCCGGCTGTACAACCTGAATTGAGATCCTGTGCCACGATGGTCCCACCCCTTCCCACCTTACTGACACCAGCACAAACCGCTCTCCTGATCATGGAATGCCAGCGTGGGATTCTCGATCCCGCCGGCGACCGATTTCGGCAACTCGCCGATACGGTGGCACGGAACGGCACGCTGGGAGAAATCCGACGCCTCGTCGACGCAGCGCGCAGGAGCCACGTTCCGGTTGTGTTTTTGACTGCTTCCCGTCGTTCTGACCGTTTGGGTTCCAGCGTGAACTGTCCGCTGCTGGCTGCCACGGGCGATCACGCCCCGATGAGTGTCGGGAGTGAAGGCCACGCGATGATGCCTGGGCTCGAGCCGACGGAGGAGGATTTCGTGGTCAACCGGATGCACGGCATCTCTCCGTTTCACGGCACGGAGCTCGACCCGTTGTTACGGAACCTTGGGGTTCGTACCGTCGTCGCGGCTGGGGTTTCGGTGAACGTTGGAATTCTTGGACTCGTCATCGAGGCGGTTAACTGCGGCTACTACGTCGTCTTACCTCGTCAAGCCGTTGCAGGGGTGCCAGAGAGCTACGTGGAGCAGGTTTTTCAATATACATTTCGTTGGCTGGCTACGATCACGACTGTGGATGAAGTGATCGTTACCTGGTTACAAGAAACAACGTGAGGGATGGACCGTTCGGAACGCTTTGCCACTAAGGTTGTGCTCGTAACCGGCGCGGGATCTGGGATCGGCCGGGCCACCGCTGAACGTTTTGCGAACGAGGGCGCTCAGGTCGTTGCCGTGGACCTTTCCCCCCAGGGACTCGCAGAAACGGAGCAATCCGTTGCACGCGCGGGAGGCAAGCTGCTGGCGTTTGCTTGCGACGTGACGGACGAGTCCGCAGTTCGCGATGTTATAAACAAAACCGTTGACCAATTTGGAGGGATCGACGTTCTCGTGAACGCCGCAGGGATCGGCCGTGCGGTCCGCTTCGAGGAACTCACCTTCGGAGAATGGGAACGCATTCTGAGGGTGAATTTGTCGGGTCCCTTTTTAGTGACCCGCTATGCTCTGCCCCACATGCTGTCACGCCCAGGGGCGAACATCGTCAACGTCTCGTCGATCGCTGGGCTGCGTGGCCAGGCGTACAACACTGCTTACTGTGCCTCCAAGGCAGGTTTGCTGAACTTCACGCGCGCCCTCGCGCTGGAGTTTGCCACACGAGGCTTGCGCGCAAACTGTGTGTGCCCCGGAGGGGTTAAGACTCCGCTGGTCAAAAACTTCGTTCCCGATGCGGGCATGGAGTCCCACCTGTTGGCTTATGCGATGCCACCAGTGCCTGGCAAGTGGGGCAAGCCGGAAGACATTGCGGCGACCATTCTGTTCCTTGCCAGCGAGGAAGCGCGGATGATCAATGGCGCCGCACTCGTGGTGGATTTCGGAGTTCTCGCGTAAGGAGTTGGGGCGGTGGAACTGATCACCGAGCTGGTTGCACGACGGGCACGGGAGGAAGGGGAAAAGACCTTTCTCCACTGCGAAAAGCAGCGTTGCTCGTACGAACAATTTCATCGTTGGAGCAACCGGGTGGCTCACGCGTTGCTGCGGCTTGGAGTCGAGAAAGGCGATCGGGTCACGCTCGCTATGACCAACGCCCTCGAGTACGTCGTGAGTGCCTTCGGGATCCTGAAGGCTGGGGCGATTCTTCACCCAGTAAACCCTAATCTCGGAAGCCGCGAGCTTTCTTACTTACTGCAACATGCGCAACCCAGGCTTGTGGTTACCAACGTTGAAAGCCTGGAGCGAATCGCGCGGGATCAACTGGATGCGCCGGACGGTCTGCGTTGGGCCTGCTTTTGGGAGGCGCCAGAGGTGATCGATCTGCGCTCTTTGGTGGAATCAGCTCCGGAAAGTGAAGTTCCCGTGGCGATCGATCCAGAAGCTGCCTCCACACTGCTGTACACCTCGGGTACGACAGGGGTGCCAAAAGGAGTGTTGTTTCGGCACCGCGCAACCGGTGCCGCTGGTCAGCACTTTGTCGAGGTTCTGGGCATCCGCGGAGCGGATGTAATTCTGGCGGTGACCCCACTATTCCATGGAAACGCGTGGGGGGCAGTGGTGACAGCGCTGCAGGCGGGCGGCACGGTGGCTTTCCCGAAGGTATTCTCTGCATCGCAGTTTTGGCCGCTGGTACACGAGGTTGGGGCAACGGTCTTGTATACTTTGGGGACTATCCTGGCGATTCTGCTGAGCCAGCCACCGAGCCCTTTGGAACGCACGAGTCGGCTGCGCGTTATCTTGGGCCTTGGAAGCGCCCCGCTTCGAGAGCAAATTCTTCAGCGATTTGGTGTGGCTCATGTGGTCGAATGCTTCGGTTCGACTGATGCCGGAGTGGTCACCATCGAGCCGATCGGCTCAACTCCGAAGCCGGGTTCTTGCGGAAAGCCCGTGCCCGGCGTGGAGGTTCGCATCGTGGACGATGCGGGTCGGCCGCTCCCTCCTCGCGAGGTAGGAGAAATCGTGGTGCGATCTCCTCACTGCCTCGCCGAGTATTTCCGTGATCCGGAGCAAACCCGTGCAGCATTGAGAGAGGGATGGTTTTTTACGGGAGATTTGGGCTTTCTCGACGAAGACGGATGGCTGTACTTCGTTGATCGGAAGCGCGACGTCATTCGCCGTGGGGGCGAGAACGTTTCGAGCGTGTACGTGGAGAAGGTCTTGCGAGAGCACCCGGCGGTCGCGGAGGTTGCTGTCATTGGAGTGCCCGATCCGATTCTCGGGCAGGAGATCAAGGCGTTTATCGTTCCCTCCGGTCCGGTGACAGAAGAGGAACTGCGCACTTTTGCTGCGGAGCGCCTAGCGAAGTTTCAGGTGCCTCGATACTGGGAATTTCGGACCGCGTTGCCCAAAACCCCGACCCAACGGGTAGAAAAGTACAAGTTGCGCGCGGAATCTGGTCCGCACCGACCAATGCTCGGCTGAACCGGTCTTGCCTCTGGTACGTGCCTGTGGCCAAAGCACTAAATAGGATGTTGTCATGAGCTTCACCCTGCCACAGATTCACGACGGCATTGCGCAGCTCATTCCAGAACGGGAGGCGATCGTCTCCTCTCAGAGGCGGGAGTCGTGGGGGGAATTTGTCCGCCGATCGAAAAAACTCGCTTGGGTTCTCCATCGAAGCGGGCTTGGGTGTCACCGAGACCGAGCGGAGCTAGCTCCGTGGGAGTCGGGCCAAGATCACCTCGGCATCTACCTGTACAATTGTCCGGAATATCTAGAGGCGATGGCTGCGGCTTTCCGGGCTCGCGTGGCTCCTTTTAACGTGAACTACCGTTACGTGGAACAAGAGCTTCTTTACTTGTTTCGCGATGCTCGAGTGCGTGCGCTGGTGTACCATGCCACGTTCGCCCCGCGTCTGGCGGCCATTTTACCCGAACTGCCAGAACTGAAGCTGCTCTTGCAAGTTGCCGACGAGAGCGAGGAGCCGTTGCTGCCAGGCGCCCTAGACTACGAAGAGGCTTTAGCGAGTGCCCCCGATGATGAGTTGCCTGTACAGCCCCAGCCAGATGACCTCTACATCGTTTATACTGGGGGTACAACCGGACTCCCCAAGGGCGTCTTGTGGCGCCAAGAAGACATTTTCTTCGCTGCTTTAGGCGGGCGGATGCCTGGCGGCGCGCCCGTAGGCTCGCTCGGTGAGCTGCTGGAGCGGGTTCCGTACGGGGGCTTCATGCGAATCTTGCCCGCACCCCCCTTTATGCACGGGGCAGGCCACTGGACTGCGTTTATGATTCTCCACCAGGGGGGAACGGTGGTGCTGCCGCGCGAAGTTCGCCACCTGGATCCCGACGACATTTGGCAGACCGTGGAGCGGGAAAAAGTGTTTTCCCTTTCTATCGTTGGTGATGCCTTCGCCATCCCTTTACTCGACCAGTTGAAGCGGAAAGACTACGACCTCTCCTCGCTGCGCGTGCTCGGTTCTGGAGGGGCGCTGCTGTCTCCTTCCGTAAAAGCTGCTTTGCTGGAAAGGTTGCCGCATGTGACCGTGGTCGATGGGTTTGGCTCCTCCGAAACCGGAGCACAGGGGGCTGCCGCTGCCGTGAGTACGGGTGACGTGGCAGGCCGCTTCCACATGGACCCGGACACGGTCATATTGGACGAACTTCGCCAACGGGTCCTTCGGCCAGATGAGCGGGAGGTCGGTTGGATCGCACGCCGAGGGTACGTCCCCTTAGGGTATCTCGGCGACCGCGAGAAAACAGAGCGGACCTTCATTACCATCGAGGCCGTGCGTTATGCCGTGCCCGGTGATCGCGCCCGCTACGCGGAAGACGGCTCGGTTGTGGTTTTGGGGCGTGACTCGGTTTGCATCAACACCGGCGGGGAGAAAGTGTACGCGGAAGAAGTCGAGCAAGTCCTGAAAAAGCACCCTGCGGTTTACGACGTGGTGGTTACCGGTACACCGAGCGAGCGGTGGGGCGAACAAGTGACAGCGGTCGTGTCACTTCGGCCGCAGATGTCCGTGAGCGCAGAAGAACTGCGGGAATTTGCGGCGCGAGATCTGGCCCGGTACAAGCTCCCGCGGGTTGTGGTATTTGTCGATGCGGTGGTCAGGAGCCCAACCGGCAAACCCGACTATCGCTGGGCGCGCGAGGTGGCACGGAAATACAGCGAGTCCCAAAGGTAGGGAGCTCTTTGCAGAGTTCAGGCGCGGACTTGGCCAGGGAGCGCTCGGGCGGCTTGCTTCTAGTCTTAGCGTAGGGAGATCCAAGAGATTCCGAACTTTTGCCGGCCCAGGTTTCGTGGGGAATCCAGGTTTGCCCTGCACTTTCCAGGGATGAACGCAAATTGGCGTGAGTACGGTGGATGGTCGAGGCGCCGGCACGAATCTGTTTTTTGAGGCTGGGCGGCGTGGATTGGCTCGCAAGAGCTGGCTTGCGTTGGCCAAAACTTGCGGCGTTAATGAGGTCACATGAGACTTGGAGGTATGCCAATGCTGAACTGTCGATCTACACGAGTTGTCGTCAGCGCTGCCGCCGTTGCGGCGTTGCTCATGGGCGGTTGCGCGGCCTACGAGCGCGCCCCGCGCACGGTGAAAGGCGCGGGAATAGGTGCTGCTGCGGGGGCTGCTACAGGCGCTGCCGTCGGTGCCATCGTGGGGGGTGGAAAGGCCGCAGGAAAGGGTGCAGCCATTGGGGCCGTGTTGGGGGCCATCGGTGGCGGTTTGGTGGGGAACTATCTCGATCAGCAGGCGAAGGAAATGGAGGCGATTCTTGCGGAACAAGACCGATTGCGGAGGGAGCAGGAGCGGCTCGATATTGCACTTTCGAGCGACATTCTTTTCGCGTCGGGGAGCGCCAGTTTGCAGCCAGGTGCGCGGGATAAAATTCGCCAGCTTGCAGGGGTGCTCAATCGTTATCCTCGCACTACGATCCAGGTGGTCGGTCATACGGATAGTCGCGGTTCCGAGGAGTCCAACTTGGAGTTGTCACGCCGGCGTGCTCAAGCGGTGGCCGAGGAGCTCGTTCTAGCTGGCGTGGCAAGTTCCCGGATCACCACTTTCGGCCGTGGAGAGTCGAGTCCCGTTGCGAGCAACGACACCCCCGAGGGGCGGGCGATGAACCGGCGGGTCGAGATCATCATTCAGCCAGACGAAGGGCTGCGTCGGGAACAGGAGCAAGGCGGGACGTACGAAGAGCCACGTTGAGCGATGAGAAGCAGACACCGGCGCTTCGGCGTGAACACACTGGCCGACTTGGTCGGACTGTGGTGCCGGCAAAATCCGTCTTCCATTGCTGTTGGTGGCCTCCGGGAGGCACGAACCTTTGCGGAGCTCGACGCCGATGCCAACCTTTGGGCTTCGGCGTTGCGCGCTGCTGGCTTGAAACCTGGCGAACGGGTCGCCTTGTGGGGTGGCAACAGCGCGCGGTGGTTAGCCCGTGCGTTTGGGGTGTGGAAAGCGGGCTTGACGCTCGTTCCTCTGTCGACCTTTGCCACGCCCCGAGAGTTGACGGAACTTTTGAACAACGCACGGCCCCAACTTCTCCTTGCTGACCGTCGCGTGGCGGACCGAGACTTTGCAGCGCTCGTGCGGCAGCTTTCGTTGCCTCCTTCTCTGCGCCGAATGGTCGCCGAAGGTCCTGGTCAGCTTACGGATCTCCACTCGGAAGCAAGCTTCTTGCGCGCGGGAAGCTACCGGTTCGATGCTTCAGGCGTGACCCAGCCACAAGACGTGGCACTGATTCTTTACACATCTGGGACCACAGGAAAACCAAAGGGCGTTCGCCTTCAGCACCAAGCTGTGCTGAGCACCATGTGGGCAACCGTTGCACGAGGAGGACTCCGCCTGGGTGATCGCGTGGTGTCGAGCCTTCCCCTGTTTTGGGTGGCCGGCCTTTGCATTCGGGCGTTGCCGACACTGGCCAGTGGAAGTGCTTTGCTCCTGATGGAAACGTTCCATGTGGACCAACTCATTGAACTTTTGAAGCAGTGGAGGCCAAATGGGTTGCATTTGCGGCCACCACAAGTCAGCGCGTTGCTCTCTCACCCGCGGTTCGCGCCGGAACTGCTCGAGCCAGTGAGAAAAGGGGGCGGACGTAACTCGTGGTATGCCCCCCACCTGCGCCACGCGCGCCTGATTACAGGCTACGGCATGACCGAAATGTCGGGCTACGTGACTGCCCTGAGCTGGCGCGATTCAGCCGCAACCCGGGCGAGTAGCATCGGGCGCACTCTGCCGGACGTCGAGGTGAAGATCGTGGGCAAAGACGGTAGCACCTGCGAGGCGGGAGTTACGGGAGAAATTCGAGTTCGGGGTCCCGGGTTGTTTGCAGGCTATGAAGGCGAGCCCACGGGAACGGGTATCGACACCCAGGGGTACTTTTGCACGGGGGACTTGGGCTTTCTTGACGAAACGGGCCAGCTCCACTTCGTAGGTCGCAGCAAGGACTTGTTGCGGTGTAAAGGGGTGAATGTTTCTCCCCTCGAGGTGGAAGTGGTGTTAGCCGAACACCCATCGGTGGAGGCCGCGTTCGTGGTGGGTTTGCCTCCGGACGGTTTGGATCAACAGTTGGTTGCGCTAGTTGTCTCACGGGATGGGCAAGACCACGAGGTGGAGTGGCGGCAGTGGTGTGCAAGAATGCTTTCCCCGTACAAACGACCGTCGGCGTTCGTCCTCGTGAGGAGGGGGGAGGTTCCCTTTGGCCCAACGAGCAAGCCGCTACGCGATCAGCTTGCCCGCTTGGCCCTGGAGCGCCTGAGCGGCATGGCGTCGTTATTCCAGTCGTAACGGGATAAACAACCGGCCGGTTGCCGATTTCTCGATCACGCGACTACTGGAACAGGTCGGAAGGAATCTGGGTATAGAGGCCATAGTTGTGAACGAGAAGGGAAAGCGACCACTTACCCCAGCGGTGGTTGCCGTAGGTAGGGCGCGGCTGCTGTTCCGAAGTGAAGGTCAATTGTGCCAGTGCTTCGTGAGTGATTGGTGTGCTCTCTTCCCTATCCCCGTACAGCCGTGATAACTGCCGGGTGGGTTTTTCTGCCGTCTGGAGGACGTGCTGGGGATGAGTGAACCGCGTGAGCAAACTCCATCGAGGGGGCAAGCCGCGATTGTGAGCAGCAGTGATTTCCTGAACCTCTATGCGTTCGAACGACCGCCCGAAGCAAAGCCGGTGGCGGAGTTCCTCGACGAACTTCGATCCTTGATCCGGGAACACGTAGTGGCGCCGGATCTTGCCGAGGCGCTAAAGCGCGGCAACGTAGATCGTGCGGCGATGCGTCGTTGGATTAAAGAGTACTATCACTTCATCCGGCTGGACGCGCAAGGGAGCGCGGCGATGGTTGCCCGGTGTCCCCGCCGAGGCGTGTTTTTGGCCTTGAGCCCGATCGTGAATCGGAAAACGGGCTTTTATCAAGTCACAACTCCACCTCGCGAGCTGTTCGTGCGTTTTGCCGAGGCATTTGGCGTTTCCTTGCAGGAGCTCGAAGAACATTACCCATGTCCGGAAACCCTTCAAGCAAAGTACGCTCGTTTGCAGTTCCAGTTCGATACGTTCGAAAGTGGCTTTGTGGTGACGGCACTCGGGGCGGAGGGCGTGCTCTTAGAGGTGGTGCGCGACGAGCGCCCATGGTTGTGCCAAAGAGGAATTGCCGAGTACATGAAACGCACGTTCGGGCTGAGCGACGATGCTGTGGCTTACTGGCGTGCGTACGAAGACTTCCGAAGCTTCGTCTGCGAGCCAGTTTGGCAAATTGCGGCTGAATTCGCACGCGACGCGAGTGAACAGCAGAGACTGCGAAATACCCTGCACCATTGGCTGCTCTTGTACGGCAATATGCGCCGGGCGTGGGCCGAGATCGTTCGGGGGGATTACAGCTTTCCCGAGTTCACTTGGCCTCCCACCGGGCGCAGCTTTCAGGCTGGCACGGACCAAACCCACGAAGAAATGTTGCAAGAACTCGCGGAGTTTTGCCTTGCATTACCGCAACCGAAGGAAACGGCGTTCGGCTTACTCCTGTCGGGCAAAGCTTCGCTGGCGGCGGCGAAAGAGCTCATCAAGGATTTCATTCACATGGATGCCACGCGAAGCATCGCGGGCCAATTTAGTCGCATTGCCCAGGGCAAGGCCTTGCGAGCGATCAGCCAGGCCTTCGCTACGGAGTCCGGCGGTTACTTGACTCGAAACCACATGGAGATCTGGGCTGACTTTGCCGAACGTGCTTGTGGCATCTCGCGACGCGAGCTTTTGGAATGGCTACCGCCCACAGAAACCATTGGAATCGGCTATGTGACCAAGTGGTTCCTGCTCCACTGCCCTGCCGAAGAGGCGATTGCAGCCTTTCACCTCGGTCCCCCACCGGAGGCAAAGGCGAAGTTGGGAAAACGGGCGCTCGGGATTGGACAAGGAGGAGCGGCAGGAGAAGGCTTACTGGAACCTCGCCCCGGCAGACACCCCCTAACGCTGGCGCTGGAGCGGCTGGGTTTGGACGCAGACCTGGCGGACTACTTTTTCCGGCTCCATCGGGAAATTGAGCCGTTCGAGCAAGAAGAAGGCTGGGAGTACGTTCCGGAAGTTGTGCGTACGCACGACCAAAGGCAGCGTTTCAAACGCGCGTATATCGAGAAGATTCTGGCTGAGTCACGGAAGGATGAAGCATTACTCCGCCGCATGAAGCGGCTTTCCGGATTGCCCGCGTGATGTCCGCGTACCGTTTCACGGGGCTTGCGCCGTGATCGGGACTCGTTCCAGCACTTCGAGGTCTAAATCCCGAGTCCACACCGCGAGTTCCCCATTACAAACAAAACGGCGAAAGCTGAAACCGTTAAAAGGGCTTCCGTTGCGGGTGAAGAGCCAGGGAACGTGCGACTGAGAGTGGTACAACAAGGCCCCGGTCGAGTCGTACGCTGAGCGCCCGCGCTGCCACTGCAGAATGTACAGGTTTCGACCGTCTTCGCAGGTGAGTTCGGAGTCCCACCAAACGTGTGACACTGCTTGCGAGCCAAGGAGTTGGCCAGCGTCGTTGTAGGACAAAAGCTCTGCGAGCGCACTGTCGAGAACGTAAATCCGGTCGTGGCACCGTTCGATGGCAACCGGCTGCGGTAAAGGCTGGCCAGTGCGATCCTGCAGTGGCACTTCTTGGCTGGTTTCGAACCACAGGCGCGCATCGGTGCACAGGGTGGTTAGTGGGCCATTGCTCTTCGCAATTTGTCGAACCGAGCACGGAAGTTGCCCAATTTTGGATAATATACCCTGGCGCCAGCGCCACCAGCTTCCGTCCCGCCCGACGATGTCGGTGCCACTAGCTGTGCAACGGATAGATGGGTCGGGAACATCCATAAGCGTCAATGCAGTCGCAGCCCCTGACGTTACATCGATCTCATACAGGCGTTGTGCAATCACTGCCGAAACGGAACGATCCGGGCAAAACGCCATGTCCCAGATGGCTCCGGGCAAACTCAGAGTACGGCGCAGCTTCCACTCGCGAAGGACGGGTTTGGCAACGCGACCGAGGTGGTTAGACAAATGAACACTGGTTTCCGTTTCCGTGACCGCGAGCAGATAGTGGTCTACCGCTTCCCAGCCCAGCCCAAAGCGGCGTACCTGCCAACCACTCCAACCCCACCCCAGCCACGGGAACTCGATAGGATGATATCCTCGGCCGAGGTAGATCGGCCCGGTCAATGGCACTAACTTGTGAAGCGATGGAGCCGCGATGCCAGGCACCAAACTTCGAAATTCGTAGAACCCTGGGTCTGGTGCCCAGAAAATGGCCTGTGACACGGAAGCTGGGGTATTCGTGGCATAGCGCCGATGGAGCGCGGAGAAGGGAATTTCTACTTGCACTGCAAGGACGCGAGGTTCCGGGGTATCCCACGGGGGCGGCGCATGGATTTCGGCCTTTGTGGCTTCCGGGTAAAAAGCCTGCCAGCTCGGCCACAGGCGCTGTTCCACATGTCGAGACGCCGGTAGGACGAGGCGGAGCGGGCGTCCATCCATGAGTTGTATCGGAGCGAACAGGATGGAGTCGGAATACACGCGTCCGAGCCCATGGAGCCAACGATAGTTTGGTAAATTCACGCTCAGCAAAAGCGCTTCTTCCTCGAAGTCCCGCCCAGGCTCGCCTGCGGGCACTGCGCAGTTCGCCTCTCGAACACAGCTTCGCCAGTGTGGAAGCAGCAGGAACGCAAGGCCCTGCGGATGCTTGGGAGAGCGAAACATGGTGTCAGCCCACACGCGGAAAAATCGCTCGACTCCTGCGTACCCGAAATAGCCCCATGCCAGGAGAAAGGATACAAGAGCCACCCAAGCCAGGTACTTGGATACCCGCCGCGACGCGTCGAGTAGCGCGGCATAGCCACTGCCGGCAAAGAGGAACAACGGCACGAAAATCGCAATCACATAAAACTCGTTTGCCGAGGCAATCAGCAGCCCAGCTAGGTTCATGGTAAACAGGAGCACGGTTGCCGCCGCAGGGATTTCCCGCCACGCACGACGCAGGGTAATGCCGAAACCCAGCACAACGCCGCCGCGCAAGAAATAATCGAGGAGCGCTGGTGGCACGTCCGCATGACCAAGAGATGGCCAGAGAGCTTGTTGCAAGAATGACGCATTGTGCAAAAGCTTTTCCAGCGTGGTCGTCGCGCCTACCCGCGCGGGGCTTAGCCCTTGGCGGACGTACGAGAATCCTTCTGGCGCGTTTGCGGTCGCCCAAACTGCGGGGAAACTGAGCAGGAGCGCGACGCCGCCTGCCCACAGTACCGACCAACGAACGGCTCGCCAAGCTGCTGGCTGCCTCCAAGCAAAAAGCAACACCAGCAAAGCAGCGAAGGGAGGCAGCAAGTAGAGCGCCCAGTAAGCGTGAAGGCCACCAGCGATTCCGATGGCGGCGACCCAAAACCCAACCCTTTTCTTATCGCGCAAACCCTGCACGAGCCCACCGAGCACCAACGCCTGGAACAAAGGCGTTAGAAATTGGTGGTAGCCGTTGCGCGTCGCCCAAACGTGCCACCATGAGGTCGCGAGCAATGCGGTGCTCAGCCAGGCTGCTTGGCTCCCGAACAGAACCCAGGCACACCAAGCGATTGCCGCTACGGTCAGTAGGCTGATAAGGATTTGCGCAATCCGGAGCGCTATCAGCGGATCCGGCACGAAAGCGCCGACGGCAGCGATCGCGTAAGAGAACAACGTGTGTGCATACCACGCATAAGGCTGGTATGGGAAACCCTGATCGAGCAGTGACTGGGCAAAGTTGACGAAGTTCAGGACCTCACCCAAGTAGCCTGCGGGAACGGTTTGCCAGTATCGCAGCCGAAACCAGCTTGCGACTACGAAAGCGGCGCCAATTCCCAACCATGGGAGGAATCGCTGTTCCGGTGTCAGCCGTTGCGTTCGGGGAACAGAAACCGCCGCTAAAGCGACAGCTCCGACAACGAGCATCGCGGACACCCAAAGCGGCCCGACCAAAGGGGAAACACTAACTGCGCCAGCAAGTAACGCGGTCAGCAGACCGAGTAGGGACAACGTTTTCCGGCGGAAGGTACGAGATTCTTCTGCATCGGCCCCGTTACCTGGCTGTTTCTGCCCTAATCGCCACGTACTCATGACCGACTGACGAACAACGAGAGACCACAGCACACCCTGGAGCCCGCGCAGCTCTTCTCTAGGTGCGGTCTCAAGGCTCCGGAGGTTGCGGAGTTTGTGCCGTTGGGGAACGGAAGTAATGTTGACGGTAGAAGCGCAATTCTTCGATGGACTCGAGAATGTCGCTCAAAGCAAGGTGTGCTTTGCGTTTCGGTGGGGGTGGAGGTCCTCCGGGATACCAACGCCGAACCAACTCCTTCACCGTGCTTACGTCGATGATTCGATAGTGGAGGTACTGCTCGAGCTCGCGCATGTAACGGGCAAGAAAGCGCCGATCTTGCCAAACGGAGTTGCCACACAAGGGGGCAGACCGTGACTCGCAATGCGCACGGACGAATGCCAACGTCTGTTCCTCTGCCTCTCGGACGCTCACGCTAGAGGCACGGCAGCGGGCCAAAAGGCCTGATTTCGTGTGGTGATCTCGGTTCCAATTATCCATCGCGGCAAGGACGCCTTCGGGCTGATGAATGGCGAAGACTGGGCCTTCGGCAACAACGTTTAACTCGTTATCGGTGATCAGGGTGGCAATTTCCAAGATGTGGTCGCGCTCGGGATCTAGTCCAGTCATTTCGAGGTCCATCCAAACCAGCAAGTCGCGCCGTGGGTGAGTCACGCCGGTGCCGTTACCATGACCGGACGGGTCCAACAACCGTGGCCGGGGGCTAAATCGAGTCCCCGAGATTCGTCGCCGTTAAATGCTCGGCGGCGGGAAGGGCCAGTTGGAGGTTTCCGTGCCCCCGTCTACTTCGAGGACCTTGCCGGTGACCCAACTCGAGGCAGGGGAAACCAGATACAAGGCGGCAAGGGCAATGTCCTCGACCGAGCCAAGTCGTCGCATGGGGGTGAGCGCTTCCATTTTTGCCCGGAGCTCGTCGTTGAGGAAGGGAACGAGGGCACTGGTTTCTGTGGCACCAACGGCGATTGCATTCACCCGTACTTTGGGCGCGAATTCCTGGCCGAGCACCCGAGTCATGTGCGATAGCGCGGCCTTGGCCGTGCTGTACGCGACAAAGCCCGCAAGCGGGAACCGCCCGGCGGCGGAGGAGATGTTGAGGACCACGCCTTCACCAGCAGTGCGGAGCATGTGAGGCACTGCGAGGCGTGTGAGCAAGAAAGCCGACGTCACGTTGAAGTGGAACGCCTCCTCGAACATGCGCTCGCTGGTGTACAGCGCCTCGCAAGGAGGTGTTCCGCCCGCGTTGTTGACCAAGATGTCGATCCGACCGAACCGACCCAGCGTGGCATCCACGAGTTGCTCTAAATCTGCCCGCTCGTTTACGTCACAGCGTACGGCAACCGCGTCGCTACCGAGATGGCGAACTTGGTTTGCTGTGTCCTGGATTTGTTCTTCGGTCCGTGCCGCGCAAACGACCTTGGCCCCGACCTCCGCGAACGCCAGAGCACACGCACGTCCAATACCACGACCCGCGCCGGTGACGATCGCGACCTTTCCGGTTAACTTGAAACGGTCGAGCAAAGCCACGGCGTTGGCCTCAGGCGGGAAGTCCGTAGAAACGCTCTGCGTTGAGGCCGAGGATCTTCTCTTTGACCGACATGGATAGATCCGTCCGTTCGCGCAGCGGGCGCGTTGATTCCGGCCACTCGCTATCCCAGTGCGGGTAGTCACTCGCATACATCACAAAATCCTCGCCGAGTTGTTCAACTGCCAACGGGATGGCACACTCCCCTGCCTCACAACTCACGTATAGTTGCCCGCGGGCGATGTATTCTTTTGGTTCGTGTTTGCACTCCGGCGTCAGACGCCCTCGCTTTTCCAGGTGCTCTTCGATTCGCTCCATAAAATATGGCACCCAACCCACGCCTGACTCCAGCAACGCCACTCGTAGTCGCGGATGGCGTTCGAGCACGCCACCGAGGATCAATGCTGTCGAGGCCACCATCATATCGAACGGGAAGCTGATAACGTGCACTTTGAGATAATTATCGAATCGTTCCGTCCCGAGTTTCGGCAGATGGATACCCGGCGCTCCATGGATACCGAGAGGCATGTCGAGGTCCTCTGCCGCCGAGTAAAATGGATCCAGGTCGGGGTGGTCGAGGTTCCGTTCGCGTAACACTGCTGGGATCATGGTGGCAACCAGGCCGAGCTTTTTGGCTTCTGTCATGATCTGGATAGAAGCCTTCACATCCTCGATGGGCACCAGGGCTACGCCGAAAAACCGGCCCTGACCTTGCTGACAATATGCGGCCATCCATCGGTTGTAAGCCCGTGCAAATTCGGCTGCGAACTTCGCATCGGTAAAACCAGGCAGCCCGAGTGCTGCACTCGGGAAGAAAACCAAGCGATCAATTCCGTCCTTGTCGGCATCAGCCAGCACCCCGTCCGGCGTAAAAGGGTTGGCGCCCCGCTCGAGGCACATGCCTTCCTCTGCACGGCAGCCTGCCCCCGGCCCTTTGGACTGGGGATACGGCCTGCCCTCGATAAAAAGGGCGGTGTCTCCATCGCTCGGATCACTGAACCGGATCTTATCCGGAAAACGTTGAATGAGTTCTCCGATCAATTCTCGCCCTTCGATGACATGCGCATCTGCATCGACAACTCGCATGGCCTTACTCCGTCCGAGATCGTGGTGAACAACTGTTTGCCTCAACAAGGTTTCCAAATCAAGTTAGGCGGGCACCAAGGGTCGTTACCCAGTTGCTGTCGTCGTGCACACTCGGTGTCTTCTGCTAGCGTGACGCGAGTGGCGTTGGAGCAACTGCGTGGTAGGTTTCGGATGCGGCTCAAACACTTGACCCTTTTGTTCGTGTGGGGCGTTTTCCTCGCGAGCTGCCGAAATACGCGGGTGGAGCCGGCCGTTGCCGGGAGTTCCCTTGTTCGAGGTGGCCCGTTCGATGGCAAACGGATTCATGCCGTCCTGCTCAACGGGGGTGGCAACAAGGAACAAAATTATCGTTCCCATCTGCTGCACTTGGTGCACCTTGCCGAGCTTCTCGACGTGGCTGGCGTGCCCCAGGAGAACGTTGCCGTGTTTAGCGGTGACGGCCCTGACCCGGAGCCCGACTTGGCCATTCGAGGCCGCAACGAGAGCCGGAAACATTTTTGGTTGGTCGAGGGCACGGGCGCATTGGCCTGGTTGCGCCCGCCAAAACAGTACCGGAACACCGAGCTTCCTCCGCATCGAGTCTTGCCAGCAACGAGGGAGGCGTTGGCCACCTGGTTTGAGAATGCGAAGAGTCGTTTGAAGCCGGGAGACACGTTGTTTTTCTTCGTCACGGATCACGGAACCAAGAACGACCAAAACCCCGAGAATAATCACATCGTCCTCTGGGGCCCGCAGGCGCACCTTGCGGTAGAAGAGCTGCGTGTATGGCTGGCGGAAATCGATCCACAGGTCAGGGTGGTGATGCTCATGTCGCAGTGCTTCTCCGGGGCGTTCGCCAGACTCATGTGGACTCGGACGGAAGGAAACGAGCCTGCGGGCAACGTGTGCGGATTTTTCGCGTCGACCCAGGATCGCCCCGCCTATGGTTGCTACCCGGAGAACCTAGACAAAAACAACATCGGGCACGCGTTTCACATGTTCCGCGCTTGGGCGCGGGAGTCCAGCTTGTACCGAGCACACGATGTCGTGTTAGCTGCAGACGACACGCCCGACGTGCCGGTGCGCACTTCGGATCATTACTTGGAGTTTTTAATCCGGAGGTTTGCTGACGAAAAAGGGATCACCCTGGAAGCTGCCGCCGATGCTCTGCTGGAAGAGGCATGGGGAGAAAAGGGCCAGTGGGAACCCCACTTACGACTGCTGGACAAGATCGGCCAAGCTTTCGGAATGTTTTCGGCCCGCTCTCTTGCTGAACTGGCCGAGCGTACTGCAGCGCTGCCGGACGTTGCGCAGCAGCTTCGCAACGTTAGCCGTTCGTGGCGAGGCGCGTGGCACGACGCCAATGCGGCAAACTGGCAGCGTTTTCTAGAGCAGCGGCCTGAGTGGCGGGCGCGCCTAGGGGCTCTGGAGCCACAGAAATTAACCGACGACGAACGGCGCTCGCTAGCCCAAGAGTTGCTGCCTGCACTCCACGCTTATGCGCGACAACAGCCAGAAAATTGGCAACGACTGCGGCGCTTGTGGCGCAGCACCCGTGAAGCCGAGGGCGCGAGCTACCGAATGGAAGTAAGGCAGGCAGCGTTGCTTCGGATGCGGTCAGTTCTGTTGCGCGTGGCTGGTTTGCAGTACCTGAAATCGTATGCCACACCCGAGGAGCGAAGAGCTTATGCTTCGCTGGTTCGTTGCGAAGATTTGCGCCTTCCCCCGCGTAAGTTTCCCGAGCCAGGGGTGCGCACAACGCCGCCTTTTCCCGAGTTCGAGGAGGATGTTGCCCGGGTTAAGGCTGCGTTGCCTGCCTGGATGGGTATCCAGTTCAGGCCAGTGAGTGAGGATGTAGCCAAAGCGAAAGAGTTGCCTGGGGGTGCCGCAGCCATCATTACGGTGTATCCAGACTCGCCGGCGCAGGCGGCGGGTTTAGAGCAAGGTGACATTGTCCTAGGCCCGCCGGGGCGGCCTTTTTCCGAAAAGGGGCAAGTGCGTAGCTGGATTATGTTGTCGGCACC
>BEIG01000042.1 GCA_002898795.1 bacterium HR30 | reverse complement strand
GCTCTTCCACCACCACTTGATGTTCGGGAACAAACTGTGCGTCGTCGAACTTGAGGTTTTCCATACGGTCAGCCTCTAGCTCGACAACAACATCCACCCGATCCGCCGCGAGCGTGGCGAAATAGGTGGTGTTGTCCGTATCGGTAAATGCATTCTCGTTGCCCCCGTTGCGCTGGATGATCCGGGAATATTCCTCCGGGGCTCGTTTCTCCGTACCCTTGAACATCAAGTGTTCGAGCAAGTGCGACAAGCCGGTTTTCCCCAGTTCCTCGTTGCGGGAGCCGACCCGATACCAGACCTGAAAGACGACCACCGGGGCTTTGTGCTCCTCGAGGAGAAGCACTTTCAGTCCGTTGGACAACACATGTTCCCGTACACGGGTAGAATAGGATAGCTCGCCAGCGCGAACTGCTGCCGCGTGGGCCAGGAGCACCAGGGCTACGACAAGCCGCCAACACATAGAGGCCGCGCGTTAGCAGGTGGCAGAGGTCGGAACAACGAGGTTTGCCCCAAGCCCTCTCCTTCCGAAGCCGCTATCGCGGCATAGACATCCTCTTGCAGTGCACGTGATAGCCGCGACAGGATCTGACTGACCCCAGCAACGAACGATTCCGGATCGTTACATCGGGTCTGCTCGACTTCGGTATAAACCTGCTGTAACCGTACGGGGTTCGCCGCACCGGGTCGTAAGCTTTGCAGGGTCGCTTGGACGACGATCGCTGCGGTACAGCCGGCCGACTTCACTTCTTCCTCCAGACGCTCTACACGCAGGTCGAGTTGGTAGTCGGCAAGTAACACCGACGGGCCTTGCTGCACTGCGCGATAAAGCCCACTGAGGGTAAAATCGCGCACGAAGAAGTCCGTGAGCATTTGACCTGGTGCGGTTGCCCAGCGGTGATAGTAGTAGTAGCCGACCCGGTAAGGGCCTCGCCGGTATGCGAAGGGCTCGCGGTCATAAATGGCGGCGACTCGTACCGGGGCCAAGCGCAAAACAACGGGGAGCCGCTGGTGCTGGAGCATTGGCGGGGTATAGTCGGGGCGGTAGTCGCGTGGTGTGGGCGCGACGGGCAACAAGGATAGGCAGCCAGCCGCAAAGGTGAGAGGAAGCGCGAGCCAGGCACAGCGCGCAGCGTTCATCGTTCCCCCTCCACGTCGCCAGGGGGCGAACTGAACAACAACCGCGAGGGTTGCGCCCGCAACTGGTCGGTGAGCCCCTGCAAGTTCACCGCAGTGCGATCGAGTCGCTCCAATGTGTACTGCATCGTCAGCACCGCTTGTTGGGTGTTTTGGACCAAGGCATTGAGTTGAGCGATGGCACGCACCAACTCCTGCCCCGTCTTGCCTTTGGTGAGGTCGGTGAAAAGCTGCTTGGCCTCGGCAGTAGCGGCCGTGGCGTTGTTGACTGCAGGCGCCAGCCGCACACCGGCCGTCATCGCTTCTAAGTTCTTGGCGACCTGTTGAGCAGATTGGGTTGCCATTTTGAGGTTGCTCAAGACGGCGTCGATTCGCTCGTCCTGCAACAAGGCAGAAGCAGCTTGCAGGGCGCGTCGGGCGTCGTCGGAGATGCCTTTGTAGTCGACTTGCATGAAGCGGTCATAAACGTCGCTCAATGCCGCTTGAATTGCTTTGAAACTCGAGCGTGCTGAGAGGATGACTTCTGCAGGAGGCTGAAACGTCAGGGGAGGGGATTGGTTCAGGGCTTCACCCTGCCGACGATCAATTTCTACGTACCGTAGGCCGGTGATGCCACTGAGTTCTAAGGTGGCGCGAACTGTGGGGTCTTTGCGAATGGCAGCGGCTACGGAAGGGTCGATCTCCATGCGCACCTCGATGAGTTCATTGTCCGGGGCAATACCAATGGCAGCAACTCGCCCGGCTGTAACGCCCCGGAATTTCACGGCCGCGCCTACGTCAAGGCCCTGCACGGACTCGTTGAAGTAGGTCACGAAACTTTGTGTTTCCTCGAAGTAGCGGCTCGCTCCTAGCCAAATTAAGCCAGCGACCGCGATGACGGTCGAAGCGATCACGAACACGCCAACTTGGAATTTGTGTGTTTCAGTGGCCAACTCCCACCCTCCTTGCCGTCAGTTCCGGCTGGCGATTGAAAAACGCACGCACCCGCGGATCGGGAGAAGCTTCGCGGAGTTCGTGTGGGTTCCCCTCGGCAATGATGCCCTTCGCGCTCCGATCGAGCATAATGCATCGTTCCGCAATGGTGAAAATGCTGGAAAGCTCGTGCGACACCACGACCACTGTGGTCCCAAGGCTGCGGTTGATTTGGAGGATGAGCTCGTCGAGCTCGGCTGAGGTCACTGGATCGAGCCCCGCGGACGGCTCGTCAAAGAACAGAATGGCGGGATCGAGAGCCATCGCGCGTGCCAGTCCTGCTCGTTTTTTCATTCCCCCGGAGAGTTCCGCGATGCGAAAGTCTTCGAAACCATCGAGCCTGACCATGCTGAGTTTCAGCCGCACAATCAAACGAACGAGATCAGGAGGCAACCGGGTAAATTCCTCTAGAAGCAAGCTGATGTTCTCGCCGAGAGTGAGCGACCCAAACAAGGCGCCGGACTGGAACAGTACTCCGAACTTCCTTTGGATGCGGCGAAGTTGTTCCTCATCGGCCCGCCCAACGTCTTCCCCATCGATCCACACGCGCCCTCCGGCGGGCCGCTGCAGGCCGATGAGATGCCGCAAAAGGGTTGTCTTGCCACAGCCCGAGCCGCCGACGATCACGAATCGCTCACCTCGTCGGACTTGGAAGGAAACGTTCTCGAGAATCGTGCGCTCTCCGTACGACGCGGTTAGACCCTCTACGGAAATCACAGTATCCGTCGGCATGGGCTCACCAATAGTGAAAGATCACGGTGAATACGGCATCCGCGAGAATGATGAGGAAAATTGCAGCCACAATTGCTGAAGTGGTCGTGCGCCCTACGCTCTCGGCGCCCGTGCTCGCTTGAAACCCACGCAAGCAGCCCACCCCAGCGATCAATACGGCGAAAGCCACCGTTTTGACGAGTCCGGAAGCCACGTCCCATACGGTTACCGCCGCACGCAACTGGCGAAAATATACCTGCGCAGGAAGATCCATGCCGCCCACGGCAACCACCAGCCCCCCAAGAATCCCCACGAGATCGGCGACAATGGTGAGGCACGGGAGCATCAGTACCAGAGCTACCACTTTGGGTGTAACGAGAAATCTCGTGCGGTCGAGACCCATGGTGGTCAGCGCGTCGACTTCTTCCGATACTTTCATGGTCCCGATTTCCGCGGCAAATGCAGCGCCCGATCGACCTGCTGCAATGATGGCGGTCATGAGCGGGCCAAGCTCGCGGGTGATGGATAAGCCCACGAGGTTGGCGACAAAAATGTCCGCCCCAAACTGCGTTAGCTGCACCGCAGCTTGGAACGCGGTAATCAGCCCCATGAGAAAACTAATGAGTACAACGATGGGCACCCCGTCGACCCCTGTTCGCTCCATGTAAAGCCAGGTTTCCCGCCAGCGCACTTTACGCGGGTGCCGCACGGCCTCCCAAAGACCCAGCACGAGCTCGCCGGTGAAGCTGACGAGTTCGTAGGCATCGCGCAGGACCTGCAGAGATCCCTCACCCACCTTGACGATGAAGTTTTTCTCCGGCTCGTGTGGGGGCTCGGTGAAAACGGCCGTTGGGTCCACCAGACCGAGCAAACCGTCGATAGCTGGGTTCGAACCAACGATGCGCACTTGGCCGCCCCGCTGCGTAAGCTCGTGCCGAAACTGCAGGACTACAGCCCCACCGCCACTGTCAAAGTAGGGGACCTCGGAGAGGTCCAGCTCCACGATGCCCATGTGGCCTCTCGCAGCGTCGCGTAACGCGGCTAATAGGGCTGGGGCCGATGCCATATCCATACGTTGCGTTACCCGCACCCGAAGGACTCCATTGCGGCGTTCCGCAGTTAGGCCGCTCACCGCTGGAATTTGCTGCCGTGTGGCCTTGCCCTGCATAACTGGATGTGCAGCAAGCGAATCAAGGCCGGTTCCGCAAGTCGGCAAAGCACAAAAGGGGCAAGAAAAGAGCCGAAACTCCGGGTGGGAGTCGCAGAAGACTCGCGTGGGCTGGTTCAAACTGACCGGCAATTCGCGAAGGCAGCATGGCTCCACTGGCCGGAGGCTTCCCTCTCGAGACCTAAGGTCCCAGAAAGCACGGTTACCGGTGCCGGCCGTGTCGGTCAATGTTACCCGTCTTGGTCAGCTCGTGACGGCGCTAGTCTGGCCCTTCCGGCCCGAAAGGGTGACGCCACCGCAACGCTTGGGACGGGCCGACATTGGCCCTCCCGGCTTCGAGCCCCCAAACCCCGCCACGGAGAGGGTTGGGAGGGATCCCGGAATGCCGGATTCCATTCCGTAAAATGCTGACGAGCTCTGGGAGCCCCCATGGGTAACCCTAAGTGAGCATCGCTCCACCCGCAGGCGAACTGATGCGCCCTTCACGACATGGTCGCCTCAGAATACCAGCCAGCGCACGAGCTGGGATTAGCTCAGGCGGCGAGTTCCGCCGGGGCTGGTTGCGGGCCTGCGCTGCAAATTCGCACTTGACGGAGACCGGCGCTTTCCCATAGGCTAGTTATCGTGTTGCGTTTGGCTGCCGCAGCGTGGCTAATGGTTGTGCTGATTGTTGGCGCATCGCCCCTTCGGCTGTGCGCCGGGGATGAGTGCCACCGAGCCAGCACCGTGCGGCGAACGCACGAATGCTGTACCGCGCCGCAATGGAAAGCAAGCTGCTGTTGTGGGCGCGAGCATCCGAGTGCAAACCCTGGCTCGTCATTGCTCGAACGAGGCCAATCGCGGGTGGCTCAGAGCACAACCATCGGTGCCGAATCCGACCTCGGGCCGAACCCGTCCCGTATTCTTGTGGCCACAGTTTCGGCCACGCGAACAACGCCTGTCTTACAGCGCGTGCGTTTGCTGCTGTCACACACTCCTAACGACGACACAGGCGTAGTGTGCCCAGGAGATCGGCGGCACCACTGTTCGGATGCCGTCGAGGAAACGCTTACGGACGAAAGGAGTGTGTCTATGCTCTTCGGAGCGTTGTGCTTCATCTTGTTGGCGTTTGGTTCGTTTTTCGGGTGTTCGCTGTTGCCCCGCGGTTTCCAGGAACAGCAAGACCGTAGTCGTGAGGTGGCCCAAAGATATTTGCAGCCGCTTTCGGAGCGTCCCCTTCCATCACTGGACGGCGAAGCCGACTTGGAAACCTTGGTGCGTTACGCATGGCGGACCAACGGCACGGTGCAGGCGGCGCTGCATCAATGGGTGGCTGCCGTTGACCGGGTTCGCGATCAAGCAGGCTATCCCAACACGAATCTCCACCTCGCTTTGGAAGCGATGTTCGGGGATGGTGGCTTCGGTTGGAACGACCTGACCTGGAGCATTGGCAACGATCCGATGACCAACCTGGCCCTCCCATTCAAGGTTTCCGGTGCAGCGCGGGTGGCCTTAGAGGAAGCACGTCGTGCAGAGGCGGAGTTCCATGCACAGCGGCTCGCATTGCGAGAGCAAATTGCTCAGCGATTTTTCGCTTGGGTTTCCGCGAACCAGAGGTCCAAGTTGGCCCGCGAGCGCGCGCAGTGGCTGCAACGCGTCGAAGAAAGTGCAGGAGCTGCGTTTGCGGCTGGAGGGCAGACGCAGGCCGAGTTGTTGGAAATCACCAACGCGCGGATCGAGGCGACGAACGAATCCTTCAATCTTTCTGCCGAGGCAGAAGCACTGCGCCGTGAACTCAACGGGCTGCTCGGCCGTCCCCCAGAGGCCAATCTGCAGCCGCCGGCCAGCGTGCCAAGTTCGTCCGAGTGGCCGCCTAGGGTGCAGGAGCTACGAGCGCGCTTGCGCTCTTTGAACCCTGAACTGGCCGCCCTCAACGCTGAGGTTGCAGCTCGGGAACAGGCGCTGGCTCTTGCCCGCCTGCAGTTTTTGCCGGACATCAACCCGATGGCAGCCTTCACGGGCAGTATGAGCCAAGCATTCGGTGCCGCCCTGGTCCTGCCGCTGACTTGGCGGAAACTGCAGGCACAGGTGGCAGTGGCCAAGGCTTTACTGGCAGCGAGCCAGTCGATGCTGCAGCAAGCTGAGCATGACCGACAAAGCGAAGTGGCAGCTACGCTGGTGGTCCTGGAAAATCTAGACCGCGAGCGGCAATTGTGGGCTGGGTCCCTGCTGCCGAACTGGGAACTGAGCTCCCAGAGTCTGAAGCGCGCTTACGAGGCCGGAGCCCAACCCCTAGCGGCGTGGGCTCGAGCTGCGACCGCGCGCCTCGAGGCGGAAGCGGTGCTCACCGAGCTGACCGCCTTGCGAGAGCAGCAACTAGTGCGCCTGGCTGTGCTGCTTGGCCAAGACGACGAATGGTTGCCGGTGGCGAAAGGAGAGCAGGAAGATGTGGCTCGTTGACTCTGCTGAGAACGCAAAAGGAAGTAACGGTTTTCATGCCGCGTTGAGTGGGTGCGTGGTAATTTTCGCGCAAGCGCTACTCCTTGCTGGCTTTGTTTGTTCCATTTTTGCAGGCGCAGCCCTGTATGCGGCTGAGCCCTCCACTGCAGGGCCAACGCCGACGGGCGAGGAGCGCACGTTGTGGACTTGCTCGATGCACCCCCAAGTGATCCGGGAAGAACCCGGAAGTTGCCCGATTTGCGGCATGCAACTGACGCCTTTGAGCCCTCGGAAGGCAGCGGCGGCTGAGGCCACCCAAGCTCCAGGACGCAAGGTCAAGTACTGGTGGGATCCGATGATGAGCCCCCCGTACATCTCGGACCGACCAGGCAAGAGCCCGATGGGGATGGACTTGGTTCCGGTCTATGAAGACGAGGTCGTTGCGGGGCAGGTCATTGTGATCGACCCGCGGCTGGAGCAAAACATGGGGGTGCGCCTGGCAGAGGTGCGTCGTGGTCCATTGCGCGCAAGCGTCAGGGCATATGCCGAAGTGCGCGAGCCTGAGGCCACCTTGCGGGAGCTCAGCCTCCGTGTGGGAGGCTGGATCGTCCGCTTGCATGCGAATTACAGCGGCATGCACCTGGCCAAGGGGGCGCCGGTACTGGATCTGTATAGCCCGGAGTTACAAACGGCCATTGGGGAGTGGATTGCGGTTCATCAAACCGGCGCAGCGAACGAGGGGCTTCGTGCGGCCACGCGGCGCAAGCTAGCGCAACTCGGGCTCGACGAGGCCCAGATCGATTCCTTTTCGCGGCTGCGGGAGCCGCCAAGCACCGTGACGTTTCCTGCTCCCTATACCGCGCATGTCGTGGAGAAGCTCGTCAACGAAGGTGTCCGGGTTGAGCCAGGACAGGCAATCCTGCGGTTAAACGACCGTTCGCGAATGTGGCTCGATGCGCAGGTATACGAGCAGGACCTGCCATTTGTCCGCATCGGTCAAGAGATCGAAGCGCGCGTCGTAGGGCTTCCGGGGCGTGTGTTTCGCGGTCGAGTTGCCTTTGTTCACCCTCATGTCGAGACACCAGCGCGCACGGTGGTTGTGCGCAGCGAGTTGCCCAACGACGAGGGTCTATTGCGCTTGGGCATGGCTGCCACCGTT
This sequence comes from bacterium HR30, assembly GCA_002898795.1. Classification (GTDB taxonomy): domain Bacteria; phylum Desulfobacterota; class Binatia; order HRBIN30; family HRBIN30; genus HRBIN30. The sequence continues at coordinate 21,992 of BEIG01000042.1, read as the reverse complement.
GTGATTTCGGGTGAGATTGCCGCGGACGCGATCCTCGTTCCGCGAGAGGCCGTCATCGAAACTGGCGAGCGCAAGCTAGCTTTCGTCGCCACGGATCCAGGGCACTTTGAGCCTCGAGTTGTGGAAACAGGGCCCGCAGGGGCTGACGGTGTCGTTAGTGTCGTCAGCGGACTTGCTCCGGGAGAAAAAGTGGTCGTGAGCGGCCAGTTCTTACTCGATGCGGAAAGTCGCTTGCGCGAAGCGGTGCGCAAATTCGTAGGGCGCGGAGCGGAGGGAGCCGGACATGGTAGCCACAGTCATTGAGTGGAGCGTGCGCAACCGCTCGTTGGTTGCACTGCTGGGCATCGGCTTGGCGTTGTTGGGCATTTGGAGTGCCAAGAATCTTCGGCTCGATGCCATTCCCGACCTTTCCGACGTTCAGGTAATCGTGGTGAGCGAGTATCCGGGACAAAACCCGACCGTGGTCGAGGATCAAGTGACCTATCCGCTGGCCACTGCCATGTTGTCGGTACCTGGATCGACGACCGTCCGCGGCATCAGCATGTTCGGGCTCTCCTTTGTGTATGTGCTGTTCGAGGATGGTACGGACCTTTATTGGGCACGCAGTCGGGTCCTCGAATACCTGAACTACGCCCGTGATCGGTTACCCCGTGGCGTGGAACCGAAACTCGGCCCCGATGCGACCGGCGTGGGGTGGGTCCTCCAGTATGTGCTGTTTCCGGGTTGGTACTGCCCCCAACACCCACGTGGGATCTGGCGGGATGAAGAACAAGACCGTTGGTACGCAAAACTCGACGAGGCGCCCACCGAGCGCCGTGAGAAACTCCAGAGGGTGCGCGGCTTCGAAGAACCGGGCACTTGCCCGTTGGACGGGACTCCATTGGTTGCCGCTGAGCAGGATCTTGCCGACTTACGTAGTCTCCAGGACTGGTTTTTGCGTTACCCGCTCGCGGCGGTCGAGGGTGTATCGGAGGTAGCATCGATCGGTGGTTTTGTGCGGGAGGTGCGAGTGGTTTTGGACCCCCACGTCTTGCATGCCTACGGCGTGGCGCTTGACGATATCGTGCGCGCGGTCGAGCGTTCCAACAACGACGTCGGCGGTGCGGTGGTGGAGCGGGCCGAGCACGAGTACATGGTGCGAAGCCGTGGCTACATTCGCTTGGGTCAGCTCGACGACCTGGGCAACGCCGTGGTTGGTCGAGGGAACAACGGGGTTCCCATCCTCCTGAGACAAGTGGCCACCATAGAGGTTGCCGGCGAAATGCGCCGTGGCGTTGGGGAGTACAACGGCCGGGGCGAGCTGGCTGGTGGCGTTGTGGTGGCTCGTTTCGGCGAGAATGCGTACAAGGTGATTCGCGACGCGAAGGAGCGGCTATTCGAGCTCGAGGAAGGGCTACCGCCCGGAGTGTTCGTGGTCATCACGTACGACCGTTCTGCGTTGATCGAACGCGCGGTGGACACACTGCGCGAGGCGCTGATCGAGGAGTTGGCCGTCGTGGTCGTTGTGTGCCTGTTGTTTTTGCTTCACTTGCGCAGTGCCCTTGTGGTGGTGCTCGTGCTGCCGCTTGGCCTGCTCGCTTCCCTCAGCGTGATGCAGCTCCTTGGCATCAATGCCAACATCATGAGCTTGGGGGGGTTGGCACTGGCGATTGGCGTGATGGTGGATTCGGCCATTGTCATGGTGGAGAACGCGCACCGTCACTTGCACATGGAGGCACAACGTGTGGCTGCGGGGGGCGAGCCCCGCTCCCGAATCGACGTCGTGTTGGAGGCTGCGGTAGAGGTTGGGCCCAGCTTGTTCTTTTCCCTGCTCATTATCACCCTTTCCTTCCTTCCCATCTTTACGCTGGGCGAACAGTCGGGTCGGCTCTTCAAGCCGTTAGCTTACACCAAGACCTTTGCCATGGCCGCCGGGTCGATTTTGGGCGTTACCCTGGTGCCCGTGTTGATGGTGTGGCTGATCCGCGGGAGAGTGCAGCCAGAAGAACACAATCCTTTCAATCGCTTGTTGGTTCGGCTGTACGAGCCGGCTTTCTGGGCCGCGCTTCGATATCCATGGCTCACGGTAGCGATCGTGCTTCTGGTCGGTGCTTCTGCCCTTTACCCGTTCAGCCGCCTGGGCGAGGAGTTCATGCCGGCATTGGATGAGGGCGATCTCCTCTACATGCCCACCACGGACCCCAGCGTGAATGTAACGAAGAGCCGCGAGTTACTCCAGCAGACAGACAAGCTGTTGAAGTTGTTTCCCGAAGTGCGAACGGTCCACGGGAAAATCGGGCGTGCGGAAACCGCAACGGATCCCGCACCCTTGTCGATGGTAGAAACGGTGGTGCAGTTGCACACTGATCCGGATCGGTGGCGCAAGCGCTCGGTCCAGTACTTTTTCAGCGACTGGCCATGGTGGCTGAAATGGCCGCTCACTGCTTCGTTTTGGCCCGAGCAGCGGAAGATTACGACGGAGGAACTAAAACTCGGTTGGGTCGATGCCGATGGTACACGTCATCCCGGACTCAACGACGTTGTTCATTTCCCCGGGGTGGCCAATGCGTGGCCCTATCCCATCGAAAACCGCATCAACATGCTGACCACGGGCATCAAAACTCCCGTGGGCGTGAAAATTCTCGGCGCCGACCTTGCCGTTTTAAGCGACCTCGCGGAGCGAACGGCAGTGGCGTTGCAAGAGAGGGTACCAGGTACATTGAGTGCTTACCCAGACCGTACCGTGGGGGGCTACTACTTGGATATCGATGTGAACCGCGAGGAGGCAGCGCGTTACGGGCTGACGGTTGGCGACGTTCAGGATGTGATCCAGACGGCGATAGGCGGAAGGGAAATCAGTACGATCGTCAACGGACTCGAACGTTATCCGATCGCGATCCGGTACGCTCGCGAGTTGCGCGAAGATCCCGAGGGGTTGCGGCAAATTCTGGTGAGAACTCCAACCGGCGAGGCCGTGCCTTTAGGGCAACTCGTAACCTTTGCCGTGCGGCCCGGACCTCCGATGATCCGCAGTGAGAATGCTCAGCGCACGGCGTGGGTCTACGTCGACATCGCTGGGCGCGATCTTGGCGGCTACGTGCGCGAGGCGAAGCAAGTGATTGCCGAGGAAGTTCCACTGCCCCCAGGCTACAGCCGGGTGTGGTCGGGCCGCTTTGAATATCTCGAGAAGGCTAACCAGCGCCTCATGGTGGTGGTCCCTCTCACCTTGCTCGTGGTTGTCGTGCTGCTCTACGTGGCCAATGGAAGTTGGTTTCGCGTTGGTGTGGTGTTGTTGGCCGTCCCGTTTAGTTTGGTCGGCGCGTTTTGGCTGTTGTGGCTACTGGACTATAACCTGAGTTTAGCTGTGTGGGTGGGCGTGATCGCCCTGTTGGGCATCGATGCCGAAACGGGCCAAATCATGCTCTTGTACTTGGAGAATGCTTATCGGCAACGCCGGGAGGCCGGCATGCTTCGTACCCGTGGGGATCTTCTCGAGGCCATTCATGCCGGGGCCGTGCAACGAATTCGGCCAAAATTCATGACGGTGGCGACGGACCTCTTGGCGCTCATGCCCTTGCTGTGGGCCACGGGAACGGGGGCCGAGGTAACCCGACGATTGGTAGCTCCGCTCGTTGGCGGCATCGGGGTGAGTTTTGTCATGGAGCTGCTCGTTTACCCGGTGGTTTTCTACCTGGCGCGCCGACGCCATTTGCCTGCGTCGTAGCCGAGCACGACTGCAGGGTGAAAGTGAGGTGAGAATGGCACACACAGAATCCCAGTGGGATCACTGGCACGGAGTCGACCCTGTTTGCGGGATGAAGGTAGACCCCGGCAGGCCCAAGGGCGGCGAGGCGGTGTGGCAGGGAGCGCGCTTTGGGTTTTGTAGCCCAAGGTGCCGCGAGCGGTTTATGACATCGCCCGAGTCGTATTTGTTCGCGACGGACCCGGTGTGCGGGATGCGGGTGCTCCGCGGTCGCGCAGCGGGTGGGAGCATCCAGAGTGGTGGGCAAGAACACTGGTTTTGCAGTGTACGGTGCCGAGAGCGATTTGCTGGGCAGGAAGTTGCGCACCCAATAGCGGACTCGGCTGCGGAGTATACCTGCCCCATGCACCCCGAGGTGCGTCAGCCGCAACCCGGGATTTGTCCGTTGTGCGGCATGGCTTTGGAGCCGGTGGCGGGCGCGGTGCAAGAAGAGGATTCCGAGTTGCGCGACTTGGAGCGGCGCCTGTTCCTGGGAGCTGTGCTCACCGTTCCGCTTCTGACTTTGGCCATGGCGCCCATGCTGTTTCATGCCCCCGGCATGTGGCCTTGGGGGGCGGAGGTTCAGCCCTGGATCGAGCTTGCTCTGGCCACGCCGGTGGTGTGGTACGCGGGTTGGCCGTTTCTGGAACGTGCTTGGCTCTCCGTTTGGGCGCGTTCGCCCAACATGTTCACGCTGATCGGGCTCGGTGTGCTCGCTGCGTGGGTTTACAGCGTAATCGTGACGGCGCTTCCCGGACTCTTACCGGAGATTTGGGCCACACACGGAGGGCATGCCCCAGTATATTTCGAGGCCGCGGCGGGTATTGTGGTGTTGGTACTGGTCGGCCAGGTGCTGGAGGTCCGCGCCCGACGGCGCACCGGTGCGGCACTCCGCGCGCTGCTGGCGCTGATGCCTGCAACTGCAGTGCGCGTTGACCCCGACGGAGTGGAGCGCGAAGTGCCCGTGAGCGAAGTAACGGTTGGCGATATCTTGCGCGTCCGTCCCGGAGCAAAAATCCCAGTGGACGGGGTAGTCATCGAAGGCAAGACCGTGGTCGACGAATCCATGCTCACCGGAGAGTCGCTGCCGGTGGAGAAGACAGTTGGGGCGCGAGTGGTTGGAGGCACGCTCAACGGGAGCGGGGCCGTCTTGATGCGGGTCGAGCAGGTGGGCGCAGCTACGGTGTTGGCGCAAATCGTGCGGCTTGTTCAAGAAGCACAGCGCACCCGGCCACGGATTCAACGGCTCGCAGACCGAGTGTCCGGTGTCTTCGTGTTTGCCGTACTCGGTGTGGCTGCCGTCACCTTCGTTGCGTGGCTCGCGTTGGGCCCGGAGCCTGCGGTGGCTCACGCGGTCGTGAGTGCCGTAGCGGTGCTCATTATCGCTTGTCCCTGCGCTTTGGGTCTGGCGACACCTATGTCGATCATGGTGGCTACAGGGCGCGGCGCGCAGGCAGGAATCTTGATCAAGAACGCAGAAGCACTGGAGGTGCTCGAGCGCGTCGACGTGTTGCTGGTAGATAAAACAGGAACCTTGACCGCTGGGAAGCCACGGGTCACGGGGGTGTTTCCTGCGGAACGGTGGTCGGCAGACGAAGTACTGCAACACGCGGCTAGCCTGGAGCAAGCAAGCGAGCATCCATTAGCCAAGGCCATTACCGAAGCAGCCCGCGAGCGGATGATGCAACTGGTTAGCCCCACGGACCTACAAGTGGAGCCCGGGGGCGGTGTCGAAGGTCGTGTGTTGGGAAGGCAAGTGGTGGCTGGTTCGCCGGCATTCCTCGAAGAGCGAGGAATCGACCTTGCTCCGGTAAAGGCTGCGTGTGAAAACCTACAGGAAACTGGGGCGACAGCCGTGGTGGTTGCGTTCGATGGCGTGGCGGCTGGCACGATTGGAATTATGGACCCGCTTCGGGAATCTGCACCAGCGGTGGTGCGAGCGCTGAAAGAAGAAGGGTTGCAGGTCGTGATGCTGACAGGCGATCACCGCCGCGCCGCTCAACGAGCGGCTGAAACTTTGGGAATCGACGACTTTGTGGCCGAGGTCTCGCCAGCGGAAAAGGCACGATGGGTTGACGAATACCGCCGCAAGGGACATGTGGTGGCAATGGTGGGCGACGGGATCAACGACGCCCCGGCACTGGCGCGTGCGGACGTGGGACTTGCCGTTGCCACGGGGACGGATATTGCTATGGCCAGCGCCAGTGTCACGTTACTGCATGGCGATTTGCGCGGTGTGCTTCGCGCTCGGCGATTGAGCCGCGCCACCATGCGGAATGTGCGGGAGAATTTATTTCTGGCATTTTTCTACAATGCAGCCGCGATCCCGATTGCTGCTGGCGTGTTATATCCGTTCTGGGGAATTTTGCTCAATCCGATGATTGCAGCTGCGGCGATGAGCTTTAGTTCCGTATCGGTGATCGGGAATGCACTGCGACTGTACCGAGTCCAACTCTGACCAAGAGCACGGCGTCCTCACGGCGAAGCGGGAACGATTTTGAAAACTTCGCCGCCCAGGTCGGCGATGTAGAGCTCGCCGCGGGCATCCTCGCCAAACGATGCAATTTGATCGATGGATACACCGCTGCTTTCCAGCTCCGCTGTGCGGTCTTGGTGATCGACCGCGGAGCCACCGACGACGCGAAAGGAACGGACGAAGGCAGAACAAAAGTCACCGTAAAAATACGTACCCCGCAGGTCCGGCATCTTACACCCGCGATAGACGTAACCACCGGTTACGGAGCAGCCTTGGGAGTGGTCATATTCGTGAATGGGCTGGGTCAGGCCGGTTTGGTTGCAAGAGCTACCCGACGGGTAGCAGTGGCCATTCCCTTCGACGATGTTCCAGCCGTAGTTCTCCCCTCCGCTCGACGAGGCCGGCTGGAAATTGATTTCCTCGTAGCGATTTTGGCCGACGTCAGCGATGTAAAGGTCGCCGGTTACGCGGTCAAAGCTGTAACGCCAGGGGTTGCGCAAACCGAGAGCCCAAATCTCGTCCAAGGGCGGGCCAGAACCGACAAACGGGTTGGTCGGTGGCACCGAGTACGGTGCTCCACGGTCCACGTCGATGCGAAGCATTTTACCGAGCAGCGTAGAAGGATTCTGGCCGTTGCCTAGTGGATCTCCTGCACTTCCGCCGTCGCCCAGGCCGATGTAAAGATAGCCGTCGGGACCAAAAGCAAGATGGCCGCCGTTGTGGTTGGCGTAAGGCTGGGGCACCTGTAACACGACCCGCGCCGAGGTTGCATCGGCGACGTCCGGGTTTGCGGAAACGCGGTACTCGGCAATCACGGTGTTGCCGTTGGTGTCGGTGTAATTGATGAAAAAGCGGCCATTGTCGGCATACTGCGGGTGAAACGCTAGTCCCAGCAATCCTTGCTCGCTACCGCTCGAAACCAGCGCTGCCACATCCAAAAACGCCGTGGGGAGCAGAGCGCCCCACTTGAGGATGCGGATGCGGCCAGTCTTCTCGACAATAAAAATTCGACTCACGTCCCTCGGCGGCGCGGTAATGAAAAGTGGTCGGCTGAGGCCACTAGCAATGCGCTCTGCCCGGATCGCCGTGCCGGAAACGGGTACCACGCCAGCACAGATGTCATTGCACGCGCCCCCTTCGATCTGGCACGTTGGGGAGCAATTGTCGCCGCCCGTTGTGTTTCCGTCGTCACATTGTTCTCCGGGCTCGAGCACACCGTTGCCACAAGCGGCACCCGTACAGACATGCGTGAAGCCGCTTCCCGGGAGCGAGGCGTAGGGAAGCCCCGTTGGCAGCAATGCCTGCCGTGCCGTGCAAACGAGCCGTGGTAAAGTATCGTTTGGGCAAAAGCTTTGTACGCGCTGGGCCCGCAGGTTAGGAATTCGATTGTTCGGGGTGCAGCTTCTTCCCTGAGGCAGTTGTCGGACCAAACAGTTGCGCGCCGCCAAGATTACGGCAGAAACATATTTTGCCGAGGCGCTGGCGCAGGTTTCGACGCCCAACGCCACATGCGGAGCTGCCACCAAGGCGAGCCAAAAGTATCTGGCTGTTTGCATAAGCCCTCCACCGGAGAGAGAACCTGGGCAACAGCTATCACGTAGGCGAAGGGGAGCGAAGAGGGATTTGTGGGTAGGGAGGTCCGCGGAACACGGCGCGGGTGGGGCTGCGAACGCGGTGGGACCCGGCGCCGAAGACCGTAGTTTGCGCCCGGATTCGGTGCGTGGCGCTGCGCGGCCCGTTGTGGGAGAGAAGTCCGCGCTTGCTCGGAGGGCGGTCAGATTTGCTGCGGCGCGCTACAGCGTGCAACGACAGTGCAACTCTGTAGTGCGAGATACCGGTGCCGACCGTCCCCTTCCTGGCTTACGGTATGGTGAATATCGCAAGTCCACACGGCCGCATGAGCACTGCGGTGGCGCCATGGTAAAGCTGGTGTCGGATGGATCCGTGAGGCTGCGGTACGCACAGGCATGAAGCCGTGCTTCTGTGCGCGCCGGTCCGCTGGCCGCGTGACGGTGAGCGGGGACGTATTCTTTGGCCCGTCTATACCCGCGCGGTGGGATCCGGAGCGCCGGCGTCTTGCCGGCTCGAGCCACATCCCGACACACGCCTACCTGCTTTTGGTCGCGGACGTCGTCTTGCAAGAACACCACGAACCTGGTAATCGCCGCGCCGAGTCACCGGGGCAGGAGCAAGCGCGATGAACTTAGGGGGTATGCTCAATGCGAGCTTGGTCGGCGGGGGTCGTAATCGTGGGGGACACGTGCGCATGTGATGCGTGCCGTTATCGGCTTTGGTTCAAACGGGGCGGTTGTTTCCAGCACAACTCTGCACGCTGCGGGGCGGGTACCTCGAACCCCTTCGCTTTGTCCCGCACTAACGCTTCCCGTTGCTTCCATGCCGTCGTGATCGAAAGTCCCCGTGGGCTGCAGAGGTGTGGGTGCCGGAGCTGTGGCCGCCTGGGCTCTTGGGTCGTTGGGTAAGGAGCTGGTATGAGACCGAGATTCGGCAGATCGATTTGGCGTGTTTTGGCGTGGGGTATTCTCTTGGCTTTACCCGCCTTCTTCGTTCTCGCCGTGGCGTGGGTGATGTGGCCAGATCGCCCGCTCGAACCTGGGGTGAAGGCGGACAAGATCGTGGTGTTAAAGAGCCAACGACGATTGCTGTTGCTCCGTGGGGATAAGACGCTGAAGGCCTACAGAGTGGCCATAGGGCGAGACCCGCGGGGGCACAAGCTCCGCGAAGGTGATGGCCGTACTCCTGAAGGCACGTACTACATCGACTGGCGTAACCCGAAGAGCAAATTTCACCTCTCGCTGCACATCTCGTATCCGAACGAAGCAGATCGAGCTCGGGCGCGGGCCGCGGGTGTTTCACCGGGTGGCAACATTATGATCCACGGCCTTGGAAGGCGGGTAGCGTGGCTCGGCAGGCTCCACTGGCTCGTTGGTCGCACGCATGGTTGCATCGCTGTAACGAATCGCGAGATCGAGGAAATTTGGCGGGCGGTGGACGACGGCACACCAGTGGAGATTCGGCCGTAGGCGGGTGGTGCCGCTGGGTGCGGGTGTGCGGCGGTACGATGGAGTTTCCCACGTGCTGACACGCGCGCTGGAGCACTGGGGCAGTGCAGCTCCTGCTCCCGCGTGCCTGGCCGACGACCGCTGCTCGATTCCGTGGCACTTCGCCTGCGAGGGTGAACTGACCGTGGGAAGTGGTTCCGAGTTTGGTGGGATATCTCCATCATTGCTACCCTGGTTTCACAGCCCACAGACGCAGAGGAACAACGGCGGCGGGAGCCCTGCAGCCGCGGCATCGGCCCGAGCATCGAGGCACCGCCGGAGGCGTGAGGCCTACGGTTCGGCAAATCACGTGCGGTATGCGGAGTTGAAGCGAACGTAGTCTTCGGTCAGGTCTGAGCAAATGCGAAACGCCTCGGCCGAGCCGGCGCGAAGGTCAACCGTGAGGCGGAACTCCGGACGACGAACAAGAGCTTCGGCTTGTCCCTCCACTTCGCGGACGAGCTCGACACCCTTGTCCACCACGAGAAGGTCGTCAAGGTAAATGCGCAGCCGCTGAGGATCGAAGTGAGCACCACTGTAGCCCAGTGCACACACCACACGGCCCATGTACGGGTCGGCGCCATGAAATGCTGCTTTGCAGAGCGGAGAACGAGCAATCGCGTCCGCCGCTCGTGCCGCCTCAGCCGGCGTACGGGCGCCACGCACCGTGATGTCGACCACACGGGTTGCGCCCTCGCCATCCCGCACTACCAAGCGAGCTAACTCCTGCATGACCGCTTGGGCTCCCTCGACGAAGAGGGAAAAGGATCGGGAGCGCGTGGTCATTGGCGGCAGGGGCGCGAGCCCACTGGCGAGGAAGACCACCGTATCGTTGGTGCTGGTATCTCCATCGACGACAATGGCGTTAAACGACCGAGGAAGGGCGAGGCGCAGGGTCGCGGTTAGGGCAGCGGAAGTGAGCGGCGCATCGGTGAACAAAAAGGCAAGCAAGGTGGCGTGGGGAACGATGGAAAGCCGGGGCGCGATCATGCCGGCGCCCTTGGCCATGCCGGCAATGGTGACGTCAGTCCCGTCGATCGTGACCGTGCGCAGGGCAAACTTGGGAAACGCGTCGGTGGTCATGATCGCAGCTAAAGCCTGGTGGAAGCCCTCCGCGGCGAGTTCCCGACATGCCGCGCGGATGCCGGACTCGATGCGTGCCATTGGGAGCGGGACACCAATCCGCCCGGTAGAGCAGGGTAGAACTTGTCGCGGCGAGACCCCTAACTCCCGCGCGACGAGCCGACACATCGTTCGGGCAGCCTTTACTCCGGCACTGCCGGTAAAGGCGTTGGCGTTCCCGCTGTTGACAACGATGGCACGCAACTCTCCCGATCGGGCATGCTCCCGTGCCACCAGTACAGGTGCGGCTTGCACGAGATTGGTGGTGAAGGCCGCTGCGGCTTTGGCCGCAGGGTCGGCGTAGATCACCGCTACGTCAGGTCTCCCGCTTTCCTTGATCCCGGCGGCGACACCGGCAAACTGAAAGCCCGCGATCCGAACGGGTTGCTCCGGGAGTTCGACGCGCATCAACTGCTCCAACCGAGGCTAGCCTGAATTGGGCGGCTTTGTTTTGTCCGTGGCAGTACCCGCAATGGTCAGGCCCCGTGACACTTCTTGTACTTCTTCCCGCTGCCGCAGGGGCAAGGATCGTTGCGCCCGATCTTGGCGGGGGACGGCGACGCTGCCACAGCTGCGGCACGGCGGCCTGAGGCTGCGACTGGCTGCGCCATGCCGCCGCCGCTCATGACCATGCGTGCTGGGTGCGGGCGCCGTTGCCGTTCGAGCTGTTCCACGTCTTCCTCGCGAGCGATTTGTACGGTGAAAATTTTCTCGACTACGTCGCGTTCGAACTGTGCCATCAAGTTTTCGAAGAGCTCGAACGCTTCCTTTTTGTACACCTGCAGCGGGTTTTGCTGGGCATAGCCGCGAAGGCCAATGCCCTCTTTTAGGTGATCCATGGAAAGCAGGTGGTCTTTCCAGAGTGTGTCCAACGTTTGCAGAAGTACGATCTTTTCCAGATGGCGGAGAACCGGCGGCGTGAACAGACGCTCCTTGGCTTCGTAATGTTGGTGCACTGCCTCGGCCAGCTTGCGCTCCAGCTCGTCGTGCGAGAGGTGCTCGCGCTCCTCGGCGGAGAAAGCGGGGCGAAAAGCAAACACTTTGAACATGGTGTCTTCGATGGCTTGCCAGTCCCATTCGCGTGGCGGAGCGTCTCTGTCGGCGTATTGCTCAACCAGTTCGGCAACGACGTTGTCGGCCATCTCCAGAATGTCCCGCTTGAGGTTCTGCCGCGCAAGAATCTCCCGACGCCGACCGTAGATGATCTCTCGCTGCTGATTCATCACGTCGTCGTACTCGATGAGGTGCTTGCGGATATCGAAATTGTGGGCCTCCACCTTGGACTGGGCATTGGCCACGGCCCGGGAGATGAGGCGATGTTCGATTGGCTCGCCTTCTTCCATGCCAAGGCGCGTCATGAGACCCTGGATCCGATCTGCGCCGAAAATGCGCAGGAGGTCGTCTTCCAAGGACAAGAAGAAGCGCGACGCACCGGGATCGCCCTGTCGGCCAGCGCGCCCGCGAAGCTGATTGTCGATGCGCCGGCTTTCGTGGCGCTCTGTGCCGATGATCATGAGCCCTCCGGCCGCCACCACCTTCTCTCGTTCCTCGGCACAGACCTTTTGGTAGTGGGCGAGGATTTGTTCATAGCGAGTCCGCAGCGTATCCGGGGATTTCTCCATTTCCTCGCGTACGTCTTCCACCACCTTGGTGTACTTCCGTCGCATCTCCTCGTATTCTTGTTGGGCCTTGCTTACCGCCTCCTCGTACGGCTTGCGGTGCTCGAGGTAAGCGGCTTCGGCCTCGCGAAACTCCCGTTCAGTTTCTTCGTAAAGGCGGCGTGCTTCCTCGAAGTTGCTGCCATCGTCCTCCTCTTTGGACAGGGCCTTTTGGATAACGCGCTCGTAGTCAGCTCGGGCACGTTCGAATTGCGCAAGCGCGGTTTGCACCCGGCGGCCGTTCGCAGCCCCGTCTTGCTGTGTTTCCTCCAACGCGGCGCGCAGCTCTTCCAGGCTGCGAAGGAACCGGCGCTGACCTTCTTCATCGAAGAATGGTCCGCACACCCGATCGATCTCTTGTAAAGCCTCCGCGTACGCGTGCACTTGGGCAACACACGCCCGTGCGTGGTCTGCCGATGGCTCCGTTTCCCACTGGGCTACGGAGCCAAGGAAGGCATGGCGCTCTTTCCAAAAGCGGGCTTCGAGGTAGGCACGGTGTGCTTCCGTGAGGCGGTGCAAGGCGTCGGCTTGTTTTTCTTCGAACGGCTTCCACAAGGGTTCGTATTGCTTGCGCGCCCGCTCCACCGCTTCGTCGTAGGTATCCCGAAGCTTCTGCAGCACGTCCTCATAGCGCTGGCCGGCTTGGGGTAGCCCCTGTGCGCGCTGCAACCACTCGTTTTCCATGTCGGCTCGGGCGAGAAACTCGGGATTGCCGCCTAAGAGGATGTCGGTTCCGCGGCCAGCCATGTTGGTGGCAATGGTTACCGCCTTGAAACGGCCAGCCTGGGCGATGATGTTCGCTTCGGCTTCGTGGTTCACCGCGTTCAAGACATTGTGTTTGATGCCGCGTTGCTTCAGGAGCTTGGATAAGCGCTCGGACTTTTCCACAGACACGGTGCCCACCAGTACCGGTTGGCCGCGTTCGTGGCATTCCACCACCTGTTCGACGACGGCATTGAACTTTTCTCGCTCCGTTTTGTAGACGACGTCGGGGTAGTCGACCCGGATGAGCGGCTTGTTCGGGGGGATGACGATGACGTCGAGGTTGTAGATCTTCTTGAATTCTACGGCCTCGGTGTCGGCCGTACCCGTCATGCCCGCGAGCTTCTTGTACATCCGGAAGTAGTTTTGGATAGTGATGGTGGCCAACGTTTGGTTTTCCCGCTCGATGGGCACACCTTCCTTGGCTTCCACCGCTTGATGGAGCCCATCCGACCATCGCCGGCCTGGCATGAGGCGACCAGTGAACTCGTCGACAATGATCACCTGGCCATCCTTCACGATGTAGTCGACGTCGCGCTTGAAAATCGCGTGCGCCTTGAGGGCCTGATTGACGTGGTGCAGGATATCGATGTTGCGCGGATCGTAAAGGTTGGTGATTCCGAGCATACGTTCCACTTTGGCGATACCTTGCTCGGTAAGCACCGCAGTGCGCGCCTTTTCGTCGACCCAGTAGTCACCGGTCTCTTCGGGGCGTTCGTCCGGGCTCTTCTTTTCCTTTCGTTCCCCTCGCTTCAGGCGCGGAATGATGCGGTTGATCCGCTCGTACTTTTCCGTGGATTCCTCGGAGGGGCCGGAAATGATCAGGGGGGTGCGTGCTTCGTCGATCAGGATGTTGTCGACTTCGTCAACGATCGCATAGTTGAGTTCCCGCTGGACGTATTCGTCCAGGCTGAACTTCATGTTGTCCCGTAGGTAGTCGAAGCCGAACTCGTGGTTCGTGCCATAGGTGATGTCAGCCCGGTAGGCTTCTTTCCGGTCGATCGGACGCAAACCGAGAAAGCGATAATCGCGGGTGACGTACGAAGGGTCATACAGGTAGCTCGCTTCGTGCACCAGGGAAGCAACGGAAACACCGAGCAGGTGGTAAATGGGGCCCATCCACTGCACATCGCGTCGGGCCAAGTAATCGTTGACCGTAACCAGGTGGCATCCACGTCCGGTGAGAGCGTTCAGGTACAGGGGAGCCGTGGCAACGAGAGTTTTGCCCTCGCCGGTCTTCATTTCGGCGATGGCCCCGCGGTGCAATACAATGCCGCCCAGAAGTTGCACGTCGTAGTGGCGCAGCCCGATGCTTCGCTTCGACGCTTCCCGGACCAAGGCAAACGCTTCGGGCAAGATTTCGAGCAGCGCGGCTTCTTCCGCTTCGCGTAGGCGCTTCTTGGCCGCCTCGATTTCGTTGCGTAGCCGTTCTTCTTCGTCTGGATCCTCGATGGTTTCTGCATCGGCTAGTTGCCGCTGCCGTTCTAGGAGGCGGTCCAGTTCGCGCCTTTCGGGTGCAGTGTTGTCCTGGATGTGTCGGCGGAAGGCATCGGTTTTTTCCCGCAGCTCGACGTTCGATAAACGCGACACGCTCTCCTCGAGCGCGTTAATGCGCTCGACGATGGGCCAGAGCTTTTTGAGCTCGCGTTCGTTTTTTGTGCCAAAGATTTTTTTCAGCAAATTCAGCATGAGTTTTCCGGCGTCTCGCCTCAATCTTGTCTATGCACCGCTGACCCAAGCTGCAAGCATTGGCTGGCTTCGGGCATCGAAGGAACTACTCGGCGCATCAGCGTTGCTCGAAAGGGGAGAACACAAATGATTCTGCCAAAAGGTAGCAACTTCCAGATGGCGGTGCACGGTGCCCCGTTTTAGCGTTCCAGGCGAACCGCCGACTCCACGGGCTGCCCGAGGAACAAGCTGCCAACCTTGATGAAGCGCTCCGGCGCATCGGTGACGAAAAAACTGAGCGAGCCAGAGCCGTTGTTGCGGAGGAGTTTTTGCCGCTGCAACAAACCACGAACTGCCTGTGCTGTTGTACCGGCCGAATCGACCAACTGAACCTTGGGTCCCAGTACCTTGGCGATTACCGGTGCCAGCAAGGGATAGTGAGTGCAGCCGAGAACCAAGGTGTCGATGCCGCTACGCTCGAGACTGGCTAAATAGCGCCGTGCGGCCGCCCGTGCGACTTCATTGTCGACCCAACCTTCCTCCGCGAGCGGAACGAACAGCGGGCAAGCGCGGGTATAAATTTCAAGTTCCGGCGCCAAACTTTTTAGGGCTCGGGTGTACGCACCGCTGGCAATCGTGGCCTCTGTGCCAATTACCCCTACCTTTCCATTCCGGGTTCGACGAACAGCCTCTCGTGCGCCGGGCTCGATGACCCCGATCACTGGAACGGGAAGTTCCTGCTCCAGCAGTCCGAGAGCCACAGCAGACACGCTGTTGCAAGCCACCACCAGAAGTTTGATGCCTTTGTCGAGAAGAAACGCGGCGTTTTCCAACGCGTATCGTGAGATGGTCTCTGGCGACTTGGTACCGTAAGGTGTGCGTGCAGTGTCACCGAGGTAAACAATGTCTTCGTGGGGCATGAGCCGGGCCAATTGTTGTACCACGGTGAGTCCCCCGATACCGGAATCAAACACGCCGATGGCTCGGGCTCGCTCGTTCGGGGGCGGTGCCGCCCTCCGTCTTAGCCTCTTCATGGGGCTCGGCCCACCAGCCGCGCTGCGACCTCTTGGTCACTTGGCGCTTCGCCAAACGTACGTTCCCAAACGCCGGCTGGTTCCATGCAAATGTAGCGGGGGATATCCGGGTCCCACGATTCAAGCCATTGCAGGATGCTGCGGTACATCGGTAACCGAAGCCCGCGCCAAACCCGTTCTTTTCCGTCTGGGCCTGGTACAAATTCCGCCGCAAGTAGCCGCGTGCCTCGGCCGCGCTCTCGCATGGCCCGCTTTAACCCCGGGCTGAGCCGAAGGTGCCCGAGGCTCACCCAGGCAACACGCCGGGGGTCGATCGAAGCAGAGAGCAAGTCCACCACTTCGCGATAAGCTTTTGGCCAGTCTTCCAGTGCAATGAGAGGATCGAAGTGAAACGCAACGCGGTAGCCGGCATCTTGAAGCCGCCGGGCGGCGGCGATGCGTGCAGCGAGCGGCGCTGTGCCTGGCTCTTCTTCCTCGATCACACGCGCTGCGTTTACGGACCAGGCAACGACCACGTTTTCGCTGGCAGGTAACGCGAGCAGGCCGTCCACACTCGCGCTTTTCGTCTTGAGTTCCAGCACCGCGTTGTTCTGCGCGGCGAAAAACGGCACCAGGGTGCGGGTGTGTTCGGTCAGGTGATCGAGCGCGAGGCTGTCGATCAGTTCCCCCGTGCCGATGCGAAAGCGGCGCTGAGGGTGGCGCCGCAAGACAGCGGCCACCTCCGCTAGAGCGTCCTCGATGTTGGCAAACAGCCGCAAGGCAGGGCTGTTCGCTAAGTACTCTTGCAAAAAGCAGTAACTGCAGTCGAACGGGCAGTTGGCCCCGAGATGCACGACCAGGTAGTTGCAGCAAACCAAGCCCGTGGTTCCGGCGGGACAATGGTGGAGAAAGGAGCCGCGGTGACGTTGGATGACGAGTTGGCGCTTGGCCGCCGCAAAATCCTTTGGCGGCATGGGTAATGGCGGCTCGAAGGCGTGCACCGGAACGCTTGGGTAGTAGGCTCGCACGTTGGACAAGATCCGGCTGTTTTCCAGCCCGCGTTCCACGAACACCACTTCAGGCTGCCAAGCAATCACGCCTCACCCCCTAGCAAAGCAAACAATTCCGCACATGCCTGGGTGCTGGTCCAGCGAAGAGCAGCCTGGAGTGCTGCCTGCAACTCTGCAGGTGTTTTCCCGCGACAAGTCACGACAACTTCTTCGCCTTCGAAAAACCGTGGTAAGGCAAGGTCAACCGAAGCGGGTAGGGCAGCTGCTTCGATGAGCGAGCGCGCCCGGTCTTCAGCCTGGCAAAGCTGTGGGAAACGCCGCCGCCGCAGAATATGTTTGACCCGTTGCAGCCGATCGTTTCGGCTCCACTTGGCCTCGAGAGCCGCAGTGATCTCGGGTGCCTCCAAAACTGCCGCTAGTGTGGTTTGCTCCCGCACCGCGATGTCGGCAGCCCACTGCCACAAATCGCGGAGCTGGTTTTCCCCAAGGCGCAAACTCGTTGCCAGCCGGTACAGCGCCCTGGCGTCGTCGTCGCCGAGGCCCAGCCAGCGCTCGAGGGTTTCCAGTCGGTAGTGCCGCTCCGTGGCATAATGCCGAATCGCGTCGCGCAACGGCTGCGAGTTCATCGTGGGTCACCTCCTAAAGGGAGTCCAGGCCAGCGTTGTTCGGCGTAACGGCGGGCCTCTTCCATGAGCGCGCGGTAGCGCTCGGCTTCTTCCGGGCGGCCCCGCTTGGCAGCACCGTTGGCCAAAATGGTACACTTGCGTTCCAGAACTGCTACCAGGGCCTGAGCCTGCTGGGCAGCCAAACGGCCGGAAAGGAGCAGGCGCACCATACTTGCCACCCGAAACCGATCCATTCCCCAAAATCTTCGCGAAAGCTGGTCGAAGTGACCTCCGCGCTTGATCACCAGGGGCTCTTCGAGAAGCCCAACCGCCTGCTCGCAGGTGATCCGGAGCCAAAGATCGTAATCCTCACAGACGGGCAAACTCGGGTCGAAGCCACCGTACCGGTTCCACAGCTCACGATGGATCAAGACTGCCGAGGGACTGATCATGCAGCGCTCGAGCGACACAACAAAGATGTCGCCTCCTTGCTTGCGGTGGTACTGCCGAGGATTGACGAAACGCCCGTTTCGGAGCCAGAGTTCGTTGGTCTGGCTGATGGCGTGTCCGTTACCTTCGGCAAAAGCCAAGTGGCGCGCGAGTTTTTGTGGCAGCCAGAGATCGTCTGAGTCGAGAAAGGCAATCCATTCGCCTCGCGCCACCGCGGCGCCCGTGTTCCGGGCCACGGCAACTCCTGAATTCTGCTGGTGCACCACGAGACGGATCGCATGACCGAAGCGATCCCGCAGATATTCTGTAGTGCCGTCGGTGGAGCCGTCGTCTACAACGATCGTTTCCACCCGGCCCGAGCCAAGGCCCCGCTGCCCGAGCACCGAGGCCACAGCCTCGCCGACCCACTGGCGACGGTTGTACGTGGGAATGATGACACTCGCTTGCACGACGAGCGTCCTTTAGAGAAAGTGCCGGCAAAGGAAAATTCTCCCCTTGCAGGGCAATGACTCGGGGGCCGGGCTTCCGCCTGCTGGTTCACGGGCGGCTACCGCTCCACGCCCTCCAGGCTCCTTTGGGCATTACCCTCGAGCCGTGCCGAATCGGTCCCCGACCGAGCGGGTGCCGATCGGGCCGATTCGCGCGATACTCGCGCTGGAGTAGCCAGAGCAACCCTCCGGCAACCACGACGACCATCAAAAGAAGAACCCAGGCTAACGATGGCTCCAAGATCAGCGTCGCGGTCTCGTCGATGGCGGTGTAGAGTAAAGGAATGTTGCTGAGGGTGCTTTCCATGACCGCACCTCCTATGCGGTCCGCTATCTTAACGCGCTGCGCAGCGATTGCAACGCGCTGCGTCAAGACGAGAGTTCACCTCTCTTGCCAGGGCGGAAACGATGCGAAAGAAGGGGAGGCGAAGGTAGGGAGCCATGAGCAAGCCGAAGCGAGCGATAACCAATGCCGAGGTGGCACGGGTGCTACGCGAGATCGCCATGTTGCTGGAGATGGAGAACGTACCGTTCAAGCCACGCGCGTACGAAAAGGCAGCGTACGCGGTGGAAAGCCTGTCGGAGCCGATTGCTGAGGTCTTGGAAAAAGGGGGAGAGCGTGCCATCGAGGAATTGCCGGGCGTGGGCAAAAGTATTGCGGAAAAGATCGTTACGCTCGTGCGAACGGGTCGCCTGCCGTACTACGAGGAACTGCACGCGAAGGTTCCTGTCGATCTGACGCAGCTTGGAGCGATCGAAGGTCTGGGCCCGAAAAACATCAAGGTGTTGTACGAAAAACTCGGAGTACGCACGGTCGAAGATCTGGAGGAGGCGGCGCGGGCGGGGAAAATTCGGAATCTGCCGCACTTTGGTGAAAAGAGCGAGCAAAAGATCTTGCGCGGTATCGAGTTCCTGAAGCGTAGCCAAGGGCGGTTTCTGCTGGGTGCTGTGCTGCCGCTGGTACGAGAAATCGAAGCTCGGCTGGAACGCGTGCGCGGAGTTCGCCGGGTTGCGATTGCCGGCTCGATCCGGCGTTGCAAGGAGACGGTGGGCGACGGGGATCTCCTGGTTGTTGCCGACGACCCAGATGCGGTCATGGACTTTTTCGTCAACATGCCTGAGGTCCAATATGTTCACGGAAAAGGGCACACCAAGTCGAGCGTGAAGCTGCATATGGGGATGGACTTGGACTTGCGCGTGGTTCCGGCAGAAAGTTGGGGCGCCGCACTGAGTTACTTCACGGGGAGCAAGGCGCACAATGTAGCGCTTCGGCGGATCGCAATGGATAAGGGCCTGAAGCTGAATGAATACGGCCTGTTTCGCGGCGATCGGGCCATTGCCGGGGAAACCGAAGAGGAGGTGTACGAAGCGTTAGGGCTACAGTTCATTCCCCCGGAACTGCGCGAAGACACAGGTGAAATCGAGGCCGCGCGGGAGGGGAAGTTGCCCAAGCTGATCGAGTACGGCCAAGTGCGAGGCGACTTGCAGGTGCAAACGAATTGGACCGATGGGGCGCACTCGATCGAAGAGATGGTGGAGGCGGCGCGGCGCTTGGGGCGGGAGTACATTGCTATCACCGACCACACGCGCGCCCTGGCAATGGTCGGGCTGGACGCAGCCAAACTGCGGGAGCAGATGCGTTACATCGACCAGCTCAACAGCAAGTTACGCGGGTTTCGCATCCTCAAGGGCGCGGAAGTGAACATCGATCGCGACGGCAGTTTGGACATTGACGATGACACCTTGGCGCAGCTCGATGTCGTCGGTATTGCCGTGCACTCGTACTTCCACTTGCCCCGCGCGGAGCAAACGCGGCGCATCGTACGAGCCATGGAAAACCCTCACGCCGACATCTTGTTTCACCCCACGGGGCGAGCCTTGCTCAAGCGGGAGCCGTACGACGTGGATATGGACGAGATCTTCGCTGCGGCTGTACGTACGGGCACGGTGCTCGAGATCGATGGATACCCGGAGCGGTTAGACCTTCGGGACGAACATGTGCGCAAGGCAGTGGAGGCAGGGGCCAAGCTGGTGATCGACACCGATGCCCATAGCGTGCACCATCTAGACTACCTGTATTTCGGTATCGCCACTGCACGGCGTGGTTGGGCAACGGCGGCAGACGTGCTGAACACGTTGCCGGTCGACGAGTTTTTGTCGCGACTGAAAGGCCATCGCCAGGAAATGAAGTCCCCTCGAAAACGCGCCGGTGCGCGTGAGCGGCGGGGTTGAGCAGTGGACCACAAGCGGGGCTTCCAGTATGACGGCGGGCATGAGCTTTGTGTGCGGTTTGGCGGCGGACACCTTAGTGGAAACTCCCGACGGCCCCATGGAAATTCGCAAGGTGGTGGGAAAGCAAATTCCTGTTTTTACCCGAGACGCCACCGGAAGGGTACGTTTTCGGCTCATGCGCGACGTTGTGGCTCAGCCTGCGGGCAGCGTTTGGCGCGTGCGTTTGGAAAACGGCGCATCGTTTCGCGCCGTGCCTCGACAAGGGATCTTTCTCACAACGCTCGAGTGCGTGGCGTTGGAGGATTTGCGACCTGGCTCGCTTTTGTGCGCAGCCTTCTTCTACCCGGCTGGCTACCGGTATGAGACCAGTACCGGAGAGGAACGGTTGTCTCAGGCAGGCTGGCAAGTGGAGTCGGTGGAGCCAGCCGGCGAAGCAGAGCTGGTGACCCTTCGCGTGCTCCCGGAGGAATGTTTCTTCGTGAGCGCAGGCGTGCTGTTGCGTAGCGCTTAGATTTGCAGCGCCTTACAATTCGGTGCCTCGAAACTGACGGGCAACCACTCGCGCGAGCCCAGGAAGGTCCGACACGATCCCGTCGACCCCGAGATCCAAGACGCGGCGCATCTCCACGGGGTCATTGAGGGTCCACGCATGGACTTCGAGGCCAAGCCGATGCGCTGCGGCAATCACATCCGGTCGCACCAGTTCCACGTTGCCCACCGTTAGCGGTACCTGCAGCGCAATTCCCGGCGGTGTGTAATCCTCCCACCGCTCGCGCTGGAGCCGGTCGAGGAACTCCACCACGTCTTCGGCGGAGAAACTCGTGGTGATCTCCGGTGCTCGCTGCCGGACGCAACGCAGAACCTCGCCCTTTTCCGCCGCGACAAGCACACGCTGTGTAGCCCCGAGACGGCGAAGGATGCCAATGACCTCGTCGATCAAGGCTTGGTCGTTTTCCTTGATCTCCACGTTGCAAATTGCCTGCGGAAACTGTTTCAGCACAGCTTCGAACGTGGGGATCTGGACACCGTGCCCGCGAAACGGGAAGTCACGCCCGTCGCGGGAGAACCGGTAGCCTGCATCCAGTCGTTCGAGTTGTTCCAGGCTATGATCGCGCACCAGACCACTGCCGTCGGTTGTGCGATCGACGGTATCGTCATGGATGACAACGACGTACCCATCGCGTGTTGGATGGAGGTCGAACTCCAGAATGTCTGCGCCAAGGGCCGTGGCCAGAGCAAAAGAAGGCAAGGTGTTCTCTGGTGCCAGTCCGGCGGCTCCACGGTGCCCGAGAATTCGCGGCGGCGGATTGGAATAGAACTTCGACGGCATGCGCGGCACCTAGCCGACAACGAGCACGAGGAAAAGCTGGGCTTGGCTCAACTTGACCTAAAAAAGAGACCGATCGAGGCCGAGAACCCTTTCGGGCGACGATGGGGACACCAAGTGTGCCGCGGCCCGGAGCGCGAGTGCGATGATCGTCAGTGTGGGGTTGTAGCCAGAGGAAGTGACGAACACGCTACCGTCGACCGCGTATAGGTTATCGACGGAGTGGAATTTCTGCCATCGGTCACACACCGAAGTTCTGGGGTCGTTGCCCATGCGGAGTGTACCCAACACGTGCCGCGACTGTGGCGGGCGGTCCAAGGGGGCCAAAAAGCCGTATTCTGCGCCGGCGGCGCGGTGCAGCTCGACGAGTCGTGGGCCGTAAAACTGGCGTGCAGCTCGTT
>BEIG01000041.1 GCA_002898795.1 bacterium HR30 | reverse complement strand
CAGTTGTGCACTGGGCTGACCGAGGTGGAGTTTGTCGCTGGGGATTTCCCGGCAAAGTGGATGTATCGGATTCCTCAGGACTTCCTCGAGGTGAAAAGTTTCCTGTCGACACAGATCATGGACGAGGCTCGGCACCAGGAAGTATTTCGGAAGCGCGCCCTGGCCGGCGGGGGTTTATTGCACTCATCTCCCGGGGCTGAATGGGCTTTGAAGGCCATCCTGGATGCGCCCACCCACACTATGGGGACCTTCCTCCTGAATCTTCTGGCGGAGGGACTGGTATTGTCCGTGTTTCGATCGGGCGAAATGATCGCCAAGACGCATGTGGACAAGGAGATTTTCCGCCGCTGTTTGCAGGACGAGGCGCGTCACGTATCGTACGGTGTGCTCGAGTTCCAGTGGTGGCTGGACCATCAGCGGGACCGAGCGGCGGCGGAAGAGCTGCTCCACCGCTTTGCCGATGTTGGAGAGCAGGTCATTTTGACTGCGTTCACCGAGCCAACTTTGGTCGAGCCGATCGCGATTCTGCTCGGGGGCGGGCTGCAAAAAATCGATGCTGGGATGGAGGGGATGATGCGTGTGTGGTCGATGTTCATCGACGAATATTTGCAGCGCTGCGAGCGCGCTGGTTTCCATCGACGCCCGCGTTGTATTCTGCCGGCTGAAGCGCCCTGGAGGCTGGCCGCATGATGCTGGACGAGTCGCGAAGAGACTCGGACCCACGGGAATCACTCCCGACCGCAGTCTTTCCTTCTATCCGTTGGTTCGAGCTGCTTGCGGCAGAGGCGAACAGCCAGCGTGCCCGGTTCGAACACCTGGGTGACGTGGACTGCGTGGCCGAGTTTTGTGTCACGGATGTGCAACCCGCCCCTTTTGTCGTGCAAGTGACCTTCGAGGAGTTTGGGGTGGTTGACGTCCGAATTCCCGCAGCAAACGATCGCGATCGAGCGGACTTCCGTGTCGAGGGGAACCTCGCGACCTGGCGCCGGATGCTGGAAAGCATCGCGAGAAACGGAGGACGGCCAGATTTGGAGCAGACTCTAAACTACCTGACGCATATGGGAACGCCCATGCGGGTCATGTCGGCGGACCCGGTGCGTCGCGATCTCTACTTTCGCTACGCTCAGAGCCTTCAAGAGTTTTTCAACGTATCGGCTCGCATCCTTACGCAGTTTGCCGAATGAAGGAGCCGAGAATTTCCATGCAACGACATGGGCATTTTTACATTGACGAGACGTGCATTGGGTGCGGCGCTTGCGAGCACGCTTGCCCTGGCAAGGTCGATGCCATCTTCCCCGTTGCTGGAGATTTTCTGGGGCGTTTTGCGATCAAGGTCGAGGAATGCATCGACTGTGGCTTTTGTATCCCCCTCTGCCCGGTTGCTTCCATTCACGATGCGCGGCGTGAGGGTTTCGTCCAAGGCGCCGGTGGATATCTCCGCATCAAGGAGCTGCAAGCCTGGGCGGAGCGCTACGCCGAGTCGGGCGAAGGGACATAATGCGAAAGGCCTTCATAACTTTTCGTTTTGTAAGTTACTCGAAACCATGGGGCACGAGGGGAACTTGGTTTCGTTGGAGGATTGCCAACGGCTTCCTACAGGGCTGGGCGGCAGTTTGCCCACACCCGCGAACTTGAAGAAGGGTGGCGGGCAAATACTCTCCAGTCTGGCGCAGCGCCTTCCCAAAGTTTTCGTTTGCTTGTTGGGCCATTGCTCTTGACGGAGATTCGACCATGGAGTAGCCGGGCACTGAGGTTACTCCTCTGCGAGGTTGGCTGGGATGCTCCATCATGTCGCGATTCGACGCCCAGAATTTAACCCGGGTACTTATGCGTATCCAAAGATTCCCGTCTTGACTCAAACCAACCGTGCTTCCCGCCCGGTCCCCTGCGGGAGGCTAAAAATCGGGGACACAGTTTGGATGAAATGGAGCGGTGGACCCGTAGTGGCGCGCGCCACGGTTCGCGACTTTCGCGACCTGGGGCGGTGCACCCCAGAGGAATTGCGGGAATCGACAAGGGGTTACGACCTCTATGATGTGGTGGCCTATTGGGTGGGCCTTCCTCCAGAATTTTTCGGCATGACGATCTATCTGGAAAAAGAAGAGTGGGTCGAACGGCCTTTCATCCCGCGCACCAGGAGCCATGGGGCGAGCTGGATTGTGTTAGACTCGCCGAAGCTCGAGCAAGAGTGGCTTGGCCAGGAAAACGCCGACTACGACACAAAGGGCTCACCCCTGCACTCTCCGTTTGTCAAGTTTGCCGTCTTTCGGCGAGATCATTTTACCTGCACGCGTTGCCTTGGCAGGGCCCCGTTCCTGGAGCTTTGTCTGGAGTACCGCGGCAGCGTCCAGCGCGGTGGGGATGGAACCATCGACGACTTTTGCACGGTGTGTGTCGATTGCCGCCGCCGATAGGCGTCGCATTCCTGGTGGCGATTCTCGTTTCTGGCGACGTCGGTAGGCAGATGCAGTGTGTTCCCACTGCGCTGTGGGGGCGCTGCTTCGCCTCGAAACCGTCGGTTGGGGAGGCGTTGGTTCGCCCGACGTGGGCGAGCGCCGCAACGACAGATCCATTTGCGTCGTTGCTCGATGGCGAAGGTTCTTCTCAACATTCCCAGGCTGAACGGGCTCTCCCAAACGCTTGACTCCCGGGAGTTTACACTAGACGAGGCTAGCCTTCGGCCTGCCCGGAGTGATACAAGGTTCGGCAACTGCGCCGTGGAGACCGCCAATGAAAATTTACCTTATTTCTCCAAAGAACCCCGAGTCGTTTTGGACCTTTGATCGCATTTTGCCGAGCTTGGGAAAGAAATGCGTCTTCCCGAACTTGTCGTTGCCCACCGTGGCCGGGATCACCCCCCGGCAGCACGAAGTCGTGCTGTGCGACGAAAACGTCGAGGACGTGGATTTCGACACGGACGCAGACATCGTCGGGCTCACGGGTTATGTGGTCCACAAGCAGCGGATCTTCGAGCTTGCCGCTGAATTTCGAAAGCGCGGCAAGTTCGTCGTGGTCGGTGGCCCGTTTGCGTCGCTTTGTCCAGAAGAGCTCCGCGACAAGGTGGACGTGGTTTTCATCGACGAAGCCGAGTACACCTGGCCACAGTTCCTGGAGGATTTCGAGCGCGGAACCTGGAAGCGGGAGTACCGGCAGGAGGAAAAGCCCAGCCTGCAAGATTCTCCCTTACCGCGGTTCGACTTGCTCAAGGTAGAACGTTACCGCGCAATGACCATCCAGTTCGCCCGGGGGTGTCCGTTTAATTGCGAGTTTTGCGACATCATTGTGATGTATGGCCGGCGCCCTCGGACAAAGACGGTGCGACAGGTCATGGCCGAAGTCGAAGAAATTTACCGGCTTGGCGTGCGCAATATCTTCGTGGTCGACGACAATTTTATCGGCAACAAGAAAGAGGCGAAGGAACTCCTGAAGGCGCTAGCGGAATGGCAGCGGGCGCGGGGTTATCCGATCGAAATGATGACCGAGGTTACCCTCAATGTGGCGCAGGACGATGAACTCCTCGAGCTCATGCGCGCCGCGAATTTCACCACGATTTTCATTGGTATCGAATCGCCCCGTCGCGAGAGTTTGCAGGAAACACACAAGACGCAAAATCTGCGGGAGAACCTACTCGATGCGGTCCACCGCATTCAGCGTGCCGGTATCGAAGTGATGGCCGGAATGATCGTTGGGTTCGATCATGACGATCCAACGATTTTCGAGGAGCAGTTCGAGTTCATCCAGCGAGCGCGCATACCGGTGTCGATGACTGGTATGCTGAATGCCGTTCCAAAAACGCCGCTATACGAGCGACTGAAGCGCGCCGGGCGATTGATCGCGGAGTCGGTGGGCGATCAGTTCGTCTTCACCAACATCGTGCCAGCCGGTATGTCGCTGGTGGAGCTGTACCAGGGCTACAAGCAGCTTCTGAGGCGCCTCTATAGTTACCGGAGCTACCGCCGTCGGGTGATGGATTTTATCTTGAATCGGGGCCAGCTTGCGCAAGCACGGTTGCTGACCTCGGCAGAGGATTTCAAGATTTTCTTGCGGTTCCTGTGGTACTGTGTCTTGCGTGCGTCGCCTGCCCGCGCATGGATGACGCTCTCGTTGCTGGTAGAAACTTTGCTGCGGCGGCCCCGGGCGCTTCGCGATGCGATTACGTTTGCCCTGCTGCACAAGCACCTATACGAGTACATGCGGGCAACGAGCCGTCGCCTCGATGCCTTGCTCGAAGAGTTGCGGGAGCTTCCCGAGTCGCAGAGACTCCTGCCGCAGCCGTCCTGAGTCCTTCAGAATTCCAGAAACAACGGAGCCCCTGCTTCCGCGGTGAGCTGACGGATCGAGGTCGTGCGGTCGGCGACCTGGGCAAGCGGCGCGAGATTCGAGGAACCGACGTCGATCAAGACGGCAAACACGCGAAAACCTAAGCGCTGTTTCTCGTCATGGAAGGCGGAAACCCATTTGGTATCGAACTGACACTCGCCGTCGGTGATGAACACAATGTCTCCCCTGCGGTATTTGGCCGACCGGAGACAGGCAACGGCTGCCTCTAGCGGTTTTTGAAAGTCCGTCCCCCCTCCGGGGAAGTAGCCAGCAAAGTCAAGAACTTTGTGGGGATCCACGGCATAGCGCTCACCCGGGTTGAGATCCAATTCCAACAACGGGGTCTCCTTAGCGGCGAAGCAAATCACCCGGAACAAACGCTTCTGCCGCTGGGCAATGTCTAGCAGCGTTAGCGCCACGGCCTTGGCCCAAATTTCCTTTTCCCCCGACATAGACGAACTCACGTCGAGGCATACCACCAACGGACCGCGACCGCATTGTTCTGGACCCCGCAGTTCATATTGCAGCAAGGTGCCTTCGAGTAGCCGCCGGCCGAAATCACGCCTGCGCCAAGGGCTGCCCAGGGACACGAGCTCGCACGGCAGCAGTCGGCTTAGATCTCTACCGCGTGTGACCGCATGGACCTCTTGGTTCACGCGTTCGAAGGTTCGTTGCCGCAGCGCACTCGCTTGGGCGCGCATGCGACCAACCAAGCGAGCGAGTTTTTGCAGCCGAGGGTTATCGGCAAGCCGCTTCCCCAGCTCGATTTGCAGTCCGAACGATTGTCCGAAGCGACCTCCCCACTGATCTTGCCATTCTTGCCATTGCTGTTCGGTATCCGTCGCGGCTACGGCAGTAAGAGCGACGCTCTTGTCGATGTGCTTAGAGTGCCGCTCGAGGGTCTCCCTCGCGGTGCGGTCGACATCCCGCGCTTTGAGAGCATGATTGCGCTGAAGCAGGGCGGCTTGCCTGGCCATCTGATCCGCGAGCTGCGCGGCTGTGGCCCGCTTCGGCTCGCTGATGCTTTCGACAAGCTGTTGTGCCGATGATGCCTGTTCCTGCAGTTCGACGAGTTCCCGCTCCTGGTGGTGGAGGTTCCAGTAGTCGAGCATATGCGCGCGATTGATCAAACGTTCCGAGCGTAGCAAGGACAAAATTTGCTCTCCGAGGAGTAACGCCCCCAAGCCGCTTTGGCGTTCGTCAAGCACCGTGC
This sequence comes from bacterium HR30, assembly GCA_002898795.1. Lineage (GTDB taxonomy): Bacteria > Desulfobacterota > Binatia > HRBIN30 > HRBIN30 > HRBIN30. Next base: position 24,073 of record BEIG01000041.1, on the reverse strand, counting down.
GTACCCGTAGCACCGCCAACGCGGGAGCACGCAAGATCGTCTCGAGGATGACCCGATACAGGCCGGCACTGGCTAGAACCTGGTCGGCGGTGCGGAACGCGATCGTGGTTTTGTAGAGAAGGGCATAGAGGTCGAACAAAAACGCGCTGAAGTGCGGTACAAGCTTTTGTCCACCGTCGGCAAGCTTTTGAAGCGATGGGGAGTCCCGAACCAGGGCGGCAAATGCCGCTGCATCGTAGGTATCTGCTTCGATCCAGTTCGGCACAAGGTCGCCCGCTGGCCGGGTCGTACCGGTCACGAGTGGCTGGGCGAGCCATTGTTTCTGTACAGTTTTTTTCATCGGCCAGGGCTACAAGGTTTCCAGCATTCGCTTTTGGATTTCTTCGATTTCCCGCTGTACCGCCTCGACCGTGTCCGTCGGCCGTCCGGCCGCCCGGGCAGCTTCGACGATCGAATTCACTTTGCGTAACAGTTGCCGCAGCTTCGTGTGTGCCTCGACGACCGCGCGACTACGGAGGTCGTGACTATCCCACTGGCGATGCGCATATTCCTCGATCTCCCGACTTTGGAACAACAGCGCTCGTGCTTCGTCTTCGTAGCCGCGGAGAAGCCCGCGGATCGTCGCCCGTACTTCCGCTTGCTCCGAAGGCGCTCGCCACAACACATGCTCGAGGAAAAACAAATCTTCCTCCGTAACGGTTGGAGAACCACGAAGCAGAGCGTGAGCTTGAAGCAACAAAACGGATTGGTGGTAGCGCCGGTCCGATGCCACCAATTGTTTTCGCGTTAGCTCCCGCCGAAGATCTGCTAGGCAGCGGTAAATGCTCGGTGGAACCTGAACGTCCAACACCGCGGCTTGCAGCTCTTCGAGCTCGGCAAGCGACAGCGTCGTCCGTTGCAGCGGAGCGCGACCTTCGAGCATTCGGAGGAAGTGAAAATCGTCCTGGATGTAACTGACCGTAAACCGTACGAGGAAGCGATCGTACAGGGCCTGCAACTCGTCGTCTTCAGGGAGTTCGTTGGTTGCACCAAAAAGAGTAATCAGTGGTACTGGGTACACTTGGCGGCCGTTGTGGAAGCGGCGCTCGTTCATGATTGCGAGTAAGGCATTGAGGATGGAAGAATTCGCTTTGAACACCTCGTCGAGAAAGGCGATATGCGCTTCGGGAAGTTTCCCGGTGGTCACGCGCCGGTAGTCGTCCTGCTCCAGCCCACTCAAAGACACGGCCCCGAAAAGTTCCTCGGGCGTGGAGAAGCGAGTCAACAGCCAGTAGAAATAGCGCGCCTCTTCAATGCGGGAACAGATTTCGTCCGCCAGCATGGATTTGGCGGTACCTGGAGGACCGACAAGGAGCAGGTGATGCCGCGCAAGCAGACAGGTCAACGCGCCATCGATCACCGTGTGGCGTTCCACGAACAGTTGCGACAACTCGTCGCGCATGCGCCGCAATCGATCGAGGCTGCTCATGCTTGGGGATGGTAAAGAGCAGCTATGGCCGCTGCAAGCAGACTGTGGGTTCAACGCGCCTCAGGGTGTGGCCGACGGAGTTGGCGTGGCGAATTCCACGAGAATTTCATTCGGCCCGACAAGGCCGAAACGCTCGCGCACGACTTGTTCCAGGTACAGGTCGTCACGCTCGATTCGCTCTAAATGAGAGCGCAACCGTTCATTCTCTCGGTGTAACTGAAACAATCGGCCCTCCAGTTGCTCCTGCTGGCGCTCCAGAGCGCGTAAATGTAAGAGGCCATAGTGGCCCCAAATCGCATGAGCCGCGAGGAGGCCAATGAGCCCACTTGCGAGGGCGAGCAAAATTTTGTGTTTTCTCTGGGAGGGAAGTAAACGCGCCATCCGCCCGCTCATCGGAACCAAGTTCAGTTCGAACTATTTCATTTTACCGTGTCGAGAACAACCAAGGAGGGACGAGTGAAAATTCGCAAAGTCTGGGCGAGGGAGATTTTGGATTCTCGGGGCAATCCCACGGTGGAAGTGGATGTGTACCTAGACAACGGTGCGCTGGGCCGTGCTGCGGTGCCCTCTGGAGCATCGACAGGAAAACACGAAGCCGTCGAGCTGCGGGATGGCGGACGCCGGTACCGAGGAAAAGGGGTTCGCCGTGCCGTGGATAACGTAAACCAAAAAATTGCTCCGCGACTGCGCGGCCGCGATCCGCGGGATCAGCGCGCCATCGATCAGTTGCTGTGCGAGCTCGACGGCACCCCCAACAAACGCCGGCTTGGAGCCAATGCGCTCTTGGCCGTGTCCCTCGCGGTGGCCAAAGCGGCCGCAGCTGCAGCGCAAGAGCCGTTCTTTCAGTACCTCGGCGGTCGGAAAGCGCGCATGCTGCCCGTTCCGCTCATGAATATTCTCAACGGGGGAGCGCATGCAAACAACTCGGTGGATCTCCAGGAGTTCATGATCGTTCCCGTTGCAGGTCGCTCGTACCACGAGGCTTTGCGGATCGGGGTCGAGGTGTTTCAGGCCCTCAAGGGAGTACTGCAAGAGAGAGGATACTCCACGGCCGTTGGGGACGAGGGCGGTTTTGCTCCAGCGCTTGAATCGAACGAAGAGGCCCTGGAGTGCGTTGTCCGCGCAATCGAGGCAGCAGGATATCGGCCAGGAAAGCACGTTTTCTTGGCACTCGACCCCGCGGCATCCTCGTTTTACGACGAGCGAGAAGTTGAGTACGTATTTCGGAAATCCGACGGGCGGCGCTGCTCCGCGGCCGAACTGGTCGAACTGTATGCGGACTGGGTTGGTCGCTACCCCATTGTGTCGATCGAAGACGGCCTGGCCGAAGATGACTGGAACGGTTGGCGGATGCTGACCCACGAACTCGGCTCGAAAATTCAACTTGTGGGAGATGATCTGTTCGTGACCCACCCGGAACGGCTCCGCCGTGGCGTGGAAATGGGGGTGGCCAACGCGATTCTCATCAAGCCGAATCAAATCGGTACGCTGTCCGAAACCCTCGATACCATCGAAGCGGCCCACCGAGCGGGCTACAGAACCATCATCTCCCACCGCTCTGGCGAGACCGAGGACAGTACGATCGCGGACCTGGCCGTTGCCGTCGGAGCAGGCCAGATTAAAACCGGTAGCCCTTGCCGGGGCGAACGAACAGCGAAGTATAATCAGCTCTTACGAATCGAAGAACAACTCGGCAAGCGAGCTATCTTCCCCGGTTTGGCAGCACTGCGCGGCTCACGCTGAAACCACCACGCAGCGGCCTACGGTTGGCGTAGACGTCGCGGCCTCCACGAATGCTCTGATACTCAGTCAGAGACGGGATAAAACAACTGCCTACAGCACCGTACGTGGCCAGGGGAACGGGGTTTTAGTTGCCCTCAAGCCACGTTTTTTTCGAGCCAATCCGTTTTAAAAAAAAATTTCCAAAATGCCATTCTCCTATTGACTTCCAAGGGGAACTTGCCGTATAAGCCGCTGCGACGTGGAGGTTGTGGAGGGGAGGAGAGAGAGTTCGAGACGGGGGATGTTCTCAGAGTGAAGACACTCCCCAATAGGTCACAAGGAGGTCGGTATGGCAGCAACGAAGACCAGCAAAGCAAAGAAAAAGGCACCAGCGAAGAAAAAGGCTACCACCAAGAGCAAGAAGAAAAAGTAACTTAGTTGTTTAGGCGGCTGTTTTTGCAGCCAATTCGTTAACCGCCCCCGTCTCGAACTCACGATTCGCTCTGCAGGAGGGTTCCGGAAAAACCCGGAACCCTCCTGGCTTTTTCTGGTCCGCGGGCTTTGGTGTCACAGGTACACTGGGGGTGCTACGACCCGAACACGGCAATGCAGCCGGTTTGTTCGAGGATGGCACGAAGATCTGCGACGTCAGCGATCCGAGCGTACTTTTGCCGCAGCATGCCCAGCGACTTGGCATGATACTTTTGCGGGGTTTGCCGGAACACCGAACCGCGTATCTGCACTTCTAGTTGGTTTCTCCCGTTGCGCAGTGCTTGCTCATTCGCAAGCGTCCACGGCACGAATACGAGGGCGACCTCTTCGCGGAAGATAGGTTCGAGAGTCGGAGCAAGTGTATCCCACTTCTCGAACGGCCCGAGCGTCCTTGGGTGCAGCATACGTTCCACCCACTGTTGCACGTGCGGGGCGCGCTCGCGCAACAAGCGCCCGGGAGTTGGGTCCGACTGGCATTGGTATAGTTGCCCAAACAGGCCAAAGTCAGCCAGGGCAGGTCGTTCCCCAAAGATGTAACTCCTGCGGCTCAAATGAACCTCCAACAAGTCAACGATTCGCTGATACGAGCTTTCGATCGTATCCTTCGTCTCGGCCGAGGAACCAACGAGCGGTAAGCGATCCACCATTCTTTGTCGAATCATAGACCTGGCGGTGGTTGGGTCCGCGCCGGGCATTAGGCTGGCCGCGAGCCGGTCTGCGGCCGACTCCGCATCGGCCTCGTAATACCACCGGTAGTGAAACATCGGTTTGTTGAGCCACTCGTCGGCGTATTCCTCTAAGAGCGCCGATAGAAAGGCAAGTGATGGATCCTTCGGTACGATCGAGGGTTCGGGATACCTTTCCTCAAGAGTTTCGAGGATTGGCGTGGAGTCCTGCAACGCTTCACCCTCTGGTGTCAGTAGGAGAGGAATCAGCGGCAGTTTGGCATGACGGGAAAATTCGTCCTCGGTTGCGGCGTTTCTTACCACCCAGTCATGTTCGATACCCTTGAAACGTAGGTAAGAGCGCACCTTCACCGAATACGGCGAGAGTTCGTTACCGAACAGTCGATATTTGTTCTGCATTTTCGTTTGGTTCCGGGAAAGGATACGAACTTAGAGCTGGGTTTGCGAGTACGTTCTCCGAAGGGGAACGTGGCCTGAGGATGCGGCGAATCCGGATCATCGCCGCACAGAGGTCGGCCGCCGCACGAAGTTGTTCGACTGGTCGGGGTCAGCAGGGTAAGAAAGTGTGGCGACGTTGGTCACGGTGGGATACGCGCCGCTACCCACGCCCACTGTGAGCGTAATCGTTGTCGTCGTGCCTACCGGCAACGGGTCGCTGTACACGCATTCGACGCTGCTGCCCGTGCCCCGGCAACTCCAGCCTGTCCCAGTGGCCGCGACAAAAGACAGCCCGCTCGGGAGTGTATCGGTGACAACGACCGGCAAATTCGTCGCATTGGGGCCAAGGTTGCTGACAGTCAAAATGTAGGTTCCGTTCGTGCCCACCACAAAGCGCCCCGAAACCGCCTTGCTCAAGGAAAGATTCGTCGTTGCCGGAATCGGAGTGGCCGTTGGCGTGGGTGTGCGAGTGATCGAGGGCGTGGGCGAGATCGTTGGGCTCAGGGTGCGCGTGGGGGTCCACGTCGGCCGATTGGGAGGGAAGGTTGGCGACGAAGTGAACGTGGGCATAGGCCGTCGCGACGGGCGTACACTCGTGGTCTTCACGCTCGTGTTGTTGGTTGGTCGAAGGTCCGGCCCGTAGCGCAAGCGAAATACACTGGACGCCCGCGGAATGGCTTCCCGAGCAACGGATACTGTGAAGCTGAACGTACTGCTCTGTCCGGCCCGGATGGAAGCACTGGTCGTGCACAGAGCACCGTTTTCGCTGGGCCCACACTGCCATGTTCCTGCACTCGAGTGAAAAGCAAGCCCAGGTGCAAGATCGGCGATGACCCCGATTTCCCCCTCGGTCGGTGCTGCGCCACTATTCACAACGGTGATGACGTAGCGGCCCGGTATACCCACTTGAAAGGATGTTGCGGTCACCCGGATCGCCAGGTCCGTGACCCCTTGGGCCCATCCCACGAGAGGGGCACTGACAACGAAGCCAAACGCAAACGCAAATTTCTGGACCCACCCGAAGGCCGACCCGTTTTTGTTCATACTCTACTCTCCAGTCGAGGTTCCCCTTTATGCCCGTGGCAGGCTTGTGGCAAGGCAAAACCCGCAGCGTGCCGCCCTGCTTGAAGCAGTGGAGGAAGGCTCGCTACACAGGGGATCCGGCGTTGCCCGAGGAGTGGGAATCATGCCCATTTATGAATTTCGGTGCCGGAAGTGTCGCAGGCGCTTCTCCATACTCACATTACGCGTTGGCGAAAGTTACGAGGTGCGGTGCGAACATTGCGGGTCGACAGAAGCAGAACGCCTTTTGTCCCGCTTTGCCATGCCAAAGTCGGAGGAAGCGCGGATGGAAGCCCTCAGCGACCCGAGTCGGTTTGGCGATTTGGACGAAAATGACCCAAAGAGTCTGGCTCGCTGGATGCGCAGTGTCGGCAAGGAAATGGGCGAGGAATTCAGCGGAGACGACTTCGAGGAGATGATAGACGAGCTGGAGACCGGGGAGGCCCGAGAGAACGAGGACGGTGATCGCTCGGCGGATGAAGAGTAGAAGCTGCTTGGGAGTCGTTGGCCGGCCGTTGGCTTAAGCAAGACACGGGCGGCGCAACCGCAGCACCCGAGCCCAGCCCATGGGGCAGTAGATCATCCAATTGTCGTTTTCCGTTCTCGCAGCAAAGTCACGGCGGTGGCGGCAATCGCCTCGCCCCGGCCGATGGCATCCATGCCTTCGTTGGACTTAGCTTTGATGCTCACCACCTCGACCGGCACGTTCAACAGCTCGGCAATCCTCGAGCGCATCGCATGGCGATACGGAGCCAGCCGCGGGGCTTCGGCAACAATGGTAACGTCCAGATTGCTCACCTCCCATCCCTCTTGCTGCAGTAAGCGCGCCACCTCTTGCAGCAAAACCGAACTCGGCGTGCCGAGAAAACGCTCATCGGTGTCGGGGAAGTGTTGCCCGATATCCCCTAAGGCCATAGCCCCCAACAGGGCGTCGCAAACCGCATGCAACACCACGTCGCCGTCCGAATGACCCAGCAGGCCCCGATCGTACTCCACGGCAACGCCGCCCAGGTAAAGCCGCCGCCCCGGAACCAGTCTGTGCAAGTCGTAACCGTGACCAACACGCATCATGGAAATTGCCCGTTAGCACGGTGGTCGGCCGACAGGAATTCTCTTGCTCGGGGATTTCTGACTTTGCAACGCCCACGCAAAGGTTGGTTGTCTTTGGGCACGTGTGTTACGTTTTTTTGCGTGCCACGCGAAGGATCTGGTCCAGGGCAATCCTCTGTAGCGCAGGCCCGACTGGGGGCAATGATGGAAAACGTTCTCGGAAGCCTTGGCGAGGCTGTCGTGCTGACGGATCCGTGTGGGCGGGTCTTGTTCGTCAACGCTGCCGCTGAAGAACTGACGGGTTGGCCAGAGTCGCAACTTTGCGGCCGGCCGGTGGCGGAAGCTTTTGCTGCATCGCCAGTGGTGGCGGATTTGGTCAGCCGCACCTTGACTTCGCTGCAACGCCAGGCGTGCGGCGAAACGATGCTCCAACTCGGGCAAGGGCGGTCGTTGCCGGTACGAATTAGTTGCTCCCCGGTGTGGTCCCGCGCCGGCGCTATCGAAGGCACCGCCTTGGTGTTTCACGACCTGACCTACCAACACAAGCTCGAGCAAACCGTGCGACGTACGGAAACCTTGGCGCGACTGGGAGGTGTGGTGGCGGGCTTGGCTCATGAAATCAAAAATCCGCTCGGCGGAATCCGAGGCGCCGCGCAGCTTTTGGCGGATCGTTATGGTCATGACCCGGAAATCCGTGAGTATACCTCGATCATGATTCGGGAGACGGATCGGTTGGCTCGACTCGTAGAACAACTGCTGGTTCTTGGCGCGCCAGCCCAGCCAAAGATGGAACTGGTGAACATACACCGCGTGCTTCACGACGTTTTGCGATTATGCCACTTGCAGCTCGAGGAAAAACGCATCGCAAGCGTTTTGGAAATCGACCCGAGCCTCCCCGACCTACGGGCAGACGCAGACCAATTGACCCAATTGTTTCTCAATCTGATTCACAATGCGTGCGAAGCGATGGAAGAGGGGGGCCGCCTCACGATCGTTACCCGGATGGAAACCGACTACCACATCGTGAAGGGCAGTGGGGCAGGAAAATTCGTTCGCGTGGAAATTGCCGATACCGGTCCGGGCTTCTCCCCAGCGGCGTTAGAACATGCCTTCGAGCCGTTTTTCACCCTGAAATCGAAGGGCAGTGGGCTTGGTTTGGCGATTTGCCAGAGGATCGTCGCTACTTTAGGGGGTGATATCCACTTGGGTAACCGCAAGCCTCGAGGGGCCCTGGTGACCGTATATCTCCCGGTTGACGGACGAAGATGACAGCTCCAATTCCCCGAATCCTCATTGCAGACGACGAAGAATCCATCCGTTGGGTGCTCCGCCAGGCTATCGCAGACCTAGGCTGGGAGGTGGACACGGCGAGCGACGGTGTCGAGGCGTGGGCTAAGCTGGCGAACGGCAACTTCGATGTGGCGTTGATCGATATTCGCATGCCCGGGCTGGATGGGCTCGAGGTGCTGTCTCGACTCCGCGAGGCCGGGCGCGATACCTCGGTGATCATCGTGACGGCACAAAACACCATGGCCAATGCGATCGAGGCCATGAAACGTGGGGCATACGACTACGTTACGAAGCCGTTCGACCTCGACGAGGTCCGCATTCTCGTGCGCCGCGCGCAGGAGATGCGTCGTCAAAGCGCTGAGCTGCAGCGATTGGAGCGCGACCAGCGCAAGCGGTTCGAACTTGGCGTGGAAATCGTCGGGCGGACTCCAGTGATGCAGGAGATTTTTAAAACCATCGGTCGGGTGGCCCCCACCGACGCGACCGTGCTGATCCAGGGCGAGAGCGGCACAGGGAAGGAGCTCATTGCACGTGCCATCCACGCTCACTCGCGTCGCTGGAGTGGACCGTTCATTGCCTTGAACTGCTCTGCGGTACCGCGTGACTTGTTGGAAAGCGAGCTCTTTGGTCACGAACGAGGAGCGTTCACCGGCGCCGTGGAGCAGCGCCCTGGTGTGTTCGAGGTGGCGAGCGGAGGTACATTGTTCCTCGACGAAGTGGGAGACATGCCGCTCGAGCTTCAAGCGAAGCTTCTGCGTGTGGTGCAGGAAAGGGAACTGACCCGCGTGGGCGGTCGCGAGGTGATCAAAGTCGACGTCCGCCTGATTGCCGCAACGAATCAGAATCTGGAACGAGCCGTGCGGGAGGGGCGATTCCGCGAGGATCTGTACTTCCGCTTGGCGGTTGTGCCCATCCGGGTGCCGCCTCTTCGCCAGCGCCGCGCCGATGTACCAGAGCTGGTCCGCTACTTTCTCGAGAAGATCAATCGAGAGTTAGGCACGCGGGTGGCTGGAATCTCGGACGAAGCCCTGGGGAAACTGCTCGAGCACTCGTGGCCCGGCAACGTTCGGGAGCTGGAGAATACACTTGTCCGGGCGGCCGTACTTGCTCCCGGCCCGCTGCTGATGCCGCAAGATTTCGTCCTCGGTGATTCGGTTCCGTCATCGACTCCGAGTGAGAACGTGTCGCTCGAGGCCGCCGTGCGTCAAGCTGCAGAGTCGCTCGTGGGATCGACCGATGAAGTGTTGCCCCACAACCTGTACGGTTGGGTGCTCGAACGGGTCGAACGCCCGCTGATCGAGTTTGCCTTGGAACGAACCGCTGGGAACCAGCTTCGAGCCGCTGCCTTGCTGGGAATCAACCGGAACACATTGCATAAGAAAATGCAGCAATACCGCATTGCATCGCGCCGCTACACGGAAGAGGATCGCTCGTGAGTCCGCAAGTTGGGTTCCAATTCCCCTCGCCCTTGTACCCAATTGCCGATTACGACGCGGCCCCTGACCGCGACGTCGTTCGCTTGGCCCGTGCCATCGTGGCGGCTGGGGCCCCTTTGCTGCAGCTTCGCGTGAAGTCGCTCGACACGCAAAGCTTTGTCGCCGTTGCCCGAGAAGTTGCGCACATTTGCGCTAGCGCCGGAACGAAGCTCGTGATCAACGATCGCGCCGATATCGCTTTGCTGGTCGGTGCCCTTGGTGTTCACCTGGGGCAGGAAGATCTTTCCCCGACGGAGGTCCGCCCGTGGTTTGGTCGGCCACGAGTTCTTGGTTGGTCCACGCACAACCTCCAACAGGCGCTCAAAGCCGAGCGCAGCGGCCATGTGGACTACATCGGCGTGGGGCCAATTTTCCCTACACGCAGCAAGGCAAATCCGGATCCTGTGCTTGGCCTGGATGGGCTGAGAGCAGTTCGTGCAGCCGTGCGCCTGCCAATCGTAGCCATAGGGGGCGTTACCGAATCCAATGCGGAAGAAGTGCTGAAGGCTGGCGCAGATGCGGTGGCGATGATCAGCAGCATTGCCACCGCCAACGATCCGCAGGAGTTCATTCGTCGGCTGCAGTTACGCCTGGCAACCCGGGGGGATCAGCAAGGGCGATCAGCGTGATCTGTCGGATCAGTCTGATCTGTCGGATCAGTCTGATCTGTCGGATCGGTCTGATCGGGCGGATCGGGTTTGGCCAACGGGCTGAGTTACCGTCTGCCCGGAAGTGGTAGGGATAAAAGCTCCCCCTGAACCGTGGTCACTACAAGGCGTTTCCGCTGGGGGTCTTCCGCAACGCCCATGGGCAGAGCTTCCTGGTTATCCTTCTCCGTAACTACGGCCACTGTGCGAACTAACTCTCCGTTGGTTTTGTACAGGCGAACTTCGTGCCGGTGGGGCACATTGATCCACAACATGCCTCGAGAGCCCCAAGAGAGTTGCGGCTCTGATAACGCCTGGAGGGCGATTCCATCCACGGGAAAGCTTCCCAGAGCTTCCCCGGAGCGGCGGAACATTCTCACGCTCGCCTGGCCGTTGTCCGTGACGAACACCACGCCGTGCTCGTCGTCGACGGCAATGCCCACCGGCTCGCGAAGCGCCGGCCCTGCCGCTGTTCCGTCCCATGTATCCAAGACGTTGCCATCGGGTCGGAGCACAACGACGCGATTATTTCCGCTGTCAGCGACGAACAACGTGCCATCGCGTGCCACTGCGACCCCGCGTGGCGAAAAGAAGTTTGCCAAGTACTGGCGGCGATACTGGCCGGACTTGGTGAACACTTGAATGCGGTGATTCCACGTGTCGCAAACGAACAGGTCGTCCCCGGGGCCAACGGCGAGTCCAGTAGGTTGGCGAAATTGCCCGGGTTCATTGCCGGTTCGCCCGAGGGCAAATTGTCGATGGAGAGAAGAGTCGAACCAAACTAAACGGTCGTGACCAAAATCACTCACGACAATGGTGCCGTCGCGGAATACGGCCACACCGCGAGGCTCGGCCAAGGACGGAACGTCCGGTGGAACAGGCCCAGGCGAATGGACGGGAGTTGGGCTGGGCTCCGACTGTCGCGCCTGAGATGCGTCCGCTGCGGCTGAGGCGTCGGCTGGAACCAGAAGCACGCGCGCGAAAATCCTGCCGTTTTCATTAGGTGGATACCGCAGGTTCACGATTTCATGCTTCGGGTAGACATTGCGCAGTTCGGCCATCACCAGCATGGCGACGGTTTCATCGGGGAAGGCGAAGGCTAAACCAGTTGGGCTCCGGCTCGGTAGTGGTTCTCGCAAAATTTGGGTGGGATCCTCCCAGCGGGTGAAGCTCGGAGTGAACGGGTCCCCACCTCGGTAGGTCAGGTAGGTTAGGGTTTCTAAGGGGAAGTGGCCGCCGAGAACGAAGACGCGATAGGTTTGGGGGAGGGTGGCCAAGTACCGACCCAAGACGGTTGTTTCGGGATAGTACCCCCAAACCTGTCGCCGAGAGGGTCCGAGGTACTGCTCATAGGTGGCCCAGGTTGAGGCTACCACGGCAGCAATGGTAACAACACCAACCACGGCCTGGCGCCAAGATCGTGGGGCGAGGCGCGCGAACCTTTGGGCACAGAACCATACTCCCAGAGCCGCGAAAAAGTAGACAAACGGCATCGTGCCGATGTTGCGGTTCATGTTGGGCTTACTGAGCAAACCAGGCAGCAGCCCTACCGCCAGGCCAATCACCAAGAACTGCGCACGCGGATCCCTGATACTGGCCAAACACCACAAAAGTCCGAGTGGAAAAAAGATGGCTGCGAAATACTCCAGGCCGGGAGTGTTGATAAAAAAATCATCCCCATTGGCCCAATAGTGAAACATGAGCAGGGTGGCCTCGAGGGAATTCAGGAACGACCAATGTTGCAGCAAATACGTTTGTCGACCGAAAAACTTCTCCCAGTTGTTCAGTGCGTACCAGGCAAGCGGGGCAATGGCGACAAGGAACGCCAGGGCACCCACGGCTAGTCCTCGACCATACTGGCGCAAGAAGCCGCGTAGCGTCCAACCCTGTGCCGCAAACAGGGGTACCCAGATGCCGAACAGCAGCGGCAGCACCTGACCAGCATTGTACGTGTTGGCCGTGGCCGCCAGGAACACTCCTGCGAGGGCGAAGGGAAGCGATCGCCGCGTTTCGAGCCCACGCCAAAAGAAGCAACACGTGAGCACCGTAAACAGGGGCTGGAAGTCGGAGCGCCAGCCTGTGCGGCTAAACACGAGGCTCCAGCCCGAGACCCCGAAGAGCGCCGTCGTCAAAAGGGCCGTGGCACGCCCGAACATAGTGCGGGCCCACCAGTACAGGAAGGGAAGGAGGATGCTGCCCGCAATGACCGAGGGCAAATACACCGCGAGGGGTACATTCCCAAACCACCACACAAAGGGCGCACGAATGTAAAAGGTGAACGTCTCCCGCCCCCACGCCGCTGAGATGAACGGCGTGTACGGAATGCCGTTCAAGATGGCGAGAGCATACTGACCCTCCCAGGCGGCGTCGTGGTTGAGTCCAGGGGGAAATTCGTCGAGTTTGTACACCTTGAAAAAAATGCCAAGGGCGATCACTGCTGCGGCCAACGCCAGCTCCGATCGTGAGACGGCCGCTTCTGGAGAGGGCTGGGGGAGAGCTCGACTCTCGCGCGGAACCCACCACAAGGCACAGGCGAAGAAAACTAAGGCCAAGGGCCAAAGCACCGCTCCATAGGTCACCTGCCACTTGTAGGCTAGGCAGTACTGCGCCACGCCTGCAGCGGCAAGGCTGGCTACGAGAAACGCGATCTCGGAGAACGACGACCAACGAGAATTATTTGCCTCCATACCGGATGCGAACGATGCGATTTTCCAGGTCGGTAATCACGAGTTCCCCGGCCGCGGCGTCGAATGCAATGCCCATGGGCGTTTCAAAAACGACCCCGGCCGATCCGTCACCCCGGATCGTGAGGAGAAGTTTCCCAGCGCGGTCGTAGCACCGTACTTCTTTGTCCCCAGGCACGGTCAAGCACAGGTTGCCGCGAGCATCGAGGGTCAAGTGAGGTTCCGAGAACACTTTGCTTTCCCAGCCTCGAACGGGAAAGCTGCCAAGGAACCGCCCATCGCGTTGGAAAAACTGCACTCGGCCGTTCCCGTTGTCGGCCACGAACACCGTGCCCGCTGAATCCACCACGATGCCGGTTGGTTCCCAGAATTCACCAGGGCCATTGCCTTTTCGACCCCACTCGACTTGCTTTTCGCCGCGTGCGGAGTAACGCACGATCCGGTTGTTGCCCGTGTCAGCAAGGAAAACGTTCCCCGCGGCATCGACGGCGATTCCACGCGGGCCGTACAGCGCCTCGCCGAACTCGCGTAAGTATTTGCCTTCGGCGTCGAATACCTGCACGCGACCATTCCAGGTATCGGCAACGTAGATTTCTCCTTTTGGTCCAACGGCCACACCACAAGGCTCTTTGAATTGCCCAGGTAGCTCTCCCTGCCGGCCAAACGTGCGGACGAAAGAAAGGTCGCGGCGGAACACCTGCATGCGGTTGTTGCCGAAGTCGCACACGACGACGCTGCCGTCGGGTGCCACGGCCACCCCGCGTGGTTGCGAGAGAACACCAGGAGCATCGGGGGCGCGCGGTGCTTCCGCCTCGGGCGTGCCGGCTGGCAGGACTTCTTCGATCGTGGTCACCGGCAGCGATCCGGCGAATCGGCCGTTTACAGCGAAAATGGTTACGCCCGGATTCTGGTACACCGGAGTCAAAAGGTCGGTCCAGGAACGAAACCTCTCCAAATTACCGCCCGCGTAAGTCCGCCGTTCGAGGGCTCCGACGTAAACCAAGCTCACTTTGTAGCGTTCGAGGATTTGCGCGAGTACGTCTTTGTCCTCTGTCGTGTATGCGAGCGTAACATCAGCCTTCCGCCGGTTGATCTCGTTCCACGAGTGTGCCCGCTGGTACACGTGGTACGCCCATCCGAGTACCGTCGGCAGACCCGTGTTCATCGCAACCCGCGTGAACTCCTGATACGCGTCTCCGTGAGCCTCCAAGAGGTAAGGAATCCCTTTGACGTTGCGGTTGAGCCACTCGATGGCCGCATACTCGTCGGGCGCTTTTAGGCGGAGATAAGCCATCCCATCTAGAGTCGGCTTTGGTGTCGGCACGCGGTTGGTGCGCAAAATCCCCATGACATCGGTCACCGCAGTGAATAGGCCCACCGCAATCACGGCGACAAACGCCACTTGCCACAAACGCCGAACGGGCCCGAGGTCCACGGTGCCGCTCCACAATGCAACCGCCATGGCTGCCGCACTGAGAGAGAAGAAAAACCAGGCCTCCAGATAAAACTTGAAGATGGTGTTCATCCGGTCCCAGAGGTAAACGAGGTCAGTCCCCGCCGGAATGGCCAGACCAAAACTTGCAAGCGCCAGCGCAATTCTCCACTCGCGGCTCGTTCGCGGCGCGAGAAGAAGTTGTAAGGTGAGCAAGAACAGCACGGCCATTCCCACGCGTGTGGAAACGAAGAAGCCCAGCACCGGCAGCGATCCGACGATAACCCATCCCGCAATATGCAAGGAACTCCACCGGCCCGTCGGGCTTCGCAAAATTTCTCCCCACTGCCGCCAAACGAAGGGAACGATGGCCAGGAGAAACGTACCGAAGATGGTGAAGAGGTCGAACGGCTGTACGAGCCGCCAAGGCGGGAGCCGCTCCCACCCAAAGTTTCGCTCGGGAGCGACAAATGTGGCCCAGTACGGCCAGAAGAACAGGTAAGCCAGGCCGACGACAACGGCTGTGACCAGGACGACCCGGACAAAAAACCCGAAGATGTATCCTCCGAAGCCGCGGTGCTCGCTTTCCGTCAACCACACGCTGCCAAGCATGTAAACAAGCAGCAGCACATAGGTCGGCGTGCTCCATGTATTCGTCGTGGTAATCGCTCCTAGGGTTAACGCGAGTAACAGCAGCAAAACGACGGCGTTGCTTGCGGGTAAGGGCTCCGGGGGGCTCATGACGCGGCTACGAATCCAGCGGACCATGAGGGCAACGAACGTCATGGTGAGGGGCATCACCATCACGTGCGCGTGCAAGTCAGCGAACAGAAAGCTCCAGAAGGGGAACTCGTTGATGGTATCCCGAATGACACGCGAGGTAGCCCAGTAATAGTCGAAATTGATGGAGCGGTGCGCGCCCCAAAGCTCCCGCGGTCCTGCGAGATTGCCGATCATGACGGCGAGGAATGCGGCTAACAGCCCTACCCCCCAACGGTCGCTGACCATTGTTCCAGCGGCAAACACGGCGGCGGCGGTAAGCCCCGCGATCAGCGCAATTCCTAAGTTGTACGCGAGTGCCGGATCGATCCCCAACGCCTTACCGAGCGAGGCGATCATGAAGTACCCGAAGTAGCTGTAGTGCAAGGGCGAGCCGGCAAACCACGGCTCCGGCGGCGGCAGGTAGGTGGTGCGGTAAAGCACGTTGAGGAAAGAGAAGTCCATGGGCTTCTCGCCCCAGTAAATTTCCGGATTGAACGCACGCACCGCCAAGAAGAAGGCAAAGACAACCCAGAAAATGCCCTCTGTGGCCAAGATCTCGCCACGCGACATACGTACCCGCCCATGGGCGCGCCACGCAAAGGCGCCCACAAGGAGGAAGATCACGGTGAGCACGCCGAGTGTTCCTTGGGAGAATGGAGCGATCCGCCAGCCTGCTAAAAGCCAAGCACAGTAGGCAAAGAGCAGCACCCCGAGCGGTTTTGCCAGGCCGAGTGTACCGGGTCGGACAAACCAGTGGCGTACCAACGGATAGAGGCTCAGGCCTAGCAACTCGACCAGAGCGGCGAACAGTACTAGGGCAAGTAAACTCGAGCGGATGCGTTCACCACCTCCCGTGGCAATGACTCCCTCCGCACTGGGGCGAGCGAGCAACAGGTCGTTGCGCGTGAGTGGACGAGACGGCGGCCGATGCAGGATGCGCTCGGCAATTTCTTCTTCGCCCAAGCGGCCGGTGTTCTGGAAGACGAGAACTTTGGGATGGTCGTACACGGAAAACGATTCGTCAGCGAGTTCGTCCGGTGCCTCCCAGCCAAACAACGACGGCCGCGAAGCAAACTCTTGCAACAAAGTGTATCCAAGGTCGCCAGCGAACAACTGGTAGAAGTAATTGGTCGTCAGGGGAAATTTCTCGGGTGCACGGGTGACGGCGCCGTAAATGCGCTTGGTCTGGAAAACGATGTAGTCGCTAGTGGCCAGCTCTCGAGCGAGTCGGCGGATCTTGGTGACGCTATCCGGCTCGTAGTAACTGAAGGTCACGATGTGGTAGCGGTTGGGGCTGAAGCCGGGTACCGGGAAAGGGAAGCCCTCGTCCCAGTCTTGCGAGAGCACTTTGGAGCCCGCGGGAATGTTTCGGTAAAACCACTCCGAGGCTGTGCGTACCGTGTGAGGCCGGGTGTAAATGGAGAGGAAAGCGAAAACGGCAAGCGTATTGCCCACGAGCACCGCTGGTAGAAGCAACCGTCGCCATGCAATGCCACTGCGGTACTGCCGCACCAGCCACTCAGCCGCCCACAGGCAGAGAACGGGATAAATCGGCAAGAGGTAGCGAGGAAATTTGACCTCGAACCAACCGGTGACGAGAAAGAACGGGACGACCCATGAAAGCAACACCCACTCGCCTGCCCGCCCCTCGCGCCACGCAAAAGCGGGGCGCAACGCCGCTGCCCAAACGGACACGAGCCCCAGCGCTGGTGCCATGCACCACAAAACGAGCTGCGTGAGCTCGTAGAGGTACTTGGGTGTGTGCATGTACTGGTTCGTGTACGGGAACAGGCCAGCGTTGCGCACCATGTTGCTTTGCTCGAGGATGTCGTGCGCATAACGGGAAAAGTTCAGCAGGGCATAAGGTTGCGCGATCGCGAACGTGGCCCCGGCCAGGAGCACAGCCGCTGCCACCTTACCCAGACTAGCGCCGAACCGCCCTTCTGCTCGCCAGCGCAAGGCTCCGGCCACCACCAGAGGCAAAAACAGCGGTGCCGCGCTGAACTTTGTCGCCATGGCTGCACCCACGGCAGCGCCAGCGAAAAGGAAGTGCTTCCACCATCCCTTTTCCGCTGCCCACACCAGTTGGCTCAGAGCCAGGAGCACAAAGAAGGTGAGTGGCACATCCACGGTGAGGAAACGGGAATTTTGAACGTGCAGCACCGCGCCGGCTAACAAAAAGGCGGCTGTGGCACCCACCGCCGGATCGTACATGCGAGCGCCGAGACGGAACAGAAGCAACACCGTGAGGCTGCCTAAGAACGCCGTCAGCCTCCGGCCGTTGATGATCACTTCGTCGTAATTCGTCGCTCGCGGATCGATGAGGCTCAGAACCTCCGCCAGCGCACGGTTCAGGTAAATCGGCAGAGTCCCGTAAGCGAACCAATCGGGATCGAGGGCCAAACGCGTAAAGGAGATTCTTTGGATGGCAAAGGCGACGGCGCGCTCGTCAGGGTGGAAAAAATGGCGTTGGTCCCATTCAATGGCGGGAAATCGGACCAAAGCGGCAAACAACACGACGGCTGTGGCCCAAAGCCGCGGCCGCTTCCACCAAGGGCGGTTCGATGCCGTCATCTAGTCCCCTCCATGCCGCTTTGCTGCTGAGCACGTGGTGACGGCAGTTGCTGGCTCGAAGCCGCATCGAAGCAAGGTTCTAGGCAAACGCGGCGACGACCGAGCTGCTCCACGGCTGCCTCCCTTTGGTTTTCGCGGACAAGAGACAGAACCTCTTCATTTGTTCGAACGGAGCGTTCTGCCGAAAAGAGAAGTTGGATAGGTTGTTGCGGCCAGACATAAAACGGGCGATTGCGTAGCACGCGAGCGATCGGTTCGGCTAGCGGCCGGCGGCTGCCGAAAGAGAGGGGCTCTCCCACTCTCATTCTGCAAACGGCCTTCTCCTCACGCTGACTCCCGATGGCCACAACCGGGGGGCCGGGGTGCTGCGCGTGAGTCTCCTCCCCACCGTTGTCCTGGTACGCGCCGATGAACGCAATTCGCACGGCGCTCATTTTCTTGGCGAGCGAAGGTCGTACGGCAACGAAGAGGTGGGCACCCTTTCCTTCGGCAAATGGGGCAGCAAATCGGATGCACGGATGGTTCTTCCCTCGCACGTGCAAGTGAGCCGCCCAATGCACATCTCTCGGGGTGACTGCCGCGAGCGGAGTAACGACCCTGGTTTCGTGTCGGTGCCGACGGAGGGCGTAAGCCTCACTGCTGACAACCATGTGCGAAGCCGGTCCGGCTGCCGTCACATTCAGCGGAAGCAAGGCGGCATACAGAGTGGGGTCGGGCGAACCAAGAGGGCGCTCGAGGTCCCACTGGCCGACGAACAGCACGGGCACTGTGACCCAACGAACCCGTGGGGCTGCATCGAGCCGAGGTCCGTGAACGTTGGCAACCTCGTGCTTGCGGATGGGCGAGCAGCCAGAGAACCGAGACAACTGCGGGATTACGTCGATGCTCACCTCGTGGCGAACCGGAAAACAGCCGCCTTCGACCTTGCGGAACCGTCGTTGCGGCAGAACACGAGGTTCATAGCGAGATTTCAAGACCGCGATGCGAGGTCCCGGCCGAAACCAGCGCTTCACGAGTGGGCGTGGGTCAACGGTCCACCCGCTCTCGTGCGGCCGGTGATGCTTGAGCGCTGCCAAAACCCGGAGCGGCCTCATCGCTCGTAGACTGTTGTCCGCCCTTGCGAAAAGGCTACCCGGAGTTGCCGGAATTTCTCCAAGCTTTCGGGTTTGAAATCACGCCGCTCCAATTCTCCCACGACAATGTATTTCACCCGGTAGCGTTCGAGCAGTGGTTGCACCTCTTCGAGCGTGGCGGCAGCGTAGATGGTCGAAACCTCGCGCCGCCTTGCTTCCACGGCCGGTTCGTGACTGCGCCACAAACCCTCGTGGTTCGCCCACCCCATCACCGTCGGCAGCCCGGTATTCGACGAGAAGCGGGCGTAGTAGGAATAAGGGTTCCCGCTCGCCTCCAGGATTACTGGAAGGCCACGTACGTTTGCCCGGATCCATTCGATGGCGGCAAAATCGTCGGGGTGATCTCGACGGAGATAGAAGTTGCCGTCGAGAGTGAGCCCGCGGTCGAGATACTTGAGGCGGGTTGCCGTTACCCCAACCGGATAACAGGCAGTCGCGGCGACAAGCAGCGTTGCCACCGCAGGTGCGACCCGGATGGATCGAATCCAGCTTTGCCCTACCTCCCAAAGGCGCGATGCACACCACGGGGAAGCAATGGCCAGGAGGAACCACGACTGCAGGTAGAGCTTAAACACCGTGTTCATTCGGTAGAGGCGTTCCCCGTACGGGTCTTTGATGTACACCAGTTCGCAAGCCAAGAGCGCCACGGCCGCGGAAAGCACCAACAGCACCGGCGCCCGTGTTTCAGCCGTTTCCGTGGTGTATGCAACCCAAAGCGCCGCGACCACGAACACGGCCATGAGAATCATCACCGCCTTGCCCGTGAGCACGCCCACTGCGATCGCGAGGGCCAACACAGCAGCGAGAAGCTGCCCGTACCGTTGCACCAGAGGCCTCTCGGAGAGATGACGGGCCAAGTACCATCCAGGGAAAACGAGGAGAGCACCGAACACGGTAAGGAACTCATGAAGTTTGGTGGTGGCGAACTTAAAACCCACCCCACCTTGGGGGGCCTGGAAGTGAAAATAGAATGGAAGAAAGGCCACATAGCCAACGACCAAAATGCCCAGCGCGATGAGCCCAGCACGGAGGCGCGGCCACGCCAGAAGAGGCTTTAGAGGCAGTTCCCGCTGGAGGAGTAGAAACGTGACCATGAGGCCGACTGGTAGCTCCCACGGGCTCGTGGCGACCATCGCGCCAAACACGAGACCCAGAGCCAAAATTCGCACTAACTCGCCAACGGTGGTCACCCCGCGGATGGCCACATCGCTCCAGGGTCGGCGCAGCAAAAGCCAGCCAATCAGCAAGATCGTGATGGGCATTACGGAAAGGTGCGGGTGCAGGTCGCCGTGAATCACGGTGAAGTAGGGGAATTCGTTGATCGTGGCGTCTCGCCCCACGATGCGAGTAGAGCGGAAGTAATCCATGTCGACGAACTGGCCCTTTTCCAGAACCTGCCAGAGCCCGTCGAGATTGCCGAGCAGCACGCCAAATGCGCCCGTTAGCAACGCCAGGATGTGTCGTTGAGTTAGATGCCAACCGATCGCACTCAGTTGTGCGAACACCAGGCCCCCTAAGGTGGCGACACACAAGTTGTAGCTAATTGGGCTCGGGACCGGCAGCAGCCGTGCCAGGTTGGCGTTCATCAAGTAACCGAAATAGTAGTAGTTGAAGGTGAGGCCCGACATCCAAGGGTCTTCCGGGGGCATTTGCTCGGTGCGGATCAAGGTGTTGAAGAACGCAAAATCCATGTACTTTTCTTGGTCGACGATGTGTGGGTGAAGGGCCCTCTGCCAAGCGAAGAAAAGAAACGCCGCCGTCCACCAAGCATCTGCCCAGAGCAACTCCTTCCACCCGCCGCGCCCCAGCCACTGACGAAGTGTGCCTCGGTCGCGCCACGCAAGCACAACATTGCCCAGTGCAAACACGATCACTGCGACCCGCAGAGCGCTCCCATAGGCAACCCCCACATGGCCTAAGAGCCAAGCCACGTAGGTGATGGAAACGATGCTCAGGATTTTCGAAAAGGCGTAACTGTAAGCCGAGGCTTGGCCAAATAAGCGAGCCGCACACGGCAAGCCGACGAGCCCCAACACTTCCAACAACAGCCACCAGGAAAGTAACGCACCCATCGTACCGCCGACGCAAAGCCGCGACGCTACCCGTTCCTTTTGCGCTTTGCAACCACGCGGTGCCCGTGTCGGCGTTTTGCCCCATGGTCTTTCCGCTATCCGATTGCTGGGCACGACCACGCGGGTGCCGCAGGCCGCTGGTGTGGGTTGGTTCTTCCCGACATCCACGGCTGGGTGACTCGTCGGTGCGACCCTCGAGGTGTTGCTCGCGTGCGCATGCACGAAGGTTTTGGACCTGGTGGCAGGTCGTCCGGTGTCGAGAGGCGGGGCTCCGGAGGTGGTCTCAACGAAACCGCGGGCTAGACGGCAGAGGTACAGGCCTGCCTCTGAGGGAGGGGGTGGCCGCCAGCTTGAAGAGCACCGCCGAGGGTGAGCTTGACTCTAGAGTCCCTTTGAATCCTGTACCCCACGGCGGCTGACAACAGCTCGTCGTTAGCTTGGTCGCGAGACAAACAGTCGACGCGGGGCTGGCTTCCGTACGGAAAAAATCAGCCCGGCACGTAGCATGGCCCATGCTTTGCAACTCCGGGTACAGGCATGGTGGCGGTAGCGCGGCCACCTACGGGTCGGGTTGCTCGGGTGGCTTCGCGAAGCCCGGAGGGAGTTATGCGATGCGAGAGCGCCACGTTACGCACGGGACAAGTCGGTCGCTAGCAGTTGTCGTCGGCGGTTGGGTGTTTGTGCAGGCGGTGTTCGGAGCTAGTTCGGCGCGGGCGGTTGTGGGTCCCGGACACTGCCTGCCGCTCCTACCAGAGCTGACAGCAAATGCCCTCGCCGGCTCGGAGGACGTTACCTACCACATCGAGCAAGGCACGGGACCGGTAAAGGTTCTCCCTGGAAAAAGCGTGACCGTAAACTTCGCGGCGGACCGCGTTTTGCTCCGCTCTGGCCGCTTGGCGGTGTGGCTTGCGTGGCGTGGTGCGGAGGTGACAACACCTGGCTTGGTTGTTGCCGACGTGGCAAGCCAGGGGCTCCCCTTCGTCGTGGAGAATCGCGTGGAGTATCGCCACGGAGTTGCGACGGAGTGGTGGGTCAATGGTCCGCTTGGGCTCCAGCATGGTGTGACTCTAGCCCATCGGCCTCTGGGAACCGATCGAGCGGTCGTCGAGTTCGATGTCGAGGCGGGTTCGGCCATCTGGCAGATCGATAGGGGCGGCAAGTACGCCACGTTTTCTAGCTCCGATGGCCGAGAGGCGCTGGTTTATGGTCCGCTTGCCGCCAGGGATTTTTCGGGTCGCCCGTTACCGGCGCGGCTTTCGCTGGTGGGAAAAACCATGCGGATCGAGGTGGACGATCGCGATGCCACTTACCCCATCGTGATCGATCCCTTGGTGGAAAAGGCTGAGCTTACGACTGCAGACAACGCGCGCACGGTAGGTTGGGCAGTTGCGACGGATGGGGATGTGGTGGTGCTAGGAGCCCCGGGTGGGGCGTCGGGTGAAAGGGCTGCGTATGTCTTCCTGAAACCGCTTTCGGACTGGTCGAGCACGACAAGTTACAACGCGAAGTTGGTCGCTTCCGACCAAGCTTCGGCTGGCCCGAATTCGGGCTTCGGACGCGCGGTGGCAATCTCGGGTGACGTGATTGTTGTTGCAGACCCACTTCGCCGCGAAGGCAGCAATGACAACCAAGGGGCCGTGTACGTTTTTCAACGTCCCTCCGGAGGTTGGTCGGGAACACTTACGGAAGCCGCCAAGCTGTTTCCATCGGATGGTGCAAGCTACGACTACTTTGGCTCATCGGTCGACATTCAGGGAGACACAGTTGTCGTGGGTGCAACCCATGATTTTCCGATCGGAGGCCGCTCGGGGGCAGTTTACGTGTTCGAAAAGCCTCTCTCGGGGTGGTCGGGCACGCTTACCGAAAACGCGATTGTTCAGCCACCTCCTGGTACCGGACGGGATAGCTTCGGCCATGCTGTGGCTTTGTTTGGGAACACGATTGCTGTGGGGGCTCCGTATACTGCAATTGGGGATCGTAACTTTGCGGGAGCCGTGTACCTCTTCGTCAAGCCGCCAGGCGGTTGGGTAAGCACGGCGAGTCCCAACGCCCGCCTGATTGCCTCCGATGGGCAAGCTTTCGATCAACTGGGAAGGTCGGTATCGGCTGATGGCGATGTTGTCGTTGCCGGTGCACCCTTCAAACCCCGCGGGGCCGAGGAAGACGTCGGTCGAGCCTACGTGTTCGTCCAACCGCCGGGTGGTTGGACCGGAGACATCCTGGAAACCGCCTCGTTCACACCTGCTGCAGCGGACCGGTCGGACCTGTTTGGCACCGCGATCGCAATACGAGGAGACCGACTGGTTGCAGGTGCCGAGCATGCCGGGTTGGGCATGGAAGGCGACATTGGTGCCCTTTACGTTTTCTTAAAGCCGCCCAGTGGATGGCAATCCGGTGCCACCGCCAATCAGGCAGTGTATTTGCCGAGAAGGCTCGTGCACAGCATTGCTATGGCCGGAGACACGCTGGTGGCTGGTTCGAGAACTGCAACGATAGATGGTATTTGGTTGAAAGGCGTTGGCACGGTAGTGGAAAATGCTCCCCTCCCGCCGACAAACTCCGTGCATGGCTTCTCGGTCCTCGCTGCTCCGGGAGATAGTCTAGCTCGGGTCAAGGTGGGTCTAGGTGCGGCGGTACAGGGCGGAAGCGTGTGTGGGCGCGTTGTGGCTGTGGCTAGGATGGGCTCGCTCGACGGCCACGCAATTGCCACGCGCCGCGTGCGACTTGGCACCTCAGCCGTGGTGAACCACCTGTGTGTCGCAAGTGGCACGCCAATCAGTTTAAAACCCGGCGCAGCGTGCCTCGATGGTACGGATTCGTCTGGTACGCACATACTCTTGACCGATTGCGCGAATGCCGGTGATGCTGCAGACACTCGCAAGCAAGCACTTCTCGCACTTCCCCCAGACTCGAGCTCGGGTGATGTGACCTTGTCCGCGGATACGGTGCTGGACGTAACCGCACTCGGGTCGAACCCGATCGTGGACTACGCTTCCTTGAAGTTACGGCCCGATGTCACGCTCGCGATCCGGGGCAACAACGCAACGCAGACGATAACCATCCGCATCGCAAGGAATCTTTTGCTT
>BEIG01000040.1 GCA_002898795.1 bacterium HR30 | reverse complement strand
CTCGGGTGTACGATGGACTTCGTTCGCGATCACGAGCTGGTCAAGGTGGCGCTTGCGGTACGCCACTGATCCGGCCTCCATGTTGTCGTCGTACGCAGCGGCAACGTTCCTCTACTTAATTTACGAGGGCGAACGGACGGTTTCGATGAGTTTGCCAGCCATCTCCCTCCTTCCGCCTCAACGGCAGGCACAGGGCCGGGTCCGTAAACGAACCCATAAACCTTGCCGCTGATAGAGACGAACGGCTTGCTTGGGTTTTCCGCTTTTCGGACATAACGTGCAGAACCGCCGGTCGGGAGCGTGTAGGAACTCCCTGCAGGGACGATTCTTCGAGTAGCCGTCGCTCCGTACCCACACCATCGGCTTGTTGATTCGGCTGTAAGCGGACCGGTTGTCGTGCGATCCATGGTGGGGCGCAGTTGCGACACTACGCTCGGGGACATGCTTTACGTTCACGTCTTTCAAATCCGAGTCTGCCGTAAACAACACCCCTGGCTCTCCTTTCCCAGCGTCAAGGAAAAACACCAGGCTTTCCCTATTTGCCGTGGTCCGGAAAAGCACCTCGAAAAACTGGACTGGCATGTTGGCGGGTTTTGGAGGACGCACGTATCGAGAAGGCTTGGCGCTCAATGGCCGAAGTGGGCAACCAGGGAATACCGTAACATTTCCAACATTGAGTGGATCATGTTGGAAGCACCGCACCGGTATGCCACGATTGAGAGCGAGCCGCGCCAGTTCAAGAAGCCGTCGCACGTCCTTCGCCACCGTGAAATAGGCCCTCGCGAAAACCGTAAAATAGGCCCTCGCAATTGAAGAAGGCGAAAGCGAGTACCGGTGCGCCCACCACCAATACCAGAAACGGGGATTCGCAAATAACTCTAAGTGTGCCTCCAAGGCTTCTATCTTGTTCTCGTCAAGGTAGGCGTTGAGGGGAAGCGCATCATGACCTTCTGTCGCCTCGTGCGCCTGGGTATCGTCCCTGATCGGTCGCCGCTCGATGAACTCGGGAAAAACATAGAGCCACGCGATTTCTTGGAAATCTCGGCCCTCCTGTGTTTCCGGTAGAGAGCGTTTCTCCAATGGTTTGAACAACCGGTCCCAGAGAAATGAGATGGTCTCCCCTGGATCGTTGGGCAGACTTTGAAGCGTTTCTAGCCAGGTCCCGGGAAGCCACAGCTCGCTGCAGAGCAATTCGCTCTCGAGAAAACCGATAAGCCCTTCGGCGTGGTCCGCATCGTTGTGCGTACACACAAGAACATCTACACCGCAGGAACCGGTGTATCTCCGAAACAACTGAGGTAATTGGCTTCTGGAACGACCTCCATCCACGAGCACTCGGAAACCGTCGTCCGAATCCGCGTAAAATGCATCGCCTTGTCCGACCGGAAGAGCAATAAACCTCATGTTGGTTCCTGCGCGGGGGCTTGTAGCTCGCCCGTATCATTGCCTGTCTTTAAGTTGAGCTTGGACCGCTGCGGCCTACCGGTGCGCTGCGCTTCGGCCAGGGCGTCGTACGCTTCTAAGATGACCCGCTTGGTGCGGTATTCGCCGAAACGTTGTTCGTCTTTGCGGCGAACGATGGGGAGCTGGTCGAGGATGTAGGCGACGGCATCGCGGCGGGTAGGGAAGAGCGCCTCGAGGTCCCCGGCTTGGTTGTTCGGCTTCGGTGTTGCACGGCGGGTCGATTTTCGCAAAGGCCGGCCATGGGAGGGCTGGGTTTTAAAACAGAAACAGTTGGCCATCATCCAATAGCGCCATCCGGAATTCGTTAAACGGCTTTCCGTTTTCATCTGGGAAGCCCCAAAGGTTGAACCTCCGGTGCATTTTGAGTCGCTGTTCCCATGGCGGTCTTTGCAAATCCTGGTACCAAGATACAACCATTCTCCCTAGCTCTTGTTTAACGAGCCGCTTTGAAGTTCCAACAAGAGCCGCCTGTGTCGCTCCCAGCAGAAGGTCAGTAAGTTGAAGCAGGTCGCTTGATGTCGAAGTGATGATCTGGACCGGCTTCATACAAACATTTGGATAGGGCCTCTCATTACTCCGTTGCGCGAGAAAGTTGTCTAGCTCAACGCGATAAGGAAGGTAGCTCTCGAAGTTGTCCACTATACCCTGACCCGGCCGAGATTTGCGCTCCTTTCCATCGGAAACAACCGTTAGTGTGATCTCGTCGTACCCCAACGGGGCGAGCAGATAAGAAATCCCGGCCTTTATCGCCATCGCCGTAAAACGGTTATAGGCGTGATAGTCGTGCGTAAACCGTTTGTGCTCGAACTTAGGACTTGCGCGGTTGACTGCTAGGCAGGTGAACATCGCATCCTGGCAAAGTCCCTCCTGGTACGACTTCATCCAATACCTTGCCACCCGCGCCTTTGCGCCAAAGTTGCCACTGAAGCTTTTAGGCAGATTGCAAAAGTGAATCTCTCCCGTGTATTGTTCCTTCATTCTCCAGTAAAGGAGAATTTTCTCGACTTGGGCCGCTTTCTTTTCCTCCACGAACAGCAAGCCAATCAGGAGCCAACCTTTATTTGCAGTAGGCTCGCTCTCATCGTGGAAAACGCGAAAAGTGCCCCTTCTGCGTATGGGCTGACCGAAGAGCTCAACCGTCATTGCACCCCCTCGTTGGCCAACCGTTCACTGAGTTCCATCAGGCGGAAGAGCAGTATTCGCCGCCCCTCCGGAGAGGGCATAAACCGCGTCTGGCCGCGGTCGTTCTGGTAGAAGTCGTGGCGGAGTTCCAAATCCTGCCAGCCGTAACAGGCGAGAACGGCTCGGTCCATCTCGGCATGGAGTTCGCGCAGGCGAACGATGTCGGGGTCCGTACAGCGGGGGTCGTGGAACAAGTTGTACGTCTTGGTCAGTCCCACGTTGCGGGCGGGCATGATCTGGCGGCGGTGTTCGTGGTACTGCGCGCCGAGTTGAGCCGCGCAGGCAAACGCCGGCCAGGCGAGTAAGCGAGTGAGGTCGCCGCGCGCTTCGTACTCTGCGGGTGGGAAGGGGAAGGTGTCGAAACAGTCTGTCGGGGTGTAGCGGACGTCAGTCCGCAAGCTCGATGCCTGTTTTCGCAACCACACCTCATGCACACTCGATTGCAGCAGGGCGAAGTGGTAGTCGTCGTCGAAGGCGAAGACGATGAGCATGTGCGAGTAGATCCAGTCCTTTGGCACGAATGAAATCATGTGCAACTGACTGACTTCGGCTCGCACCAGTACCCGCCGCAGGGGGGCGATGGCGCGGCGCATGCCTGCCCGGTAGGCGCCGAACTGCCACCAGTATTCGCGGTTACGGGCGTCTCCCGGACCGCGCAAGCGTTCCCGCTCAGGCTTGACGCGCTCCTCCACGATTCGTAGGAGGTCCGGATACTCCTGCGCCCGTCCGAGGTCCCAATCGTGGAAGCAGATGACGGAGCGGCTCGGCTGTTGCTCAGGATGGCTGTTGAGGTCTTCGGCGTTGAGGTAGGGGAAGAGGCAATCGGCGTTGCGCGGGTTCTTTGAAACCAATTCTTCCGCTTCGGCTGGCTCCAGCACAAAGCCGATACCCCGCACGATGTCGCCCTGGAATGCCTTCCCCTCGTTTTGGCCAAGGCGCTTAGGCTCGCCCTCGGGCTCGGCGTCGAGGCGGGAGGAGATGAAGGGAACTGGCTGACCATCGAGAACGCACGATGCCTGCCCGGCGGGAGTGCCTGAGCCTGGCTTATGAATGGCCACGAGATTCACTTCCACGTTGGCGGCGCCGGGCCACTTCACGAAGCGACGGGCGAAGGTTATGACGCCACCCTGCTCCGCGATCACCTTGAGGCCGCTTTCACGGGTGTCCCCCTGGCCGATGGTGTTGGTCGCCACCAGGCCGAGCCGACCACCGGTGCGTAGAAGCTCGTAGGCCCGCCGATAGAAAGCGGCACAGAGATCAGCGATACCGCCGTAAGGCGCAAAGATAGCTTCCAGCCAATTGCGGTAGTGCGGGCCGAAGTTCCCGCTGATCTTCAAGCCCCCCATGAACGGAGGATTGCCGATCACCACATCGAAGCCGCCGTCGGCGAAGACTTCCGGAAACGCAAGTGGCCAGTGGAAAAAGCGCCGCTCAACGCTTGTCTGGAATACAAACCCTGAAAGTTGTGGGTTAGGAATCTGACCCCGTGAAAGCGCGTCGTGCAAAGCAGCGGTCGTGAGAGGACTCCCTGCGCCGTTTGGCAACGGCTGGAAAAAGGCTGCTGTCCAGACGTCGCAGGCGAGGCGCAGTCTTCCAAACTCCGGAGACTGCTCGAGGCGATGACTCGTTTCGACCTTCTGCCGAACCTGCTCCAGTGTGTTCTCCGGGAGATCCTCGAGCGCCCGGAACGGCTCGGCCAGACGACCGAGAGCTTCTACGAATGAGTCGTGAAAGAGATCATGGGCCCTGCGCTCAGCCGCGTTACGACGCTTTGCTTCGCGAGCCGCCTGGCGATTCCTGTCGCCCAGCGGCTTGAAGGCCTCATCCGGGATACCATGCTCAAGCACCTCCAGGTCTACCACCCCCACCAGCGAATCGCCGCATTTGATGCGGTGGTCCAGGAAGGTCAGCGGCTTTCCTGCAGAGTGCGCTTCGAGCCAGAGGGCCACCTTGCAAAGCTCCACCGCCAGGGGGTTTTTGTCCACCCCGTAGATGCAGTGGCCGACCACGTCGCGGATCGATTCGCGGACGTGCTCGGGAGCGGGTTCCTCCTCGCCCGTGCGGATGCGGGCGAGCTCCTTGCCCAACCGCCGGGCGGCGGCGAGCAGGAAATGGCCGGAACCGCAGGCTGGGTCGAGCACGCGGAGGGAGAGAATGGCGTGTTCAGCGAATGCGCGGGCGAGTAGCGAGTGGCGAGTAGCGAGTGGTAAGCGAGACCAGACGGCCGCTAACTGTGCTTGAGGCTGCGCTGTAGGTTCACCAGTTGCCGGCTGAGCACGTGAATCAATTCCAGCACCGGCTGCTGGTCCTGCGTCGAGATGAGCTGAATGCGCTCGGCCAGTATCCAGTACGTCTCCAATTCCCGAAGGCTGCCCGCTGCGATGTTCAAAAACTGAAGAAACTCCTTCGTTCCCCGGCGCGCCCAGCCCTCGGCGATGTTGGCCGGCACCGACGTGGCCGCCCGCCGCATCTGACTCGTGAGGCCGTACAGTTCGTCCTTCGGAAACCCGCGGGTCAGGCGATAGGTCAGCTCGGCCAAGTCCATCGCTTTCTGCCAAACGACTAAGTCTTGATACGATTGAATGGGCATGGGCTTCCCCTTCTCGTTGGCGGATGTAATCACACACAACTCGCCACTCGCTACTCGCCACTCGCTTTAGCTCTTCTGCCATTTGCCTCGTCAAGTTCAGGCGTTCCTCGATGACTGGCTCCAGCGCCGACCGGACGAGTTCGGCCACGAGTTCCGGCGGCGTGTAGTAGGAGCCGGTGGCCTTCCGTTCCGAACCCGGCGCTAGCTCGAAACGGGGCACGCTGCCCGAGGTGTCGATTTGCGGGTGGTAGTCGAGCAGGCTCTCGTACACCGAGCCCAGCTCCTCCACATCCAGGGCGGCGTAGTTCACCCGGCGCGGCGGATCGTTGGGCGTATCGCGGTAATAGGCCAGGTGCCAGAAGGCCTCGAGCAGGTCGCGGTTAGCGATGGAGCAAGCATCGAGGTCGAGGGGCTCGAACAGTTCACCGTTGAGCGGTGCGGCGCCGAGCATGGGCGCCAATCGGTCGTCCGCCAGCACCCGCCAGAGCACGCGCAAGCTGCACCAGAGATCGTCGTGATCGGTGTAGGCGCTGCGAAGGTCGAGCAACCGCCGCAGCCGGCCCACGCCGTAGTGCTCGCGGTAAAGCGGGTCGGCGCTGATCAGGCCACGGTCTTCGGAAACAAGAAGAAAAAGGAAGCGATAGACCAGGCGGAGGAGTTGGCGGTAGAAAGACTCGGCGAGTAGCGAGTGGCGAGTCGCGAGTCGTGAAGAGCCGTGACCACTCGCTACTGGCCACTCGCCACTCGCCGTTCCATTCGCCATTCGCCATTCGCCGTTCAGTAGTCGCTGTCGCAGTTCGGAATTGGCTGGATGGCTGAGAAAGCCATTGGCGAGGCGCGCGAGGCACTGTTCCACCCCGTCGCGCAGGCGTTCGCGCACGCGCCCGCCCTGCTCTAGGGAGTGCTGGTAGTACCGTTCGAGCAGGCAGTTGCGAGCGTCCGCGACCGATCCGGGCAGCCGGCTACGATGAAGGAGCCGATACAGCAGTACGAAGTCGTTGAACCGCTGTTCCTCGAAGATTTCGGCCAGGTCAAACTCCACATACGCCTGGCGGCGGATGTAGGTGCTGTCGCGCAGGATGCGGAGGGTCAAACCGTTGGTGACGAGGCCCCAAAGCTGCTCGGTGCGGTTCAAGAACTCCTGCACCAGCGAATGGGGTGCCAGCCGAGGTCGGCCCGTGGCCGCAACCCGTCCCAGCTCCTGCCGCGCGCCGACAATATGCACCGGCGGCGCGTCGTCGTTTTCGCCCGCGCGGTGGGAAATCGCGAAGCTGGTCCCGTCCACCTCGTAGGCGCGGGGGTTGTACCGGAGTTCGTAGCCGAGAAGGCTCAGCAAGGGGATCATCCAGGCATCCCGCGTGACGGACGTTGCCGGATCGTTTTCCGGCAGACGATCGAGCCGGTGCTGGAAGACCTCCCACTGAGTTCGTGCGTCGGCAAAAACCGCAGCGATCTCGTCGATCAGGCTGCGCCGTCCGGACAAACCAAAGTCCGCCGGCTTTTGTCCCGAAGATCGGCTGCCAGGAGCTGATCGAGGACGTCCGGCCCGAGCAGGCCACCTTCGATGCGAATTGCCGGGAACTCGCTCATGACGACACCACTGGTTGTAAGACGAGAATGCCCAAAAGGTCCGGCGGAAGCTGAGGTTTCACCTCGAACTCCCGCACACGCATCGACACCGCATGGCGGATGCGCTTGTGGCTCTCAAGCAGCTGGTGCGCTCGCTCCTCAATCCGTTCTCGCAATCCGACAAGGAATCCGTTGTCTTCGCCCCACTCGCCGCTGCCCACTCTTCTCTTCCCATTCGCCCCTCGCGCCTCGCCCCTGTGCCCTTTCCACTCGCTACTCGCCACTCGCCACTCGCCAATTTGTTGCAGTGCCCGTTGCACCAGCTCCCGCTTTTCGGCCAGCGGAATGTTGGCGTCGGGCTTTGCTTCGGCCAGCAGGCGGAGCGCCTCCCCATCGTCGAGCCAGTGGACGGCGCCTCGACCGACTTCGCGGGTACCGAGCACGAGAACTTCCTCGGACAAGAGCGGTCGTTTTCCCGGCTGCTCGAGCAGGTAGCGCACGCGGAGCAGCAAGATCGTGGTGAGCTCATGGACCGCGCGGGTGCGTAGTGCGCCGCAGCGCGAGGCTGTAGCGTTCCCGTGGCGGGCGAGCGCCTCCTCCAAGAGGAAGCGGGCCAGCGCGGCGACGAAGCGGTGGTTGCGGCCCAAGTACTCGGCGCCTTCGGGAGTCGGGGAGTCGAAACTGATGAGCCACGATTTGGGCGAGGGGAATGGCGAGTGGCGAGTGGCGAGTGGCGAATGGCGAATGGCGAATGGCGAATGGTGGGGGAGGGTGAGGCGGATCGGTTCGGGAACTGTGGCCAGGCTCGTCGGGTCGAGGTTGACGCGATAGGCGTTGGTCCGTTTGGGGTCTGGGGTAATCGAGAGGCCGATGCGCTGGGCGGCGTTGAGCACGAAGTCGCGCACCGCCGCGGGATCGCCCAGCACCGCGTCCGTCGCCTCCACCTCGCGCTGGACCTCCTGTGGTTTGAGCGCGCGCTGCGCAAAACGCGTCCGGTTGATGCGTTCCCGCTCCGCATCGCGTTCCCAGCGCCGGTGGAGCTCTTCGACTTGAGGAACGCCAAGGTCCAACAGCAGTTGTTGGGGCGAGCTACGGCGTCCGCGCAAAAACAGGGCTTCCAGAACCGCTTGCGTGACGCTCTCGCCTTCTTCCGGCACCGGTACGTGTGTGCCGAGGGTGCGGTGAATCTCTCGCGCCTTGTCGAGGAGCACCTCGATCACGATACCGTCCACGGGGTTGTCGCGCCCGAAAAACCGCACCGCCTTGACGGTCTTGGCTGGCTGTCCGTAGCGATCGACCCGACCTTCGCGCTGTTCGAGCCGGTTCGGGTTCCAGGGCAGGTCGTAATGCACCACGGCCGTGAACTTCTCCTGCAGGTTGATGCCTTCGGAGAGGCAGTCGGTGGCCACGAGCACCCGGGGCTGGTCGGGGTCGATCTCCTCGATCTTGGCCTGTCGCTCCTCATCGCCGACCCGGCCCGTAACGCACACCACCTGGACTTTGTCGGGTAAGTGTTGCCGCAAGTGTTCGGCGACGTATTCCGCGGTGGCGACGTACCGGCACCACAGGATTGGATGGAAGCCTTCCTGCACCAGGCCGCGGACGATGTCGATGGCGCGGCGGAGTTTCGTATCCGCCGCTGGTCCGCGGAGTTGCTCGGCCAGACGAGCCAGTTCCCGCAGCCGCCGCCGGTCGGTGTCCGGCAAAGTCCCCGCGGCCGCTGCGAGCGGCGGTGTGGGTGTTTCATCATCGGCACGCTCATCGGCCGACTCGAAAACATAAGGCGAAAACTCCACCCCTTCTTCCCCGCCATTCGCCATTCGCCATTCACCATTCGCCTCTTCCCCACTCGCTACTCGCCACTCGCTACTCGCTACTCGCTGCTCGCCATTTGCCCTATTCGCCAGTGCCGCCAGGGCAGCAGCCGGACTCGACATCACACAGCGCAACAGGGCCAGCGCTCCCCAGTAGCGCACACGCCGCTTGCGTTCTTCCAGCCGCTCGCCTGTACGGACGATCTCGGAGCAAAAGTCATACGTGCGATCGAAAAGCTCGCGGTATCGCTCGGAAAGCTCATAGGTCTCGTCGGCCGCCTTGCGCTCGGGGAAACACGCTGTTGCTTCCCAACCTTGCTCGATATCGCGCCGCGTGCGCTGGACAAAGTGGCGGGCTAAGGCGACGCGCTGCTCTTCGTCGAGTTCGGACACATTCCATGCGGCGAAATCGGGGCGCACGAGCCCGAGCAGCGAGCGGAAGGCTTCCTCGATGCCGGAGTGTGGGGTGGCTGTGAGCAGGATCAAGTGGCGCGCTTGATTTTTGGCCACCTCCCGAAGCAGTGCGTGGCGCTCTTGCTGGCTCCGACCTTCGGCTGCGGCCGCGGCGCCATGGGCCTCATCGACGATCACGAGTTCGGGGCAGAAGTGCAGGAACTGGTGCCGGTTGCGGTTAGTCTTGACGAAGTCGATGCTCGCCACTTGCACGGCGAAGTGTTCGTAGAGGCTTTTTCCGGCAGGGAGCTGCCGCTCCAATTGGCCGACGGTGCCCGAGCGGATAATGACCGGGTCGAGGTTGAATTTCTCGGCCAATTCCTTGGCCCACTGCTCGCAAAGGTACGGGGGGCAGAGGATACAAAACCGCCGAATCTCGCCGCGATCGAGCAGTTCTCTGGCGATGAGCAGCGCCTCGATGGTCTTGCCCACACCCACGTCGTCGGCAATGAAGAGCCGCACTGGGTCGAGGCGCAGGGCCATGAGCAGCGGCACGAATTGATACACCCTCGGCCGGATGGAAATGCGGCCGAGCGATCGGAAGGGCGTGGCGCCTTCGCGCAGTGTAAGCCGCGCTGCCTGCCACAACAGATGTGCGCCTGCGGCATCGGAGACATCCTCGACGGTGGGCAATGGAAAGGATGCGGGAACGACCCGTTCGAAGGGAAGGTCGGAGCCCACGAGATTCGCCAGACTCTTGCGCACCTTCACGATGTCGTCGTCAGTGCCAGTGAGTGGCCGAAGGGCCCAGATATCGTCGGTCTCTTCGGGTAGGAGGATCCAGTCGCGATTCCGGCAGCGAACGATCGAGCCCGGGTTCATCGCACCGTCCCTCCTGCAGCTGCTGCTGCTTCCGCGGTTACCCTGTGCGCAGGAACGAGCCGCCACAGTGCTGGGCGCCGTGGCGCTAAGAGCAAGTTTCGCAGGCAGCGCGGCTTGCGAGCGAGTCGCCCAGTGTCCTCAGCAGGTTGGCTCGGGCGCGGGCTTCGAGGATCCTGCGATGCTCTCCGGTATGACGGCGGCTGCGAAGTGTCGGCGATATGGAACGTTGGTGTCCCTCGAGGAACCGAGCGCCGGTCGGGGGTACCAGCGTAGGTAGAGGGATGACGCTCTCCAGCGCTTCGCGCTGCGGCCGGCTTGCCCAAACGCGCGCCTACGGGCATCTGCCCACTTTGGAAAAATTGGTTCTCGCTCATTTGGGTAATCCGTGTGTCGTGAATGTTTCCCATGCTGCGTACCGAATTTGGCTCTTGTATCCAACAGCGGTTTCGGGGAAAGGGTGGGCAAGCGGCGGATGAGGGCGGCGTGTTTTGCACGGGCCGAAGGCACGCAGGGGAACGGACCGGCGGGAGAGCACGGTGCACGTGTTCGTTTGTTTTGCGGACGAGGACGTCCGCGCTCCCAGGGTGCGGTCCGTCTGCTCGCGCCCGCCGTCGCCACCGTGTAGGGGCGCACGGCAATGCGCCCTTGTTTCCGCTTCGTGTCCCGGTGTCCGTTTTGGGATGCACATGTTTTGGAGTGCGGCAGCCATGCTGATGCGTGCGGGCCGGAGGCCCGCAGGGAAACCAGCGTGGGTGACCACGACACACGTGTTCGTGCGTTTTGCGGACGAGGACGTCCGCGCTGCCAGGGGGTGCTGTGGCATCCCTTCGGGATGCCCGCGAAAGCATGGCTTTCGCACTCCATATTTACACCGCTTCTCCGGAGCTGCAGGGTGAGACGGAAAGCTTGGTTGTGTTCACCGGGTGCGCGGGTGCTCACGGGAACCACGGGCCGGCGGCGTGTTTTGGAGCGCCCAGCCGTGCTGATGCGTGGGTTTCTCCTCACTACCCTCGTTTTCGCGGGAGCCACAGCGCGCCGGAGGAGGTGGTTGGTGGTCATCGAGCTTGCCGCGCTGCCGACCGGTGCTCGATGTTGTGCATCCGCGGCGGTGTCGCTGCACAGTGCGGACATCTTGTGCCCGTACCCCGCGAACATCTTTCGTGCTCCTTACGCTCGAGCCGGCACTTGTTGGCGCTCAAGTGCCAACGTGCTACGCGGGCGTTATGACTGCTGACAAGTTTGCCGGACGGGTGGCCGTGGTTACCGGAGGTGCCGGGGGAATTGGGCGGGCACTGGCAGAGGCGTTTCTTCAGCGTGGTGCCCGCGTGGTGTTAGCCGATGTCGACCCGCAAGCGCTGGAACGAACCGTGGCCGATTTGCGCAAGGACGGGGGCGAGGTGGTCGGGGTGGTGACGGATGTGACTTCGCGCCGCAGTGTCGAGGCCCTGGCAGAGGAAGTCCGGCGCCAGTTTGGCGCGGTACATCTGGTGTGCAACAACGCGGGCGTGGCCGTGTTTGGTCCACTGCGCGAGGCCCGTCACGAAGACTGGGAGTTTGCCATGGCCGTGAACTTCTGGGGCGTGGTGCACGGGATCGAAGTGTTTTTGCCCTGGCTGCTGGAACAAGGTCAGGGGGGCCACATCCTCAACACGGCGTCGATGGCGGGCTTGGTCGGCATGGAATGGTTGGGCATTTACTCGGCATCGAAGTTCGCCGTCGTGGGGCTGAGCGAGGCCCTCTATCGGGAGTTGAAGCTACTTGGGATCGGGGTGAGCGTGCTGTGCCCGATGATGGTGGACACGCGCATCAACGAAAATTCCGTGCGCTTGCGCCCTGCAGCCTTGCGCGCTCCGGGAGTGGAACCGCTCGTGCCGCCGGCAGAGGCCATGAAAGGCGGCGTGATCCCGCCTGCGGAAGTCGCCCAGCGCGTGGTGCGGGGCATCGAGCGGGGCGACTTGTACATCCTGACGCACCCCGAGCAGCGTGAAATTTTGCGTCGCCGGGCCGAGCGGCTCGACCGCATGTTCGACCCCGATCGTTGGTAAGCACGGGAGGGAACCGCACGCATGAAGAATCTGTTCGATATTGCGGGCAAGGTGGCGCTGGTTACCGGTGGGTCCCGCGGGATTGGGGCCATGATTGCGCGGGGGTACGTAGAAAATGGGGTGCGCGTGTACATTTCCTCGCGCAAACAAGATGCCTGCGAGCGCATGGCACAAGAACTTTCTCGCTACGGCACGTGTATTGCGCTGCCGGCCGATCTCTCCACTGAGGCAGAGTGTCGGCGCTTGGCGAAGGAAATCGCCAGCCGCGAGCAGGCTTTGCACATTCTGGTCAACAACGCCGGGGCCAACTGGGGCGCCCCGCTCGAGGAGTATCCGGATAGCGCCTGGGACAAAGTGCTTTCTCTGAACGTCAAAGCGGTGTTCCACCTGACTCGTGCCTTGCTTCCGCAACTGGAAGCTGGCGCGCGCCCGGGCGACCCGGCACGCGTGATCAACATCGGCTCCATCGATGGTTTGCGGGTGCCGCTGTTGGAGACTTACGCCTACAGCGCCAGCAAAGCCGCACTGCACCATCTGACGCGCGTGCTGGCCATGCAGCTAGCCTCGCGAAACATTACCGTGAACGCCGTGGCCCCCGGGCCGTTCGAAAGCAAAATGATGGCTGCCACCCTCGAACGGTTTCGGGATGCGATCATTGCCGCCTGCCCCCTTGGCCGCATAGGCGAGCCGGAAGACATGGCAGGGATTGCCATTTACTTGGCCTCTCGGGCAGGCGCGTACGTCACCGGCGCGGTGATTCCCGTGGATGGCGGACTGAGTGTGCGGTGAACGATGAATCGGATCAGTACTGGTGCGCAGGAAGTGAGCTCGCTCAACTCGGATGGGCCGCCCGTGTGCACCTCGAACCGCACCAGCGCAAACGTGAAAGTAGCCATTTGCCGCGTCCGCCGCGGCGCACAGCCGCTGCCGCTGCCTTCGTACGCAACCCCAGGCGCTGCTGGGCTCGATCTGTACGCGGACATCGATCAGCCGCTGACGTTAGAGCCCGGGCAGCGCTGCCTAGTCCCCACGGGTGTGGCCATTGCCTTGCCCGAAGGGTACGAGGCACAAGTGCGGCCGCGTTCGGGTTGGGCGTGGCGGACCGGCGTGACGCTGCTCAACACACCCGGCACGATCGATGCGGATTACCGCGGGGAAATCCAAGTCATTTTGATCAACTTGGGGCAGGAGGCGGTGACCATTCATCGCGGCGACCGGATTGCCCAATTGGTGGTAGCGCCGGTCAGCCGGGTCGAGTGGCGCGAGGTGGAGGAGCTTGTGCCGACCGAGCGGGGAGAAGGCGGCTTTGGCCACACGGGGAGGTGACGAGGTCCACACAGGGGGTGCACTTGCACGGATCGTTCGCTACGTAACACAACATCACCCCCGGGGCTGCTCCCAAGCTAGAACCGGCCCGAAGGGGCGCGTCAGCCCCAGAGCCACATGGCTCGAGGATGAAAATGGAAAAGCGCGAACTGTTGTACGAAGGGAAAGCAAAGCAGGTGTACGCTACGGCGGACCCTGATTTGGTGATCCAGCACTTCAAGGACGACGCCACCGCGTTCAACGCGCAAAAGCGCGGTACGATCGGAAACAAAGGCGTGTACAACAACGCCATCAGTGCCTGGTTGTTTCGCTATCTCGAGGAACACGGGGTGCCCACGCACTACGTACGCACGTTGGGCGAGCGCGAGATGCTGGTGCGGCGGTTGGAAATTATTCCTGTGGAAGTGGTCGTGCGCAACATCATCGCCGGTAGCTTGGCCAAGCGCTTGGGCTTGGCGGAAGGGAGGGAGCTGCCTCGGCCGATTCTCGAGCACTACTACAAAAACGACGCGCTCGGCGATCCGCTGATCAACCCGTGGCACATCACCGTGCTTGGCTTTGCCAGCGAGGGTGAACTCGACGAGATCAACCACCGCGCTTTGCGCATCAATGAATTGTTGCGCGCGTTCTTGGAGCCCCGCGGCTTGCTGCTGGTCGATTTTAAGCTCGAGTTCGGGCGACACCGAGGGCGAGTGCTGCTGGGCGACGAGATTAGCCCCGACACTTGCCGTTTTTGGGATGCGGCAACCCGGGAAAAGTTGGATAAAGATCGCTTCCGTTTCGACCTGGGAAACGTGGAAGGTGCCTATGCGGAAGTTCACCGCCGCATTTGTGCGACTGCCTGAGGAGGAAAGCGTGCGCGCCCGCGTGTTCGTGATGCCAAAGAAAGAGGTGTTGGATCCGCAAGGAAAGGCTGTCGCTCGTTCGCTCCATGCCCTCGGCTTTACCGAGGTTGGCGAGGTGCGAGTGGGCAAACTCATCGAACTGGAGCTTCGAGCGAGCGATCGCCACCAGGCGGCGGAGCGCACCGAGGCCATGTGCCGTAAGCTCCTGGCCAATGGGGTGATCGAGGACTTTTCCTTTGAAATCGAGGAGTGAGCGAGGCTGCTATGCGTTGGGGCGTTGTGGTATTCCCCGGATCGAACGACGACCAGGACACCCTCTGGGCCATCGAACAAGTGCTGTGCGAGCCCGCTGTACGGCTGTGGCACAAGGATACCGACTTACAGGGGGTGGACGTCGTCGTCCTGCCGGGAGGGTTTTCCTACGGCGACTACCTGCGCTGCGGAGCCATGGCGCGGTTTTCGCCCATCATGGAGAAGGTGATCGAATTTGCGAACCGAGGTGGGCTGGTGTGGGGCATCTGTAACGGTTTTCAGGTGTTGTGCGAGGCGGGCCTTCTGCCGGGGGCCTTGGTGCGTAACCGCGACCGCCGTTTCGTGTGCGCCATGAGCTACGTCCGCGTGGAGGAAACCGACACGCCGTTTACCCACTTGTGCCGCAGGGGCGAAGTGCTGCGCATCCCGATCAAGCACGGCGAGGGCTGCTACGTGGCCGACGCAGCCACCCTCGAGCGGCTGGAACGAAACCGCCAAGTGCTGCTTCGTTACGTCGACTCCAACGGACGAGCCACCCGCGAGGCCAATCCCAACGGATCGCTCGGGAACATTGCTGGCGTGGTCAACGAGGGCCGCAACGTGTTCGGCTTGATGCCCCATCCGGAACATGCGGTGGAAAAATGGATGGGTAGCGACGACGGGCTCAAGCTGTTTCAGTCCGTCATCGCGGCGCAACGTGGTGCAGGCGCTGCCGATCTCACAGCCGTGGCACCGGGGCACTGATGAACTGGGAGCAGCTTCTTCGTCCGGTGGACGAATACCACGCCATCGAGCACGGGCTAACGCCCGAGGAGTTCGAGCGGTTGTGCCGTGCTCTCGGCCGGGCCCCGAACCTCGTCGAGCTTGGCGTGGTTTCGGTGATGTGGTCGGAACACTGCAGCTACAAAAGCTCGCGCGTGCACCTGCGCAAGCTGCCGTCTACGGGTCCGCGTGTGCTGCAAGGCCCAGGCGAGAACGCCGGCGTGATCGATATTGGCGATGGCCTGGCCGTGGCCTTCAAGATCGAGAGCCACAACCATCCCTCGTACGTAGAGCCTTACCAGGGCGCGGCTACGGGCGTTGGCGGTATTTTGCGGGATGTGTTCACCATGGGGGCGCGTCCGATTGCCATTCTCGACTCGTTGCGGTTCGGCAGTTTCGATCATCCGCGCACGCGCTACCTGGTGGAGGGTGTCGTTGCCGGCATCGGCGGGTACGGCAACTGCGTGGGCGTGCCGACGGTGGGCGGCGATACTTATTTCGACGCGGGCTACAATGCCAACATTTTGGTCAACGCCTTTACCATCGGCGTGCTTCCGGCAAACCGGATTTTCCGGGCTCGTGCTGCCGGTGTGGGGAATCCAGTGATGTACGTGGGCTCGAAGACCGGCCGTGACGGTATCCACGGTGCCAGCTTGCTTGCCTCGGCGGAGTTTCGCGGAGAAGCGGAAGAAAAACGCCCCACGGTGCAAGTCGGCGACCCCTTTACGGAAAAGCTGCTCCTCGAAGCTTGTCTCGAACTGATGGAACAAGACGCCATCGTTGCCATCCAAGACATGGGTGCTGCGGGGCTGACGAGTTCGAGCGTTGAAATGGCTGCCCGCGGCCAACTGGGCATTTGGCTCGACCTCGACCGCGTACCCACACGCGCCCAAGGCATGACCCCTTACGAGATTTTGCTGTCGGAGTCGCAAGAACGCATGCTGCTGGTGGCCCGTGCTGGCTGCGAGGACCAAGTTCGGGACGTCTTTGCCAAGTGGGATTTGGAGGCGGTGGTGGTGGGCCGGGTGACCGACGACGGCCTGTTTCGAGCCAGTTACGGGGGACGCGAGGTTGCCCGCTTGCCGATTGCGCTCTTGACCGATGAAGCCCCGGTGTACGACCGACCCGCACGCGCCCCGAGCGACCTCGATGCGCGGCAGCGGCTGCGCCTGGAGGAAATCCCCCAACCGCACGATTGGAACGCGGTGCTGTTGCAGTTGCTCGACTCGCCCAATCTGGCCAGTAAGTCGTGGATCTATCGCCAGTACGACTCGTTGGTACGGGGAAACACGGTCGTGGGCCCAGGAAGCGATGCTGCGGTGCTCCGGATCAAAGGAACGGACAAAGGGCTCGTGCTCAGTGTCGACTGCAACAGCCGTTACTGCTTGCAGGATCCATACGTGGGCGCCGTGATTGCCGTGGCCGAAGCCGCGCGGAATGTGGTGTGCGCGGGAGGCGAACCGATCGGCGTCACCGATTGCCTGAACTTTGGCAGCCCCGAAAAGCCCGAAGTGATGTGGCAGTTTGTCGAAGCCATTCATGGCATTCGCGATGCGTGCATCGCGCTGCGCTTGCCCGTGGTGAGCGGCAACGTGAGTTTTTACAACGAAACCGAAGGCCATTCGATTCCGCCCACGCCAACCATCGCCATGGTGGGTTTGCTAGAACCGGTGCGCGCGTTCACCACGCAGTGGTTCAAAAACGAAGGAGACGTCATCGCCTTGCTGGGGCAGACACGCGAAGAGTTGGGGGCGAGCGAGTACCTCGCGGTCATCCATGGTCAGGTGGCCGGCGTGCCTCCGTGGATCGACCTGGCCGTGGAGCGCAAAGTGCAAGAGGTTTGCCTGCGGGCCATTCGCGAAGGGCTGCTGGCCTCGGCTCACGATGTGAGCGAGGGTGGCCTGGCAGTGGCTTTGGCGGAGTGCTGTATTACGCATCCCGAGGCTGCTTTGGGGGCGGTAGTCGAGTTGCCCGCTTCCATGAGAACCGACGCATTACTGTTTGGCGAAAGTCAGTCGCGCATCGTGGTTTCGCTCAAGCGACGCAACTGGGCCCGACTGCGCGACTTGGCCCAGCAACTGGGCGTGCCCTGCACGATGCTGGGCGAAGTCCGGGGCCGCCGCCTGGTTATTCATCCGTGGATCGACGTCGAATGCTCGGCCCTGCGCGAGGTGTGGGCGAGCGCTCTGCCGCGGCGTATGGAACTTGCTGCCGTTCACGACGAGGCTCGGCAAGGATGAACCGGACGGAGTGGCCAATCACCGGGTGTGAGCAGCCGTTGGATCGAGATGGCTTCGGTGAGAAATGCGCGGTCGTCGGAGTGTTCGGCCACCCAGAGGCGGCCAATTTGGCCTACTTGAGTTTGTACGCGATGCAGCACCGGGGCCAGGAGGGCTCGGGAATCGTATCGGCGCACGAGGGGATCCTGCTGTCGCATCGCGGGCTTGGTCTGGTCGCCGACGTTTTCCCCGAGCACATCATCCGCCAGTTGAAGGGCTCGGCAGCAATTGGCCACAACCGATACTCCACCTCCGGGCAAACGTTGCTCAAGAACACGCAGCCGTTCGTGGTCGAGTACGGGCGCGGAGGCTTGGCTGTGGCGCACAACGGCAACTTGGTCAATGCCCTCGAGCTGCGCGAGCAACTGGAGGCGAGCGGTTCGATTTTTCAGTCCAATGTGGATACCGAGGTCATCATTCACCTCATGGCCAATGCCAAGGGCGATCGTACCATCGACCGCGTGTGCGCCGCCCTAGCGCGTGTGCGCGGGGCGTACTCGCTCGTGTTTTTGACCCCGCGCGAGCTCTTGGCCGCCCGCGATCCTTACGGATTTCGCCCGCTCGTGCTTGGGCGGATCAAAGACGCGTGGATCGTGGCCTCGGAAACTTGTGCGCTGGATTTGATTGGCGCCACGTACGAGCGCGAGATCGAGCCGGGAGAGGTGCTGTGCATTTCTGCCTCCGGGCTGGAAAGTTTGCATCCGTTCCCCCGTCAGCCGCGCGCGGCTTGCGTGTTCGAATACGTGTACTTCGCTCGTCCCGACAGCAAAGTGTTTGGCCGCAACGTGTACGAGGTGCGCAAGGAACTTGGCCGCCAACTCGCGCGCGAACAACCTGCCGACGCAGACATTGTCATTCCCGTGCCCGACTCGGGAGTGCCCGCTGCCTTGGGCTACGCGGAAGAGTCGGGCCTGCCGTTCGAAATGGGGCTTATTCGCAATCATTACGTGGGGCGCACGTTCACCGAGCCTCGCGATTCCATTCGGCACTTTGGAGTCAAAGTGAAGCTGAACGCTCAGGCGGACGTGCTGCGCGGCAAGCGGGTGGTGATCGTGGACGATTCCATCGTGCGTGGCACCACGAGCAAGAAAATCGTGCAAATGGTGCGTCAGGCCGGAGCCACAGCCGTACACATGCGCATTAGCTCGCCGCCCACGATTGCCTCGTGCTTTTACGGCGTGGATACCCCGACCACCGAGGAGCTTGTGGCCTCGCGGTTGCCAGTAGAGGAAATTTGCCGCTTCATTACCGCGGATTCCCTCGGGTATTTGAGCGAAGCTGGTCTCTATGCCTTCTTGCGGGGCCAGCGCGGGGGCTTTTGCGACGCCTGCTTTACTGGCCGCTACCCCGTGCCCGTGACCGACTTGGGCCGCAAGAACCAGCTTTGGCTGTTCGAGGTGGCGGAGGTGTGAGGCGCGAAGGTTCACGGGGTAGGTCCGCGGGCACACACCGGGGCGAGTCGAGGATCTGAAACGTCATGAAGTGCCCTTTTTGCCACAATGTTCGCAACCACGTGATCGACTCCCGTTTGAGCAAGGATGCGCACACCATTCGCCGCCGCCGCGCGTGTGAGAAATGCGGCCGACGGTTCACCACGTACGAGCGGGTGGAGGAGGTGCTGCCGGTGGTCGTGAAGAAAGACGGCCGCCGCGAAGCTTACGACCGACAAAAGGTGCTCGCCGGATTGAAGAAGGCTTGCGAAAAGCGCCCCGTGAGCACCGCCGCCATCGAGCAAGCGGTCGACCGGATCGAGCTGCAGTTGCAGGAGCGAGGGGAAAAGGAGGTTCCGAGCACTCTAATCGGCGAGGCTGCCATGCGCGAGCTGCACCGGCTCGACCAAGTTGCCTACGTGCGCTTCGCTTCGGTTTACCGCGAGTTCAAGGACGTGGACGAATTCATGCGCGAACTGCAACGT
This sequence comes from bacterium HR30, assembly GCA_002898795.1. GTDB lineage: Bacteria > Desulfobacterota > Binatia > HRBIN30 > HRBIN30 > HRBIN30. The sequence goes on along the minus strand of BEIG01000040.1, from coordinate 11,020 downwards.
TTGATGAAAGACCGCCACAAAGGTCGGGTGAAGAGGCGCCAACGTGGGTCGTGAACGATCGGACGACGAACGCTTTCTCCGTTTGGCTCTGCGCTGGGGCAAACGCGGCTTGGGGCAGACCCGACCGAACCCACCGGTCGGCGCCGTCGTGGTGAAAGATGGGCGTGTAATCGGCGCCGGATACCACCGCCGTGCCGGCTTGCCTCACGCCGAAGTGGAGGCGCTTCGTGCCGCCGGACCGGCCGCGGCCGGGGCGACGCTTTACGTCACCCTGGAGCCCTGCGCCCACTACGGCCGTACCCCGCCGTGCACGGAAGCGATCCTCCAGGCTGGAATTCGGCGGGTGGTGTACGGTGTGCCCGACCCAAACCCGAACGTCAGCGGTGGGGGTGCGGAAAGGCTCCGTGCTGCCGGCGTCGAAGTGCTTGGCGGGGTGGCGGAACAAGCTTGCGCCGAGCTGATTGCGCCGTTCCGAAAGTTCGTGCGAACCGGAACGCCGTGGGTGACGCTGAAGCTTGCGGCTTCCTTGGACGGGCGCGTGGCCACGGCCAACGGCGCGTCGCGTTGGCTCACCAACGAGAAAAGCCGTGCTTACGTGCACCGCTTGCGGGCCGAACACGATGCGGTGCTCGTGGGGGCCGGCACGATCGTGCAAGACGACCCGGAGCTTACCTGCCGCACCCGCAAGCTCAAGCAGCAACCGCTGCGCGTGGTGTTGGATGGGCGACTGCGTAGCCCCCTGGGTGCACGGGTGTTCGATGTAGGGACGGCACCCACCTTGGTTCTCACGTCGGAGAGTGCACCCGCCGAAAAGGTGCGGGCCCTGGAGGAGCGAGGCGTCGAGGTTGCGCGGTTGGGTGGTGCACCGGAGATTCCGTGGGAGGTGGTACTCGCCGAGCTTGGCCGGAGGGAAATCCTTGCGGTGCTTGTCGAAGGGGGTCCGAACGTGGCTGCACAAGCGTTCCGGGCGCGGGGCGTGGATCGCTTTCTTTTGTTTCTCGCTCCGAAGCTGATCGGCGGCGACGGTAAACCCGTGATTGGGTCGCTCGGTGTACGAGAAATTTCCGAAGCGCTTGCCTTGCCACCCTTGCGCGTGCGTCGCTTTGCAGGGGATTGGCTCGTTGCTACAGAGTGGAGTTGCCCATGACCACGGCAACGTTGGACAAAGCTTTGCAAGCTCTCCGCGAAGGGCAACACGTGATCCTCAGCGAGGGGGGCGAGGGCGAAGCCGTGGTGTGCGTAGCGGCGGAATTGGTTACCGCCGAGGCCGTCAACTTCATGGCCACCCATGCACGAGGCCTGGTGGAACTGGTACTGCCACGCGAGCACTTGCAACGCTTGGGCATCCCGCTGCTGGGCAACCCAAGCGTTCCCCAGCGCAAACCTTACGGCGCCTCGTTCGAGGCACGCCGAGGCGTAACCACCGGCATTTCGGCTGCCGATCGGGCCACGACCATCCGCACGGCAGTGGCCGACGATGCTGGTCCGGAGGATATCGTCATGCCCGGGCACATGTTCCCCGTCATGGCGCGCGCGGGCGGAGTGTTAGCTTGGCGGGGTTTGCCCGAAGCGGCCGTGGATCTCGTGCGGCTGGCAGGGTTAAAGCCGGCAGCGGTTACCTGCACGATCCTCGACGATGCAGGCAATGTGGCCACGGAGCCCGACGTAGAGGCCCTGGCGGAGTTGTTCCAACTGCCCATCGTGACCGTGGACGACGTGGTTGCTCATCGGCTGCGGGCGGACTCGCTCGTTCACCGCGTGGTCGATGTGCCGATGGTGACGGCTTTCGGGTCGAAGTTTCGCATGGTGGTCTATCGCAACGATGTCGATTCGCACGAGCACCTTGCGGTGATCAAAGGCCGGTGGAAACCCGACGATGCGGTGCTCGTGCGGGTGCATTCGGAATGCCTCACGGGCGATGTGTTTGGCTCGCAGCGGTGCGATTGCGGAGAGCAGCTTCGCCGCGCCTTGGAGCAGATCGATCGTGCGGGCAAGGGTGTGTTGGTGTACATGCAGCAAGAAGGGCGGGGCATTGGCTTGGCAAACAAAGTTCGCGCCTACGCGTTGCAGGATCGCGGGCGCGATACGGTGGAAGCCAATCGGGAACTTGGCTTTGCAGACGACGGGCGAGACTATGGCATGACCGCGCAAATTTTGCGCGATCTCGGAATTCGCCGCGTGCGCTTGATGACCAACAACCCCCGCAAAATCCAAGGGCTCGAGCACTACGGCATCGAAGTGGTCGAGCGGGTGCCGCTGGAAGTGACGCCGCACCGGGGCAACTTGCACTACTTGCGCACCAAGCGGCAAAAAATGGGGCACTTGTTGTCCAACATCGACCTGCCCCATCAGGAATGAATCATGCCGACCACGATTCGCGGGGAAATTCAGGGGGCAGGGCTTCGCATCGGCATCGTTGCCGCCCGATTCAACGAGGTGGTGACCGATCGGCTGTTGCAAGGGGCATTGAAGGCACTGGCCGAAGTGGGGGTGCGGGAGGAAGATATCGAGGTCGTCCGTGTGCCCGGTGCGTTCGAGGTGCCGTTTGCTGCGGATCTACTGGCCGGGCGAGGCCGCTTCGATGCGATCGTATGCTTGGGCGCGATCGTGCGCGGCGAAACGCAGCACCACGAGTTCATCGCTCGGGCCGTGTTTAGCGCGCTGCAACAAATTCAGTTGACCCGTCACATCCCCGTTGCGCTCGGCATCTTGACCACGGACAACCTCGAGCAGGCGTTACAGCGCTCGCGGGATGACACCGGCAACAAAGGCTACGAAGCAGCACGGGTGGCCATCGAATGTGCCCAGCTCCATCGGCAACTCGGGTGACGGCGAACCGCCATGGGGACGCGAAGAAAAGGTCGCGAACTGGCCGTACAGGCGGTGTATCAAATCGAGCTGACTGGCGAGTACCAGCCCGACCGCATTGCGTATCTTTGGGAAGACTCGGGGGCATCGCTGGAGGCGCGGCAGTTTGCCGCCGAACTCGTGCAGGGAGTTTTGTCCCATCAAAAAGAAATCGATCGGCTGATTGCCGAAACCGCGGAGCATTGGCGCTTGGAGCGCATCGCTGCCGTGGACCTTGCAATTCTCCGCGTGGCTACGTACGAGCTTTTATCGGCCGAGCGGCCGCCGGCGGCTGTGGTCATCAACGAGGCCATTGAAATTGGCAAGCGTTATTCGAGCGAGCGCGCTGCCGAGTTCCTGAACGGGGTGCTCGACCAAATTGCGGAGCGATTGGGCGTCAAGGAAGGTGAAGCAGACCAACAGGAAGACGAACATGGATGAGCGCTACGATCCCTCGGTGGTCGAAGCAAAGTGGCAACGGCTGTGGGAGGAGCGTGGCACCAACCGCGTCGACCTCTTCCAGGCCCAGCGGCCATACTACAACCTGATGATGTTCCCCTACCCATCGGCTGAAGGGCTCCACGTGGGGCACGCCTTTGCCTTTCCTGGGGCCGATATTCACGGGCGCTTTCGGCGCTTGCAGGGCTACGACGTGTTCGAACCGATCGGCTTCGACGCGTTTGGCATCCACTCGGAAAACTACGCGCTCAAAATTGGCGCTCATCCTGCCGAGCTGATTCCCCGCACCATTGCTAACTTCCGGCGGCAACTCCGCCGCCTGGGCTTGATGCTCGATTGGGACCACGTGGTCGATACCACCGACCCGGCATACTATCGCTGGACGCAGTGGATTTTCTTGAAGCTGTACCACTTCGGTCTCGCCGAGCGCAAAAAAGCGCCGGTCAATTGGTGCCCAGCTTGTCACACCGTGCTTGCCAACGAGCAGGTCATCGACGGCTATTGCGAGCGTCATCCCGATGTGGCCGTGGAGCAGCGCTTCACGGAACAGTGGTTTTTCAAGATCACGCACTACGCCGAGCGCCTGTTGAAAAACCTGGAGTGGATCGACTGGTCGGAAACCACGAAGACAGCGCAGCGCAACTGGATCGGCCGCTCGGAAGGGGCCGCGATCGATTTCCCGCTGGCCAGCGATCCAAACCGGAAAATTCGGGTGTTCACCACGCGTCCGGACACGTTGTTCGGCGCTACCTACATGGTCCTCGCGCCCGAGCATCCGCTGGTTGAAGAGATCACGTCGCCGGAACAAAGCAAAGCGGTGCGGGCGTACGTGGAGCGCACGCTCAAGATGGACTTGGTGCGGCGCCGCTCCGTGCGGGAGAAAACTGGCGTGTTCACCGGCGCCTATGCCATCAACCCTGCCACGCAGCAGCGCATCCCCGTGTGGATTGCCGACTACGTTCTTGCCGAGTACGGCACGGGCGCGATCATGGCCGTGCCAGCCCACGATCAGCGAGACTTCGAGTTTGCCCGCGAGTTTTCGTTGCCCATCGTGCAGGTCATCGAGCCCATCGGAGCCGAGGGCAGCAAGATGGTCGAAGAAGCTTACGAGGGTCCTGGGCGGTTGGTGAACAGTGGCTCGTTTACCGGGCTCGACTCCGAGACGGCAAAGCGCGCGATTACCCAATGGCTGGCGGAACGCGGCCTCGGGGAAGCGCGGGTAGAATACCGCCTGCACGACTGGTGTATCTCGCGCCAGCGTTACTGGGGCCCGCCCATTCCGATGATTTACTGCGATGCTTGCGGCATCGTGCCGGTGCCGGAACAAGACCTGCCGGTGCTGCTTCCGTACGTGGAGAACTTTCGACCCGACGAAACCGGTATCGCGCCCTTGGCCCGAGTCAAAGAGTTTTACGAGGTTCCCTGCCCCCGTTGCCGGCGCCAGGCTCGCCGTGAAACCGATGTCTCCGATACGTTTCTCGACTCCGCTTGGTACTTCCTGCGCTATCCGTCCACCCACCGTTCGGACGTGGCTTTCGATCCCGAACTCACCCGGAAGTGGCTTCCGGTCGACATGTACATCGGCGGCAACGAACACGCCGTACTGCACCTGATGTACACCCGCTTTCTCACCATGGCGCTCCACGATATGGGGCTCCTGCCCTTCGAAGAGCCGTTTAAAAAGTTTCGCGCCCACGGACTGATCACCAAAGACGGTGCGAAGATGTCCAAGTCGCGGGGCAACGTGGTGAACCCCGACCAGTACATCGAACGCTACGGTGCCGACGTGTTTCGCACGTACATGATGTTTCTCGGCCCGTACACCGAGGGCGGCGATTTTCGCGACGAGGGGATTGCGGGGGTTCAACGGTTTTTCGAAGGCGTGTGGCGCGTCGTTGCCCAATTCGATCCCCAAGCGCAAAGCTCCCCCGAGTTGCGCCGCAGCGTGCACCGCACCATTGCCAAGGTGCAGCACGACTTGGAGGAGCTGCGGTACAACACGGCCATCGCGGCGCTCATGAGCCTACTCAACGATATCCGCCGCCACGGTCCGGCCGACCGCTGGGTGCTCGAATCGCTGCTATTGATGATCGCACCCTTTGCTCCGCATCTGGCCGAGGAGTTGTGGGAAGCACTGGGGCACAGCGAGAGCATTTTTCATGCGCGCTGGCCGGAGTACGATCCGGCTCAACTGGTGGAAGAGCAGGTAGAGCTCGCGGTGCAAGTCAACGGCAAGGTACGCGGCCGCATCACCGTGCCTCGTGACGCGTCCGAAGCGGATGTGTTGCAACAAGCGATGGCGGTGCCGGCCGTGCAACAGCACGTGAAGGGAAAGACGATTCGGAAGCAAGTCGTCGTTCCCGGTCGGTTGGTCAGCATCGTCGTGTCATGACGAAATGGGCCCAGAGCCAACGGTTTCCGGCTTGGTGCCTTGCCCTCGTTGTGGCGAGCGCTTGCGGCTACCATCTTGCTGGCACTGAGGTGCGGTTGCCGGCGGACATTCAGAGCGTGGCCGTGGGCAAGATCGACAACGCATCAGCAGAGCATGGCTGGGAGAAGGTGCTCTCCTTTGCTTTGGAGCGGGAGGTCGCATTGCGGGGGCAGCTTCGCTGGGAGCCTGACCCTAGCCGGAGCGACGCCGTCGTCAGTGGGAGAGTGCGTAGCGTGTCCGTGCGACCGGTTGCGTTCAACAGCCGCGATCAGGCGGTGCAGTACGAGCTGAGCGCGGTGGTGGACTTGACTTTATCGCGCCGCGACAACGGGGAAGTGCTTTGGCGCACGGAAGGGCTGCGCGTGGTCGGTGAGTATGCAACGAGCGCGAACGTGGTCGTCACCAGTGCCGCCGCCTTTCAACTTCAGCCCCTCGATGCGGCGAACTTGCGCGACCCGCAGTGGAACCCCCAGAGCGCAGCCGATCGCGAGGCGGTTAACGTGCAGTTAGCCGAGGGCGAAAAACGCCAGCTTTTGGAACGGCTAGCCCAGCAACTGGCTCGCGACGCCTACAACGCGATGATCGAGGACTTTTAGTCCAGCACCGGAACGTGGCCGATGCCGGAACTCACCCCATCTTCAGGCTGCAGCCGCCGACTTGAGCCGAGCCACCTGCTGGCTCAGTCGGGCAATGCGTCGTGCAGCATTGTTGCGGTGCAGTACGCCCTTCGAAACAGCCTTGGTCAACGTTTTCATCGCCAGGCGCAATTTTTCCTCGGCTGCGCCCAGCTCTCCCTTGGCAATCGTCTCCCGCACTTCCCGCAGCACGTGACGCACACGCGTGCGGATGGCCTTGTTGCGCGCGTAGCGCTTCAACGATTGTCGGTGACGTTTGATGGCTGACTTGTGACGTAAGGCCACAAAATGCTCCTCCCAATTAGCGGTCGCGCTTTGCTAGCCGTTCGTTCCCCGGCCGTCAACCGTGAGTTCCCGCGGAGTTCCGCGTACGCCCACGATTCCGGAATGGGGGGTGCATGAGCGAGAATCGGGCGATTGCGCGCGCTGCAGGTCTGGTCGCGGTGTTCACGCTCGTGAGCCGCGTTGCTGGCCTCGTGCGTGACGCAACGGTGGGTTACTTTTTCGGTACCGGCCTTGCCGCTGACGCCTTTTTCGTTGCGTTTCGCATCCCGAACCTGCTCCGCCGTTTTGTGGCGGAGGGGGCGATGAGTACGGCGTTCATTCCCATCTTCACGGAGTACTGGGCCACGCGTTCCCGCCACGAAGCGGTGCACGCGGCCCGCGTGCTGGCCACGATGCTCACCCTGGTCGTGGGCGCTATTGTCCTGCTTGGCATCCTTTTGGCCGAGCCGCTGACGGCTTTGTTTGCGCCTGGGTTTGCCAGCGATCCCGAAAAGTTCGCGCTTACGGTGCGGCTGACCCGCTGGACTTTCCCCTACATCGCGCTGGTGAGTTTGGTCGCTCTGTGCTCGGGTGTCCTCAACTCTCTCCGGCACTTTGCTGCCCCGGCGATGTCGCCGATTTTTTTGAACTTGGCCATGATTCTGGGAGCGGCCGCAAGCCCTTGGGTGAGTCCGCCGGTGCAAGCCCTGGCTTATGGAGTGCTGATCGGTGGCCTGGTGCAAATTGGTTTGCAGGTGGTTTCCCTCGGCCGAGTGGGCATTGTCTTGGTGCCGGCGTGGGAGCCCAGGCACGAGGCTGTGAGCCGCTCGGCAAGGCTACTTCTGCCCACCGTGTTTGGCGCCGCTGTGTATCAAATCAACTTGTTGGTGGATACCATCCTGGCTTCGGCTTTGCCTCCCGGCAGTGTGTCGTATCTGTGGTATGCCGACCGCGTTTTTGAATTTCCGTTGGGACTCTTCGCTGTTGCCTTGGGCACCGCAGCACTGCCGAGCTTTTCCGCCCAAGCCGCGCGCCACGAATGGGACGCGATGCGTTCGAGCTTGCGCTTTGCCATTCGCTTCACGAGCTTGATCGTGGCTCCGGCGACTGCGGGCTTGGCGCTGCTTGCCTTTCCCATCGTGGCCGTGCTTTTTCAACGGGGAGCGTTTTCGGTGGAAGAAACCCGCCAGACCGCGTATGCGCTCACGGCATTTGCATTGGGCTTGTGGCCCGTAGCGGTTTTGCGCGTGGTGGTGCCAGCATTCTACGCCCTGCAAGACACCCGGACACCGGTGTGGACTGCGGCCGCGGCGTTCGTTGCCAACGTGGGCTTTAGCTTGAGCTTGATGGGCCCGATCGAGCAAGGGGAGTCGAGGATCTTGCACGTACTCTCTTTCCTGACCTCTTCCCTACAGGTTGCGGATTTCCGTCACGCTGGACTGGCGCTATCCACTTCGTTGGCAGCAACGCTCAACCTGACTTTGCTCGTGCTCGTGTTGCGGCGCAAGCTGGGTCCTCTGGGCATCACGGAACTCTTGCCGAGTTTCGTTCGTGACTTGCTGGCCACTGGGGCAATGATTCCCGTGGTGTGGTGGCTACAAAGCCACGTGGTTTGGACGGCGAGCGAACCTTTGTGGTGGCGGGCTAGTTGGTTGGTTGTTTGTGTGGCCGGGGGTGTGCTCATTTACGGTGCGGCGCACGTGCTGCTTGGCGGTCAGGAGGTTGGCCGGGTGTGGGAGCTAGCCCGCGAGCGCTACCGACGCTTGTTGCCACTGCGGCCGTGATCACCCCGGTCCGGAGGAGGCGCAAAGCTGGCCCAAGCGCTGTTGTCGAGCAAGGTCCATGTGCTCGGGCCGTGTGCGGGTCGGTCACGGTGTGCCCTACGGTGGGTTCGGCGCTGGACTCAACGAGGCTTCGGGTGCTCGTTTCCTTGCGGCTCGAGCTTGCCCACGAAGCCCGAGTCCTTGGCTGCCTCTAACTGTTTGGCTTCTTCCCAAAGTTGGTCCCACAGCTCCGGTGATGCGGTGTGGGCATCGATGCCGCGGGCGGCAAGCATTTCCTCTACGCAACGAAAGCGGGCAATGAAGCGGTCGCTTGCTCGCTGGAGCACGTCTTCGGCATGGAGACGCAAATGCCGGGCGAGAGAGGCAAGGGCAAAGAGCAGGTCGCCGAGTTCTTGCGCGGCGCGGTCGTGCGACTCGCTGTGCAAGGCTGCCTCCAGTTCCGAAAGTTCCTCGTGCACTTTGGAAAGCACGGCGCGTGCATCTGCCCAGTCGAAACCGACGTGGGCTGCTTTTTCCCCCAAGCGATGAGCCCGTTGCAGGGCGGGAAGGGCTCGTGGCACTCCGGCCAGGACCGAGCGATCCGATGCCTCGGCTTTCCGCTCCTCGGCTTTGATCCGGGCCCAGTTGCGCAGCACTTCATCGGGTGTATCCGCAGTGGCCGAGCCAAACACGTGGGGGTGACGGCGAACCATCTTTTCGTTGATGTGGGCAATCACGTCTTCGAGCGTGAACGTTCCTGCCTCCCGCGCCATTTGCGCGTGGAAAACTACTTGCAGAAGCACGTCGCCGAGTTCTTTCCGCAACTCGTCTGCGTTCCCCTCGTCGATGGCCTCGGCCACTTCGTACGCTTCTTCGATCAAGTAGGCTTTGATCGATTGGTGGGTCTGAGCCCGATCCCACGGGCAGCCACCCGGAGCACGCAGGCGCTCCATGATGCGGACAAGTTCACCGAATAGTTCTTGGGCACGGGTCATGATTCCTGCCGCTAGCAGGAAGGCGCAAGGCCGACCACGGAAACGGAATCCGTTGTTCCAAAGTATGGCCTTCGGTACAGTGAGGCGCGCATGCGCAAGGTAGTGATTTACACCACGACATACTGCCCATACTGCGTGGCCGCGAAGCGGCTGCTCGAACGGAAATCGATTGCTTACGAGGAAATCGACGTTACCGCTAACGAAGAGTTGCGCGCGTGGCTGGTGGAGCGCACCGGCCGCCGGACCGTGCCGCAAATCTTCATCGATGGCGAGCCCATTGGTGGTTACGAGGAGCTTTCCGCCCTCGATCTCGCCGGCGCCCTTTAAGCACGACAGGCACTTGCGCTTCCAAAGCGATCAACGCCGGACCGAGTTGGAACGGGCGCAACCGCCCGTGGTCGCTCCGGGTTCCTTCAGGGAAAATCACCAGCGCATCTCCGCCCCGCAGTTTCTGGATAGACCGCGTCGCAAGGCGCGCCTGTCGGGGGCATCTTGCTCAACGGGAACGCAGTCCGTCAGCCAAAGGAAGGTTCGGATGAAGCGCATGGAAAACACGCGGCGCTTGGCGAGGAAACTTAACGGGCGGGGAGAAAAGATGGCAAGCAAAACGGGGTCAAGGTAAGTCGGATGGTTGGAAACGATGACCGCCCCACCCTTTTGGGGAATATGTTCCATGCCCACAACTTTCGGGCGAAACGACACCCAAGCCACCGCTTTGGCGAACGGTTGCAGGAACCGATCAATGCGTGCCTTTCCTTCAGTGAACATCGGCTTTCCCCGTTTAAAGTTTGGCGCATGGAAGGGGCAAAAGCGTTACGGCTGACAAACCTTACACGGCTGATAGCCTTGTTTGATGGCTTCCTCACGGGACTCAACTACCACCCGATTTTGAGGCGCCGTCTTTTGTGCCCACTTGCAATCGGGACGATGGAGTTTGAGCGATCGGGCGTTCCCAATGTATCCTGTTGGGGATGGAATAACGGGGATCGGCTTCGCTTTAGTTTTTCCTTCCACCGCTTCCGCCCCCTTCTCCAGCGCCGTTAGTCGCTTTTCTAACTCGCCCACAGGTTGCTCCAGAACCGTTATCCGGTCCGTTGGCGGCGGGGTGGATTTTTGTTGGGCGAGGAGCAAACCTGCTACCAAAAGGAAAGCAGCCGTCACGGGAAGCCAACGCATCGCGATCGCTTAACACGTCCAAGAAAAAGTTCACAACACCCTACCCCGGAAATGAGAGGGTGAGGCTCGCACCAGACCCACTTGTGGTTGAGTTAAAATAAACTGGGTGCTTAGGGGAATGATGACGATGCATGATCCTTACGGATGAAGGTTGTCACGAAGTACCTTTTTAAAGCGATGAGATCCCGGCATCCCCCTCATTGGTGGCCAGCCGATTGGCGTGTTGAAATGGAAGCGGAAGCGGGGGCTGCCCTTTGGAAAGCGATGCATGAATGCCCCGACGCTTCCGAAACCTTTTTGCGACGAAAAGTGATGGCTGCATTGACCAGACGGTGGCGGGAGTGGCTTCCTAACCCGGATTATTCACGGTTGCTGAAGTAGAAAGCCTCCGAACGGCTTGTGAAATCTGCTGTAGGCAGGTGTTGTGAGCACCCTGTCGGTCGCAGGGAG
>BEIG01000039.1 GCA_002898795.1 bacterium HR30 | reverse complement strand
GGTTCCGGAGAACTTCCGCTGTGAGCACCGCAACTGCGAGTGAGCCATGGGATCGCCCCGCCAAGGACGCCCGAGACCACCCCGAGGTGGCGTCCCTGAAGCTTTCTCTCCTGCTTCACGGCGTTAAGCTCGACGCATCCGTCGAAGCGCGAGTTCGTCGCGAAGGGCACTGGCTTACCGTAGGAACGGACCAACGTCGTTTGGAACTTCAGCTTCCCGACGCCACCATCGTCGCTCCTCTCGTGGTCACGAACTCGGGGCCGGACTCGACCTGGATGCTGCTTGCTTCGGACGGCGAGCTGCTGATGCAACGCGGTCAAGTCCGCCATTCCGTATTCCTCGTGCCGCCGCCATCGTTTTACGAGGAACGCACGAGTTCCGGCCGACGCTTGGGGGACTTCGCTCAAGTACTTGGGGATGTCCTCGTTCTGGGGGGGGCCCAGGCGTGTGGCTACAGTGTCTCTGGCAGTGCTTGTCGTTTTTGCCGTGTTGGTTCCCGCGCGCAAAGCGAGCGAACGTTCGGCATTACTGCTTACGAGGCGGCAGAAGCTGTCACCGCTGCCGCGCGGGGCCGCCGGTTAAAGTACGTGTTTTTGCCGGCGGCATCTTTCGACGCCGAAGACGGCGGTGTTCGCGAAATCGAGCCGTTGGTGAAGGCGGTGCGGCGGCACACTTCGGCGCTTGTCTTGGCTGCTCTTCACCCGCCGCGGACCTTGCGCTGGATCGATCATGCGTACGCGATTGGGGTGGATGGGATTGGATTCAATCTCGAAGTTCCGGATGTGGCGGCCCTCGAACGATTTCTGCCTGGGCGGGCGCGATACCTCGGGCGATCCCGCTACTATCACGCACTGCGGCACGCAGCGAAGATTTTTCCGCGGGGGGCGGTATGGACGGAGTTGCTTCTCGGCTCGGTTCCCGCCCAAGAGCTCGCGACTTTCGCGCGCGAGTTCCTCAGTTGGGGTGTTATCCCGTTTCTTGTGCCCGTTCGTCCTGATGCCGCGATACGCCCCACGGCACTATCTTTCACCGCCACTGCAGCCGAAACGGAATCGTTGCTGCAAACCTTAGCCGACGGATGGCACTCGGCCGATGCACGTCGGCGTTGGCTTCCCAACTGGCCGCACGTGCTCGGGCCCACGGACGTGCTGGGAAAAGCCCGCTTCCACCGCAGCAACGGTCCGACCCCTGGCTTGGTGGACCACCTCGCGCTGTTTGCTCTGCGCAATGTTTCCCGCATTCGGCGCAGCCTGCGCGTACGCGATCTTGCAGAACACGACTTAGAATCGTGAGGCTTCCTGGCGATGACTCCGCCGCAGTCCCCTCATCCCACGACAGCATCGGGCCCGCGATTTATCGTCGACACTCGCCCACTTTGGCGCATCCTCGTGCCCGTATTCGGCTACTGCGGGCTATGGCTCGTAGCGGGGTGGATTCTCTGGTGGGGGGTCACGGCAACCCCGCCCGAAGGCTTGTCCCAACAAGGCCAACGGGCGCTCGCGGTATTCTCCGTTTGTGTCCTGTTTTGGGTTCTCAATGTTCTTCCCTTGATGATCACCAGCTTGCTGGCCATCGTCCTCATTCCTCTTACCGGCGTGCTGACTGCCTCCCAGGCTTACAGTTTATTCGGCAGCGAGGCATTGTTCTTTATCCTGGGTGCGTTCATTCTCGCAGCTTGCTTGATGAAGTCGGGGCTCAGTACCCGGATTGCTCTGGCCATCCTCGACCGCTTTGGCCGGACACCGCGCGGCTTATTACGGAGCGTGTTACTCCTCAACGTTGTGATGGCCTTTTTCATGTCGGAACACGCGGTAGCGGCGATGAACTTCCCCATCATTGCAGAGATGACGAAGGTCCTGCGGCTGCCGGGCCGAAGGAGCCACTACGGCAAAGCGTTGTTTCTCGCCATGGCTTGGGGATCTACGATTGGCGGCATCGCAACGTTGCTCGGAGGAGCAAGAGCGCCACTTGCCATCGGCATCTTGCGGGAAACCACCGGCAAGTCCTTTTCCTTTCTCGAGTGGAGCATCGCGATCTTCCCCTTGGTCGTGGTGCTTACACTTGTAGCCTACGGTTTACTGCTTTGGTTCTTTCCCATCGACGTGGAAAACGTGAAAGCCGCCGATGAGGTGCTTCACGAGAAGCGGCTCCGCTTAGGCCGAATGCGCTATCAGGAGCGAGCCACTGGGCTGGTGATGCTGGGCACGTTAGCTGCGTGGATCCTGCTTGGCGAGGAATTCGGTTTGGCGAGCGTGGCTATGACCGCAGTCGTCGTCTTGTTCTTCTTGCGACTCGCGCGCTGGAGCGAGATCGAAGGCTACGTCAATTGGGGCGTGCTCTTGATGTACGGCGGAGCAATTTGTCTTGGCTCCGCTCTCAGTCGGTCCGGAGCAGCGAGCTGGGTTGCACAAGGCACGGTGAGCGAGTGGGCATCTAACGGTTGGGCAGTCGTTTTGGTGTTATCCGCCTTGTCTCTGGCGTTAACCGAGGCCATGAGCAACGCCGCTGTTGTGGCGATGCTGTTGCCGATGAGCCTAGGAATTGCGAGCGAGTTCGGGCTCGATCCCCGTGTGATCACCTTAGCTGTCGCGGTTCCGGCCGGGCTTGCCACGACGCTTCCCATCGGCACCCCAGCCAATGCGATTGCTTACTCGAGCGGCTATTTGGCCTTACGCGACCTCATCGTACCCGGGGCCGTGCTAGCCTTTTGCGCGTGGGTGCTGTTCAACCTAATGGCCGCCTTTTACTGGCCCTTGTTGGGATTGTCTGTAGGGGTTGGAGGATGAGTCACGTTTTACTCCTTTTGTCGCCTCGCTACCCGTTCAGCCGGTCGCTGGCTCGGGCTATCGAGCTCGCTCGCAAAAACAACGCATCGCTCGTGGCAGTGGCGGTGATTCCGGACTCGCAGGTTGCCGCGCTGGCTACAACGCTCAGCGATGTTGGCTTCGTGGGAGAGAAGCTCAGTGGCGACGTAGTCGATCACGTTCGGGCTGAGCTCGAAGGGCTAGCAAAAGAACAACTGCGCAGCGTGCACCAACAAGCCACGGCAGCGGGCATTCCGGTGGTCACGCACGTAGTGGCTGCGGAGTTGTTCGAGGCTGCCGAACAAATGATCAGCCGCTACGCCGTGCAGACCGTGGTGGTCGCCATTCCAGCACGACCGTGGTTCGAGAAATTATGGGGTCGCGGTCGAACTCTGGATTGGGTAGAGGAATTGGGTTGTCCTGTCGAAACAGTGGAGGAAGAAAGGAGTTGAGTTGTGCCGGATCTCGTGCCTGTTCATGGCGGCTTAGATTCCCCCGTTAATCGCACCGTCCCGTTGTCACGCCGTAAACAGTTTTTGCGGGAAGCTGCCGAATTACCCAAGGTGGAAATGAGTCGGGCGGACCTATCCACCGTGTACCGCATCGCCGATGGTACCCTCTCGCCGCTGACTGGACCAATGGACGAGGACACCTGGCACTATGTGTTGGACCACGACTGCCTCGATTTCGCCTTTCGCCACTATGCCTGGACCGCGCCCATTTCCTTCCCTGTTGCCGATGACGAAGCGAAGCGCCTCAGGGTGGGGCACCCGGCGGCGCTCATCCACGAGGGGACCCCGATCGCGATTGTCCGCGTGACGAGTTTGTTCGAATGGGACAAGCCGAAACACATTGAGAAATTCTACGGCACGCGTCGCACGGATCACCCGGGGGCAAGGATGATTCTCGAAGACCCGCGAACCAAGCTGCTCGGTGGCGAACTTTGGGCACTGCCGCAAGAAGTTGACCCGGAGTACGGCGAATACCTTCTCTCCCCGCGGCAGGTGCGGACACTGATTGCCGAGCGCAAATGGGAACGGGCGCTGGCGTTCCAAACTCGCAACCCACTGCACCGAGCGCACGAGTACGCCCTGGTCGCAGGTGTCGAACGGCTAACCCGGCAGGGTTACTTTACCGGCGTTGTGCTCAACCCGCTCGTCGGAGAACTCAAGGAAGACGACGTACCGGCTCGCGTGCGCATGCGGTGTTACCGCGCCTTGCATGACCTCAAATTACTCGGCAAGGGCGACAAGGATGAGGTGCTTTGGCAAGAGCGGGGCTACGACCTCACGGAAGTGTTCGAGCTCGTGGCACTGGATATCAAGATGTTGTACGGGGGCCCGAAAGAGGCAGTCATGCATGCGATTTATCGTCAGAACCTAGGATTCACCGACATTGTCATTGGACGCAAGCATGCCGATGCTCCGTACGACGATGGTACTCCCATCTGGGGGGACTTTGACGCACAGGAAATTTTCAACCACCTGCGCGGCGAGCTGCGGATTCAACCCTGCAACATCGGCTTTGCAGCATATTTCGAGAGCGTCGGCCGAGTCGATCTCATCGAGAACCACCCCGGCGAGAAACCAGTCTCCATCTCCGGGTCGAAAATCCGAGAATTACTGACGCGCGGGGAGCGTCCGGATGAACGGATCCTGCGACCGGAAATTGCGGACATTTTGATCGCGTACTACCGGGAGCGAGCCTCCCTCCGGTGATTTTGGGTGCTTTCGGCTCAATTGGGCAGGTTCAGCTCCACTGACACGCCGAACACTTCGCTGAGCAAGTAGTACAACAACATCAGGGCGACGAGCAGGGTAGCCAGGGCGGTCACTGCCACGCCCGTGAGCAGCGCCAGGGAGAGTACCGAGCCCACCGCCACCAAGGGCGTGATCCAGGTGGAAGCCTCCCCTAACGGTCCCCAAAAGGCCCAAAGCCGCCGTGCCGTAAGCCACGCGTCGCGGCTAGCACCCAAAAGCCGCAGCAACCGCTCCAGATCTGTCATGGCCCGAACCTCCCGTCGTGCTTTCTCCATGCTCCGGAAAGCGCGTTCAGTCAATCGTATCCGCACCGATGGATAGGATCAGCACCCCGTTCGACTGGCGTGGCCCGCCCACCAACAACGTGCCATGATTCCGCAACGCAAGCGACGTATCCACAATGGGCCGGGCACCCTCGAGCACAAGCACTTTCATGGCAATGCGTCCGCTACGGAATTCGCGCGGAATCACGATTACGTACCGTCCGCCAGGAATGTCGAAACTTGCCTTCGCACCCCACGCCACTCGTTGCCGCTCTTCTTTCACGAGCTGGTACGACGTGTAAGGGAAAAGGCTATCGAACTGCTGCCGCAGGGCAACGAGCCGCGGATCAAAGCTGCGCCCGGAGTTGCTGGCAATCACGGCACCAATGCGCACTTCGACTGCCGGAGTCGACGGAAGCACTCCGTGGGCTGGGCTGCGTGCACCCACCTGTGCCGCGGATTGCTCGACGCCCGCCAGGCAACAAACCGCAGTAACCAAGATGAAGCAAAGCTGTTTCACGGTTCGGTTCCTCCTGTTTCGGGCAACTCGTCGCTCACCCACAACACGGTTGTGTGATGCTGCCAGTCGTCCATCACAGCAACCGAACCCACGTCCGCTTCCAAGGAGTCGATCAAGGCCGGGGGCTCCAAGCCAGCCACGATGGTGCTCGGGCTCGTGGGAGCCACGTGGGGCTCGCTACGCCACAAGAGTACCGTCGCCATCGTCGCCACGGCCAACAATGCCATCGCTGGCCACAACACCTGCGGTTGCCAGCCTCCCTCGCTCAATACCGAATACCAGCGCCGCCACCAAGGTACACGCACGGCTCGATCCGGCAGCCGCGGCACGATGCGGAGCCACAAATCTGTAGCTTCGACACTCGCTAGCTTACCTTCTACGTGTTCTCGCAGCACCGCTTGCAGCCGCTCGAGGCGCTGCAACTCGCCGTCGCAGCGCGGACACTGAGCTCCGTGAGTTGCCACTGCCTGCATCAGGCTCGGGTCCAATTCGCCGTCGGCAAACAGCGCCAGCATTGGCTGCGCGTCCGAACAGCTTAGGGTTTCCTGCTTCTCTATCGGCACGGAGCGGCTCCTTCTGCGTGGGCTCAGAGTAGATCCTTCAATTTGCTTTGGAGTTTTTTGCGGGCATAATGCAAGCGGCTCATCACGGTGCCTTTAGAGCACTGCATCACGCGGCTGATCTCCTCGTACGAAAGACCTTCAATCTCCCGCAGCAGTATGACGGCGCGATGGTACGGCGTCAACTCAGCGATGGCCTCGGCAACTCGCGCGCCAATTTCGCGTGACTCCGCCTGACGCACCGGGTCCGTCTTTCCTTCTTCGTCCCCAAGGAACTCATCGTAGGGCTCTTCCGATTCGGGAATCCCGAACTCCTCCTGCAAGCCGACGGTCGGGTTGCGCCGCTGATAACGCCGGACATCGATGGCGCGATTGACCGTGATGCGAAACAACCACGTGTAAAAGCTCGATTCGCCTTTAAAGCCCTCGAGGTTCTCGTACGCCTTGACGAAGGTGTCCTGCACAATCTCCATCGCGTCTTCCGGGTTATTCACCATTCCGAGGGCGATCGACATCACTTTTCGCTGGTAACGCTCGAATAATTCCCGAAAGGCTTCTTTGTTCCCCTTGCGGGCCAGCTCCACGAGCTCAGAGTCGGTTCGTTCCACGGTAACACTCGCTGAAAGACGCGCGCCTACAGTGTTCTATTCACACGCTCATGGGTGAGCCTCGGCCCAGTTCTTGCCGCTGCCGATGTCCACCACCAAAGGCACCCGCAGACGCACGACGCCCTCCATGATCTCTCGGGCAAGTGTGCGCATCTCATCGACCTGTTGCTCCGCAACTTCGAAAACGAGCTCGTCGTGCACTTGCAAAACCATCCGCGCATGGAGCCTGCGTTTACCGATAGCTCGATCCAAGGCCACCATAGCGAGCTTGATTACGTCGGCAGCCGAGCCTTGAATGGGCGTGTTCAAGGCAATCCGCTCTGCTGCTTGGGCCACAGCCCGGTCTGGACTGCCCAATTCCGGCACCGATCGCCGACGGCCGAGCAGGGTGACCACATAACCGCGTTGGCGAGCCTGGCGCACCATCTCGTCCAAGTACGCCCGTACGCCGGCGTAGCGAGCGAAATATTGGTCAATGTACCGCTGGGCATCTCCTACGGAGATCCCTAACTCCTTCGCCAAGGAAGAGGCCCCCATGCCGTACAGCACACCAAAATTGATCATCTTGGCAACGCGGCGCTGGTCGCGCGTTACCGCAGAAGGCTCGACGCCAAACACCTCTGCTGCGGTACGCGCGTGGATATCCTCGCGGTTTTCGAATGCCGCACAGAGGACAGGATCGCCGGAAAAATGCGCTAGCAACCGCAACTCGATTTGCGAGTAATCCGCTACGACTAACAAACAGCCCTCAGGCGCGGTAAAACAGCGGCGGAGCATCGTACCTTCGTCTCCCCGCACCGGAATGTTTTGGAGATTGGGCTCGGTGGAACTCAGCCGACCAGTAGCGGTCACGCACTGGTTGAACGTCGTGTGAAGCCGGCCCGTGCGCTCGTCCACAGAGGCCAGCAAGCCCTCGACGTACGTCGAGCGCAACTTTGCCACGGTGCGATACTCGAGAATCTTAGCCGGCAACGGGTGAAGTGCCGACAGCTTCGAAAGCACGTCGACATCTGTGGAGAGACCGGTCTTTCCCCGACGAATTCCCCGCGTCGGCAGCCGCAGTCGCTCGAACAGCACGTCGCGTAATTGCTGAGGGGAAGCAATGTTGAACGAGGTCCCAGCTAGATCGTAAATTTCTTCGGTCAGGCGCTGCAAACGGCGCTCCAACTCCCGCCCCGCCTCCCGTAGTGCATCACTGTCTACGTACACGCCCGCAGCCTCCATCCGTGCAAGCACACCGACGAGCGGGGCTTCCACCTCCTGGAACAGTCGTGTCATCTCCCGCTCAGCCAAAAGCGCCCGCAGAACAGGCACCAATTCGGGCAACACCCATACCCCTGACACCGTCCCGGCAACGTCCTCACGAAAGCCAGTCAAATGGCAACCTAAATAAAAGCTCGCCACCTCTTCCAACGAGGACGGAAGCGGGGCTTCCAAGAGGTACGCTGCCACCATGGCGTCGAAGACTGCGGATGTATCCCAGTCCTCCACACCAGCCCTCCTCAAGTCACGCTTGAAATCATGAGCAAGCACGCCCGCCGCTGGCCGCGATCGCACTTCTTGTAGTAGCTCGCGAGGCGAAAGGACGTGATTCGGCACGAGCAGGGCCTCGCCGGACTGGCGGCACAAAACCGTTCCCAGTTGTAGTCCGTCGCCGACGATGGCAAGCGCCATCTCCTCGTCGTCATCGACCCTCTGCAAAAACTCCTGAATCTCCTGCCGCTGCCCGGCAACTTTGTACTCGGGCGGTGCCGACTGTTTCTCCTCAGGCAGTTCACGCAATAGCGAGTGGAACCCCAGTTTGACGAACAAACGCCGCAACCGCGGCCCGTCCATCGGCCCGACTCGGAGGCTTTCGAGACCAAGGTCCAGCGCAAGGTCATTGCGCACAAGCGCTAGCTGCCGCCCCAACCGTGCAACCGCGCCTTGCTCTTGCAACGCGGCGGCAATGGCACGGGCGGCGCGGAGTTCCTTCCAGTTGCGAATCTCGTCGATGTGCGCCAGCACCTCGTCCAAGGACCCAAACCGTCGAAGTAATGCCTGAGCCGTCTTCTCCCCAATTCCTTTCACTCCGGGGATGTTATCCACGCTATCGCCAACCAGTGCGATGAAGTCCGGGATCCGCTCGGGCGGAACACCGAATTTTTTCTCAACCTCGCAGGCGTCGTACTGGCGGTCATACAGCGTATCCCACACGCGGACCAAACCGTCCACCAGTTGCAACAGGTCTTTATCGCCACTGATGATCACCACCGGCTGCTGCTGTTCCGTCCAACGCTTCGTTAGCGTGGCAATCACATCGTCCGCTTCCACACCGGGAATCTGAAGAACCATAAGGCCACAGCCCGCAGCGACTTCTCGAACGTAAGGCAACTGTGACACCAACTCTGCCGGGGTCGTAGGACGCGTGGCCTTGTACTCCGCGTAAAGTTCGTCGCGAAAGGTCCGCCCCGGCGCATCGAACACCGCCGCGGCGTAATTGGGTCTCACTTCGCGCAGGAGGCGCAAGAGCATTTTGGTAAAGCCGAACACCGCGTGGACTGGCTGGCCTTGGGCATTGGTCAGCCGAGGCAACGCAAAGAACGCTCGATATACATAAGAGTTGGCGTCGATCAGGTACAGGGTTTCCGGGCTGCCGACCATTCGCAGAGCGCAAGCTAACAAACCTAACCGCAAAGCCGCAACGCATCTTCACGAAATCGGGCCAATCCAAGTCTCGAAGCAAAGCTTGCTTCGGTCATGGCCTCGCCTCATTCTCGGTTCCCGATGGGTTGGCTGGAATTTCGTCTCGCCATGCTCGCACACCTCAGCCGTAGTTGGCAGCTTGTTCGCGAGCGGGGAGGGACCTCACCGGATTTGATCGAACACGTGCTGGAGAATCGTCCGGAAGGGCAGGGCCGTGTGGGTTTGTGGATCGACCGCCGCTTTTTGCAACAACCACACTGGCAGGCGCTGCGCTCCTTGCACGTTCAAACCAAAGAAATCCTGAGCTCACTGGCGCGCAAGCGGGCACGCCATGGCCTGGAAACCTTCGTCGTCGATCTTGGTTGCGGCAGCGCTCGTTACGCGTGGGATTTGCTCGACGTGTCAACCAGAGTGTCCGTACTCTGCTTGCGGCGAAGCCCGAAAGAGGTGGAACTCGGCCGCGCGATCACCGGCGGGCGCTTTGGAGAGCGACTGGTCTTTGCGATCGGAGATCGTTGCGACCCGGCAAGCTACCTACTGCGACGCGAACCCGACGTTGCCGTGTGCCTGGCACCAAGCGCTTGGTTCTCCAAGTACCACGACCTGGCGGTGTTCTGCTCTTTAGTGTTCCGATCCCTAAGCGGCGGAGGGCTCTTCCTCTTTGGCACGTTTGCGCTTTGTCCCCGTCTCACCCGTCCCACGAGCGCACCGTTCAATGCCGAGCACTTCGCTGCGGAACTCGAGGAGGCCGGATTCCGACCCGTCGCCACGAACACTCCTACGCCGGCTAGTGTTCTGTTCGAAGCGTGGAAAAGTGTACGCTGGTCTGGTTGGTGATCATTGAGGTCGATTACTGGTCGTCACCGCGACGCCTAACATTAAAGTGAAGTCCGCAGCCTGCGCCACCCCACTCACATTATCGATGCCACCGATCCAAAGGGCTAGTGGACCGCTGCGGTATCCTATACCGGCGGCAAGTTCCACGATCGTACCTTCGAGCACTGCGGAATGGAGGTCTCGAAATGGGCTCGTGTACAAGTGCTGCTGCAAAAACAGCGACCATTGATGGTTGGCCATCCATTCAAATCCGACCCCTTGGACCACGAACGGATCTACGGGGAGGTCGGCACTGGTCACCCGTCCCATGGGAAAAACTCCACCAACGTTTCCGAACAACCAAAGCCGGCGGGTCCATAGTGGCACGTCCACAGCAGCCCCTCCGCCAAGCTCCCAAGTTCCGCTGCCCCAAACCGCATCAGGGCGGCCCGTCGGCAGTTCGAGCGCTAACCGGGCCGCGAGGCACGTTCCGTTGTTGCTTTTCCATAGACCCTTTTCTCCCTCGACGGCTACATCTCCCAGTTCGAGGTATTGCCGTGGCCCATGAAAGAGCGTTTGGCCATTGCGCCTTACCCAAAAGCCGCCGAAAGAGTTGTTTGGGAACATACGGCGCTCTGGGGTGAAAGCGGAAAACAGGTCCTCCGTACTATCGATCACGGGATCGAGAAATCCGCCAAACCGCGAGAGAAACGGCACTTCGACACTGAGTTGCCAGGCCGGCACAAGCCCCAAGGTGGCCCGGATAGCGGTGCGGTTCTGTGCGAATTTCAGCACGGCGTCCACAGTACCGTGGTCGGTGGCGATGATATTGCTCTCCGCGCTTTCCACACGGACACGCCATTGCCCCGATTCCAACGTTCGGGCCGACGTGAAAGGCAGGTGCAAGAAAATTTGACGAAGCGGCTGTAGGTTGCGTGCGGGCAATGGACCCATTGGCTCGACAGCCAACGAACACGCCGCGCTCGTCCAACACCCCAACGCTACCACCCAGAACCACTTTTGTATAGAAGCGCGGCAGTCGGCTCCAAGCATGCGGTTTGCCCACGACACAGTTGATCCCTCGTTCCGGCTCGCCAGAGCTAGAATTCCGGCGCGCCAAAGAAAAGCTCGTCTTCTTTGCGCTGATGGTGTTCTTTCCTCGCCGGGGCCGGTTTGGCTCTTCGTCCCGCTCCTGCTTCTGGGCTTGGCCTCGGTCGCTCCCTCGCTGGCGTTGGATCTCACTTCTGCCATTGCTCGTGCTCGCGAGCGATCTCCGGCTGTTCAAGCCTCGGAGCACCAGCTAGGCGCTGCCCGTGCCAACTGGTATCAGGCAGGGCGTCGGCCGAACCCGCTGGCAGAGCTGCGAAGCGAAAACTGGCGTCTTACGCCAGATCTGCGTGCGCAAGACCCAGAACTGGACTTCTTCGCCACCTTGAGCCAGCCTCTCGAGCTTGGCGGGAAGCGAGCAGCTCGGCAAGCTGTTGCGTCGGCAGGAATCGACGTAGCACGAGCAGAAGCGCGGGCAGTTCGAACGCAGCTTGCACTGGAAACGGCCAAGCACTTCTTGGCGGTCGTCCGTGCGCGTGAGGAGCTCCGCGCCATCGCGGAGTCCGAGGAAAGTATCCGCTCGCTATACAACGTGGCGAAACACCGAGTCTCAGAAGGCCGCCTGGCCGAAGCCGAGCAACTCAAGCTCGAGACGGAACTTGGGCGACTTCGCACCTTGTCCGGGGAGGTTCGTGCGAATCAATCCGTTGCCTTACAGCAACTGCGCCAACTTCTCGGTGAACCCGCCCTCGACCCTGCAGCCTTAGAAGAACCGTCTTTCACCGTGCCCCCAGCCGAGGACGATACCAGCCTTGTGGAGCAGGTGCTGCGCAAACACCCCGAGTCCCAGGCGATGGCAGCGGAAAAGGAGCGAGCTCAGCATTCATTCGAGCTAGAACGTCGGCGGCGCATTCCAGACCCAACACTGACCGCCGGCTACAAGCGCACGGCAGCCCGAGACACCTTGGTTGCTGGAGTGCTTATTCCCGTTCCGGTGTTCGATACAAACTGGGGTAACGTACAGCGGGCGATGGCCGAGCTCATGGCGGCAAATGCGCGCATGGAAGCCACAGATCAGCGCTTGCGGGGCGAACTTTTGGGGCTCCTGCAGCACTGGCGTGCCCTGGCCGCACGAGTTCGCACCGCGAGGGCTGATCTCTTGGAGCCAGCTGCTCGCGTACGCCATGCGGCACGCGTGGCGTTCGAAGAGGGGTCCGGTGACATTCTTGGCTTAGTGGACGCCGAGCGAGTTTACCTAGAAGTGCAACGAACGTCTCTGGCTGCTCGGACCGAGGCAGCCCTTGCTGCCCAGACTTGGGAGATCTTCACTCAGGAGGACGACGAGTGACATCAAGCCCTCGGCAAGCACCGCTTACCCTTCCTGACCGCTACCGGCGCCGAACTGCTGCATGGCAGCGCCTGCGTGCCTTTCTGTTTGCCGTCGGTTTTGGCGCTGCGATGGCAACTGCTGCCTGCACGCGTGAGGCCCCCGATTCGAACTCCGCGGCTGTGGCTGTGGCGGAAGATACGGTGGAAGTTCCTCCGTCGGTTCAAGAGCGGCTGGGTCTCGAAATCGTTGTCGCTCGGGAAACCGAGGTGGAAGCACCGGTCATTGCCCCTGCGGTCGTGGGCTTCGATGAGCGCAGGGTGGCGCGACTCGGCTCACCGGTGGAAGGCCGAGTGCGTGAGGTGCTCGTGGAAGTTGGCGAGCGTGTCCGTGCCGGCCAAGTTCTGGCGTGGCTCTACAGTCCGGATTGGGAAGGCATCGTGGCGCGGCTGCGCACGGCATGGGCTGAGGAACGTTCCGCCATGGCAGAATGGAAATTCGCCACGCAACAGGTCGGCCGGGCACGCCGGCTTTTCGCTGCTAAAGCCGCGGCACGGCAGGAGGTGGAGCGGGCCCAACTGGATGCCGTTCTGGCCCGCAACAAACTCCGGGCCGCTCGGGCAGAACTCGCCAGGTCAAAACGGGAACTCCTTGCCTTAGGGGGCGGACTGCGAAGCTTTCAGCCGGTGGGCCTCCCGATCCGCTCTCCCTTGTCGGGTACGGTGGTGGAGCGCAGCGCCAGTCCTGGCCAAGGGCTCGTCCCCGGCAGTCCCTTGTTCGTCGTGGCGCAACTCGACCGCGTCTGGCTTCTTGCGGAAGTCGATGAGCGCTGGTTGAATCGGGTTGCCCCCGGACTGACGGTGCGATTTCGCGTGTCGGCCTACCCTGACGAAACCTTCGTGGCAACGATCGAACAAGTGGGCGACATGCTCGACCCCAAAACGCGCCGCGTCAAGGTCCGGTGCACAGCCGACAACGCTCAAGGCAAGCTCAAGCCGGAAATGTTCGCGCAACTCGAGATTCCTGAGCCCATGCGTCGCACTATTCTGACGGTTCCGGAATCTGCACTCCAGCAGCTCGATGGGCAACCAGTGGTCTTTGTCCCCGTGGGCGAGAATCAATTTCGGCGGCAAAACGTCGAGGTCGGAGATACCGGAGAGGGATGGGTGGAGGTGAAAAGAGGTCTCCGCAACGGTGATCGCATCGTTGGTCGCGGCAGCTTTTTACTCAAATCAACCCTCGTCTTGCGGACACAGCCTGTTCACGAAGATTGATTCCGGGGAAACTGAACGATGGGGCTCGTCGAACGGCTTGTTGACGCCACGTTTCGCCACCCGGTCCCCGTCACCGTTGGGCTGATCGCGCTCGTCGGTGGCGGACTGTGGTGCTTTCGCTCTCTGCCGGCGGAGGCTTTTCCAGACCTGACTAACCAACAGGTGGTCGTCATTTCCGAAGCCCCTGGCATCGCCGCCAGCGACGTGGAACAGTGGATCACTTACCCCATCGAGGCGGCCGTGATGGGGATCCCAGGTGCTCAGCAAGTCCGCTCGACCTCTAAGTTCGGTCTCTCGGTGGTCACCATTGTCTTCCAGGACAACGTGCCGGTTTACTTTGCGCGCCAGCAGGTGGCCGAGCGTCTCAACGAAGTTCGGGGCCGGCTTCCGGCGGGCGTGGTCCCTACACTGGGACCCGTCGCCACACCGTTCGGCGAAGTCTTCCAGTACATCGTGGAGGGGCCGTCCGACATGCTAGAGCGCAAGGCCCTTCAAGACTGGGAGATTCGCCTTCGGCTTCGCTCGGTCAGCGGCGTGAGCGAAGTCAACTCTTGGGGTGGCCTAACCAAGCGTTTCGAGGTGGAGCTCGACCCTCAGGCGTTAGAAAAGTTCGGTTTCTCGTTGAGTGAGGTTTTGGATGCGGTTCGTAAGAACCACGCCATCTTCGGCGGCGGTTTCCTCGAACACGGATCCGAACGCCTCACGATCCGGGGCCGGGGGCTACTCACGAGCACGGCGGAGGTCGAGCGAATCGTCGTCGCGGCCAAGAACGGCAGCCCTGTTTACCTGGGGGACCTCGCACAGGTGAGCGTTGGTGCCCTGCCGCGATATGGTGCGGTGACGCGTGACGGGCAAGGGGAAACCGTTTCCGGAATGGTCATTCTTCTCAAAGGCACCAATGCAGCCGAGGCGACGAAGCGAGTGAAAGAACGAGTCGCGGAGATCGCGAAGACCTTACCGATGGGAACACGGATCGAGCCGTTTTATGACCAAAGCGAGGTCATTGAACGAACGAGCCGAACCGTTGCTCGCAACCTGCTCGAAGGTTGCGCCTTAGTTGTGCTGGTACTGGTGCTGTTTTTGCGAGACTGGAGAGCGGCGGTCTTAGTCTCCTCCGTCATTCCCCTCGCCATGCTGTGCGGGTTCTCGGGGATGTACCTGCTCGGAGTTTCCGCAAATCTCATGTCTCTGGGCGCGATTGACTTTGGGCTGATCGTCGACGGTGCCGTGGTGATGGTCGAGAACCTGGTGCGACGACTCCACCAACACCAGGGGCCGCACGACCGCGCCCGGCTGCTTGCCATTTATCGCGCAGCCGCCCTGGAAGTGGCGCGTCCCGTGGCGTTTGGCGTGGCCATCATCGTCGCCGTTTACCTGCCGATTTTCACGCTCGAGGGCATCGAAGGCAAAATGTATCGGCCCATGGCCATCACGGTATGCACGGCAATCCTCGGGGCATTACTCCTAGCCCTAACCGCTGTGCCTGCAGCGGCTCCCTACGTGTTGGGAAGTGGCCCGCGTCGCAATAGCGGCGAAGCCGCTTGGTTTCGTTGGCTGCAAACTCGCTACCAACGGCTGCTCACTGTGGCCCTTCAACGGCGCAAGGCCGTAGTATCCTCCGGGGTAGTTCTGGTGGCTCTAGCTGTGACCTCGCTACCGTTTCTCGGAACGGAATTCATGCCCAAGCTGGACGAAGGCTCGATCCTGGTTCAGGTTCGTTTACTCCCGTCGGTGAGTCTGCGGGAATCGGTAGAAACCTTCACCCGCTTAGAACGAATGCTCCTCGAGTTTCCTCAGGTTCAAGGGGTCGTCACGAAAATTGGCCGGCCAGATATCGCCACCGAGGCCATGGGGGTTTACGAAGGCGACATGTACGTGCTGTTGAAACCCACCGATCAGTGGCCAGACTCGCGCACCAAGGAAGAACTGGTCGATGCCATGGCCGAGCAGCTCAGCGCCGTACCTGGAATATCGCTCAATTTCACCCAACCGATGGCCATGCGACTGGACGAGGTGATCTCAGGGATCAAGGCAGATGTAGCGGTGAAAATCTTTGGGCCTGATCCAAATCAGCTCCAGCGGCTGGGAAGCGAGGTGCACGGCGTACTGCAAACTGTGCCTGGCGTTGCCGATTTGCGGTTAGAACTGCTTTCCGGGTCACGCGAGGTGTCAATCACCATCGACCGAGCCGCGCTGGCCCGTTACGGGCTCTCCGTGGAAGAGGTGCGCGAGGCGGTGGAAGCAGCCACAGGAGGTGTGACCGTAGCTGAGTTGTTGCAAGGAGTCCGTCGTTTCCCAGTGGTGGTGCGCCTTCCTGACTCGTTCCGACACGACGTCGGCTCGCTCGGTCGCCTTCCGTTACGGGCGCCAGGGGGAGAACGGCTTCGGCTGGATCAAATCGCGCACATCACGGTGACCGAGTCTCCCGAAGCAATCAACCGTGAAGACGGTCAGCGCCGGCTCGTCGTTCAGGCCAATGTAAGGGGCCGCGACCTTGGCGGCTTTGTGGCCGAAGCCCATCGTCGCATCGAAGAGACCGTGCACCTGCCACCGGGGTACTATTTCCGCTGGGGTGGGCAATTTGAAAACCAACAACGTGCGATGCGTCGGCTTACGATCGTAGTGCCCTTGGCCCTCGCGATCATCGCCCTCCTGCTCTACAACGCCTTCGGCCGAGCTCGTTACGCTGTGCTTGTGCTGTCGGGTGTCCCCTTTGGCCTCGTTGGTGGCATTGCTGCCCTGTGGCTCAGGGGTTTGCATTTGAATCTCGCTGCATCCATTGGCTTTGTAGCGCTATTTGGCGTGGCGGTGCTGAACGGCGTCGTCATGGTTTCCGCAATCAACCGCTTGCGATCGGATGGGCTCGATCTCACGGAAGCAACGATTCGCGGAGCCACGCAGCGGCTGAAGCCGGTCTTGATGACCGCTCTCGTGGCCGCGTTTGGGTTTTTACCGATGGCCATCTCCCGCAGTTCCGGGGCGGAAGTGCAACGGCCACTGGCAACCGTGGTGATCGGGGGAATTTTGTCGGCTGCGTTGCTGACGCTCTTGATTTTGCCATCGCTCTACGAGTGGCTGGAACGGCGCTACCCTGTCGCGACTCCTGACCAACGGCAGTAGCCACGGCACCCATGCACTCGATCCGATCGCACCATTCTGCCGGAGCTCGAACCGTCGCCTGTCCAGATCAAAGTCTTCCCTCGACGCAAGCGCCGATCGTACGCGTAGCCCTGATTCCCTCCCAGGGAAATTTGGACGTGCTCGATTATTTCGTCCCCGAACTGCTCGTTTCCGCGGTCACGCTGGGAAGCCGGGTCGTCGTTCCGCTTGGTCACCGCTTCGCCTTCGGTATCGTCGTCAGCACGACGGAATACTCCGCTGCCCCGCAACTGCGCCCAGTTGCTGCGTGTCTCGATCCAAGCGGCCCACTTTTCGATTCCTCATGGATCGAACTCGCACGCTGGATGGCCGAGTATTACCTCAGCTCGGTCAGCGATGCGCTGACGACTATGATTCCGAGTACGGTTAAAGTGCGCGTCGAGCGCCTGCTCCAAGCAGACCCAGAGGCGCTGGATCGAGTCGCTGATGCGCGCGACCGCAAGGCGGTGGAATACCTGATCGAGCACCCTCTCGTTCCGTTCGTGGCCTTGCAGCGTCGCCTGAAGATACCCAAATCGCGGCTGGAGCGACTGTGCCGGGAGGGGCTGCTCAAAGTTACCTATCGAGCACGCGCCTCCGCACCATCGCTCCTCACCGGCCCGTTGCTGGTCCGAGTGGCAAACCCTCTACCGGAGTTCGAGGCCGACATCTGGGCAAAAAAGCGGCCAGCTCTTTACTCTCTCTATGAATACGTCCGCCACCATCCCTCAGGGTTTGCGAGCCTCGAAGAACTCAAAGCAAACTTTCCCTCCGCTACCGCCAAGATTCGGATCTTAGAACAGGTCGGTATCCTGGAAAGGGTTAGGCTGCCTGCAGAACCACCCCCGCCGTCCCCGGATCCGAAAGCAGATCCGGAGGTTCGGCTCACGGGCCACCAAGACGACGCGGTCCGTCAGCTCATTGCCGGGCTTTCCGCCGGGTTTCAGCCCTTTCTGCTTTACGGAGTCACCGGGAGCGGAAAAACGGAAGTTTACTTACGAGCGGCAAAAGCGTGCGTCGATGCAGGCCGTTCCGTCTTGGTGCTCGTTCCGGAGATCTCCCTGACTCATCAGCTGGTCAGCTCTTTGAAAGCACGCTTTGGCGAAGCCATCGCCGTGTTGCATAGTGGGCTCAGTGCTCGCGAGCGCTGGCAATGCTGGGAGCGCTTGGCCTCTGGCACGCTTCGGGTTGCCGCCGGGGCGCGAAGCGCCGTGTTCGCACCGGTGCCAAACCTCGGCTTGATTATCGTCGACGAGGAACACGACAGCGCTTACAAGCAAGAGGAGGGCCTGCGGTACAATGCCCGCGACGTTGCCGTAGTCCGCGCCCGCTTGGCGAACTGCCCCATTGTTCTTGGTTCGGCAACTCCCTCCCTCGAGAGCTACCACAACGCTTTACAAGGTCGCTACCGGCTCCTCCGTTTACCGGAACGTGTTGACACTCGCCCACTGCCCGTTGTGGAAGTCGTGGACCTTCGGGGCACTAATGCGCAGGGACGAGCTTTGCCCTTATCGCACACCCTATACCACGCGCTTCAGGCGAATCTTGCCAACAAACAACAAAGTCTCCTTTTCCTCAACCGGCGAGGATACGCCCGATTCTTGCAGTGCCTGCAGTGTGGGGCTGTGTTCTCTTGCCCCAATTGCTCCGTGAGTCTCACCTACCATCAGCGCAACGCAGCTCTGCAATGCCACCACTGTGGCCGCACAACGCCAGCTCCTCGGTATTGCCCCGCCTGCGAGGGAACCGCGGTAGCAGCCTGGAGCGCGGGCACGGAGCAAGTGGAACTCACCCTTCGCCGCTTATTCCCTCACGCACGGATTGCCCGGCTCGACCGCGACGTGGCCAGGCAGCCCGCCGCATTGGCCGAGGTTCTCGAACAGTGGTCAGCAGGGCGCTACGACTTCCTCGTCGGCACCCAGATGGTGACCAAGGGGCACCACGTACCCAACGTAACCCTTGTGGGCGTGATTTTGGCCGACTTGTCTCGAAACTTTCCGGATTTCCGCTCGGGGGAACGGACTTTCCAGCTCTTGACCCAGGTTGCGGGACGCGCGGGGCGCGGAGAGAAGCCGGGAAGGGTCATCGTACAAACGTACCGCCCCGACGACCCAATTTTGCAATGGGCTGCCCGGCACGATTACGAGGGCTTTGCTCAGTATGAACTCGCGCATCGGGGAGAGCTTTCCTACCCCCCGTTTTCGCGATTGGTTTTGGCCCGCATCGAAGCTCCACAGGAACAAGAAGCCGAACGGATTGCCGCCCATTTTGCCCAGGCAGCACGAACCCTTGCAGGGCAAGGTCTCGACGTGCTGGGGCCAGCGCCTGCGCCACTGTTGCGGTTGCGCGGCTGGTATCGCTGGCAGGTGTTGCTGCGCTCGAAACACTCTGCCCTCGCACGCAAAAGTGCAGCCGGCGCCCGCACCATCGTGCGCGAAGGCTTGCCCCGAAACACGCGGGTTCGGATCATCCTCGACGTAGACCCCCAGTCGCTGCTTTGAACCAAGCAAAACGGCCCGATGAGGACGGGTCATTATGCCTCACTCCGGCGCTTGGTCTCGCCAGCACGGGAGCCTGCGGGCAACACCACTAGGGCCTTGTATTCCTCGCCCACTGCGGGGCACCTCGTCTACGCTGTTCTCCACAGATCACGAAGTTAGCCCCGGGCAATCGCGTTCTTCTGCTGCAATGCCGCTACGGCATGCCGCATCGGGACGAATGTGCCTCGCTTAGGCTCCGTTTGCTTACTTTGCACCCCTGAGCCAAAACTCTGGGGCACGGCAATGTTGCCAATTCTCCCAACGCAGTAGAATTTCCGTCGCGGGAGTGAAACAGAGGACGTTCCCGCCGTCGCTGCTCAGGGAAGGAGGAAGCATCGTGGGTGAAGGAGAGAAAAGCGTCCTTCTGTGCACGCTTGGGGCTTCGTGGGGGGTGGTGCCCGAGGTCGTCGGAGTTGTCGCACCCGGGGTGATCGACTTGTTCCGCAGCCACGCCCGGCGAACGCACTTTGTTCAGGAAGTACAGAGCCGCGGAATCGTCCCGCCCACCGAAGTGTGGGTAGTAACAACGAGAGGCACGGAAGAGCAACGCCGCTCGCTGATCGCGTGGTGGGTTGGCCTAACGCAGGCCCCGCTCTTGCGAATCTGGGTGGCTCAGCAGACGCAAGATTTAGGCTCCGCCGAGGAATGCGAGGAAATGCGTGAACTCATTTTCCGCTTAGTGTTTCATGCTTCGCAAAGGGGCCAGCACCGAACGCTCGTGCTGAGCCTAGCTGGGGGACGGAAAACCATGAGCGCCGACCTCCAATGGGCCGGTAGCATTTTTGGCGCTCGAGCCTGCCTCCACGTCATCGATCGGGGTTTGCCCGAGCCCTTGAGAAATCCGACGCCGGAGCTGTTCGCGGCTCCGTTGGCTCCTGAGTTAGCCAATTGCCTGGAGCCAGTGTTTTTCGGGCCCCTGGAACGTTCTGACCTGGTCGACCTGAGCACGGATGATTGCACCCCTTTGAGGGCCGAAGATTTCCCCATCGAAGGCGTAAGCCTCGAGGCAACAGCTGCGCGGGTCGAAGTACGGCTATGGGAATCGAGCGAGCCGTCGCTGGTCGCAACCTGGCTTACCCGCGAGCGCAACCGCGCATCCATTTACGTTACCCATCTCAAGACACTGCTGGAGCAAGAACCCCGAGCCAACTGGTACGGTCTTTATCGGCTCCCACCTCGACAAATTGACTCGTTACGAACCACAACCGTTGGTCCACACCTGCGGGCCTGGTTGCAAACGGTGCCGAAGGCGGATTTACACTGCCACTTAGGGGGCGTGCTGGACATCCGAGCACAACGTGAAGTCGCCCGCGCACTGTGGGAGACCCTACCCGCACGCGAACGCCAGCACGCGCTGGACCAGGTAACTGGTTGGTGTCGACAGAAGGAGTGGCCAGCCAACTGGCCCGAGCTTTTGGGCAAGGGGCGTGAACGTGGAAAAACGGCAGCCGCGATCCTTTGCTCCCTTAACGAAGAGGACCTTGCGGAGCGCCTATACGCGCCCACCGAGCCGCGGGTTGCTCTGGTCAAGCGCCGTGGCTTCCGGGCATACGAAATTCCGGGTGATTTGTCTGGCTCCACACTCCTGCAAAGCGAAGAAGCCGTACGCGAATACGCACGGCAAGTATATGGGCGGCTGAAGCAAGACGGCGTCCGGTACTGCGAACTCCGCTGCAGCCCGCAAAAGTACCTTTGTGACGAAAACAACCACGGTAATGGCCAGCGCTTTTTGATCGTATTCGAGGAGGCTTTGCGTAAGGCTCAAGCGCAGGATCCCGGGCTGGAGGTTCGATTGATCCTCGTCATCGATCGCCGCAGGCCAATTACGGAAGCCGAGGTCGACTTGGTCGTGCAAGCGCGGCGGTCGCACGCCGAGCTAGTTGTCGGGGTTGACGTGGCGGGCGACGAGCACGCCGCCCCTCGCTTCGAGGAGCTAACCCGATCCTTGGATCGAGTTTTCGAGGAGTGCCTTCCACTCACCATCCATGCAGGGGAAGGAGAGAGTGCGCACAATATCTGGCAAGCGGTGTACCGCCTGCATGCAGAACGCGTGGGCCACGGACTTACGCTCCACCAGCAACCGGAACTTGCCAAACGCCTGCGCGACCGGGGAATTGCTATCGAACTGTGCCCCACCAGCAATATCGAAGTCGTTGGCTTTTACGATCCGGAGCTGGAAGAGACTTGGAACATGCCCGAGTACCCACTGAAGAGTTATCTGCGCGACTTAGGTCTCGACGTTGTTCTTTGTACAGACAATCCAGGCATCAGCCGAACCAGTTTGGCCGAGGAGTATGTGCGTGCGGCCCGAATGTGTGGCGGCATGACTGTTTGGCAACTTTTATCGCTGGTCCGCGCGTCTTTCGAGCACACCTTTTTGCCTGCCGATCGACGATCGGCTCTTTTGCGGCAGTGCGATAGTGAGATCGTTCGGTGCGTCACGCAGCTTTTGAGTGCAACGCGGTGAACGCGGCCACGGCCGTAGTGGATCGCCCCGGAAAACAGCAGAAACACTCCCCTTACCCTTCATAGCGAGCTTCCGCGGGCCCTTGCGGCAGCAACAGCAACTTCCCTAGGTTGGGTGAGGTATGCCGTTGCGTCCTATTTTGAAATATCCCGATCCAACTTTGAAGCGAGTTTCCGCGCCTGTGCGAAATATGGACGGCGAGCTCCACCAATTACTGGAAGACATGGTGGAAACCATGTATCACGCCCCGGGCATTGGCCTTGCGGCGCCGCAAGTCGGTGTCCCACAGCGTGCGATCGTCGTGGATGTCGGCAAGGACCAAAACGGGCCAGGTTTGCTCAAACTCGTCAATCCCCAAATTGTCGAACGGGATGGGTCCATCGTTTTCGAAGAAGGCTGCCTCAGCGTCATCGGCTACACAGCCGAGGTGCGACGAGCGTCAAAGGTCTTGATCCGCGCATGGACTCCCGACGAAAAGGAAATCGAGCTCGAGGCGGAAGGCTTGTTCGCTGTGGTGCTGCAACATGAAATCGATCACCTCGACGGAAAACTCTTTCTGGACCGCATCAGCAGTCTCAAGCGTGACCTTTACCGGCGGCGACTGAAAAAGTGGATGCGCGAAGGGTTCCCGGAAGAGGTCACCGCAACGTCCAGCACCTTGTGACCCCCGGGGCACCGTGACTCCCAACGAAGGCGGCCAGCGAGAGCAACGTCCTACCGGTTGGCGCATTGTTTTCTTTGGAACCCCGCCGTTTGCGGTTCCTTCATTGGAAGCACTTGTCGCCCAAGGGGAAAACATCGTTGGTGTGGTCACCCAGCCAGACAAACCCGCTGGTCGCGGCCGGCAAACCATAGCCCCAGCCGTCAAGGTCTTTGCCATCCAGCACGGACTGCCCGTGGTACAACCGGAGAAGGTCCGCGGGAACGCAGACTTCATCGCCTTATTACGTCGGTGGCAACCGGATATCATTGTCGTCGTGGCCTACGGGAAAATTTTGCCCCGCGAGGTTTTGGAAATCCCCCCGCACGGCTGCATCAACGTGCACGCCTCGTTACTGCCGCGCTACCGCGGGGCTGCACCAATTCAGTGGGCGCTGATTCACGGGGAGAAGGAAACTGGCGTCAGCATCATGCTGATGAACGAGGAAATGGACGCCGGGCCAGTGTTGTTGCAGCGCTCTGTTGCCATCGGCCCCGATGAGACCTTTGGGGAGCTCCAAGAGCGCCTGGCCCACCTTGGCGCCGTTTGCTTACTCGAGGCATTACGTGAGTGGCACGCCGGTACCCTAACGCCTCGGCCACAGGACCCATCACAGGTGACATTTGCACCTCCGGTGAGCACTGAGCTAGGCCAAATCAACTGGGCCCAACCGGCGGAAACGATCGCGCGTTTGGTCCGCGGGCTCAGCCCAAGCCCTGGGGCGTACTTCTTTTTCCAGGGGCGGCGCGTGAAAGTGTATCGGGCTCGATCGGTTCGTAGCGAGTCGCAAGTAGCTCCTCCCGGCACTGTCCTCCGCGTGGAACCCGAGCTCGAAGTGGCGTGTGAAAGCGGGGTCCTCGTGCTCGGCGAGATCCAGCTCGAAGGACGACGCAGGGGTACTGGCAGCGAAGTAGCGCGCGGCCTCCGTTGGCAGCCGGGATTGCGTCTGGTTTGATGGGGGCATGCAGAACGCGGGTGCGCGCCGTCAAGGGCGCCACAGAACCGATCCCCGTTTCCTAGCGTGGCAAGTGCTTCGCCGCGTCGAGGGGGGCGCCCATGCTGATGTCCTCCTCGGCCGCGCTCTGTCCGACGCCGATCTTTCCCCCGCGGACCGTGCGCTTGCCGTACGTCTCGTCTACGGCACGTTAGCCTGGCAACTTTACCTGGACCATCTGCTTGCAGGCTTTAGCCACCGACCTCTGGCTGAGCTCGATCCAGCAATCCTGGTCCTATTGCGGATGGCTCTTTTCCAAATCTGTTTTCTCGACAGGGTACCGGCCTTTGCAGCTGTGGATACGGCTGTGCAGCTCGCCAAACGCCACCAGCACGGCGCAGCCACTGGTTTGGTTAACGCCGTGCTGCGACGCGCTGCACAGGGGTGGAAGGGCGTGCCCTTACCTGCGCGCGAGCGCGACCTCGCTGGCTATCTCAGCGTTCGCTACTCGCACCCGCGCTGGATCGTGGAAGCGTGGCTCAACCAGTTCGGGCCAGAAGAAACGGAGCAACTCCTGCTGGCAAACAACGAGCCCTGTCCGACCGCACTGCGCGTCAACCGTCTGCGGACGTCCCGCGAACACCTGCTCCAGCTTTTGCAAGAAAGTGGCGCCTCCGCCCAGGCCGGCATCTACTCGCCAGACGCTGTGATTGTGAGCGGGGTCGATCCCGTGAGCCACCCGCTACACGCAGAAGGACTGTACTCCATTCAAGGCGAGGCCGCTCAACTTGTTAGTTACTTGGTCGCGCCCAAACCGGACGAAGCCATCCTCGACGTTTGCGCCGCTCCCGGGGGAAAGACAACGCACTTGGCCGAGCTCATGAGCAACCGTGGCCGAGTGGTCGCTGTGGACAGCAACTCTCGGGGCATCGACCACTTGCGCCGGGAGTGCCACCGGCTCGGCATCGCGATTGTGGAAACCCATGTCGCCGACGCGCGCACGTGGGCTCCGCCTACGCAACAAAGCTTCGATCGGGTGTTGCTCGATGCGCCCTGCAGCGGCCTCGGCACCTTACGCCAACATCCGGAAATTCGCTGGCGGAGAACGCCCGAGTCGGTCCGCAGCCTGAGCCAGCTCCAGCGCGAGCTTCTGGAACAAGCCGCGTCGTGGGTGCGGCCAGGCGGCCTGCTCGTGTACGCCACTTGCACTTTGCTCCGTCAAGAAAACGAAGAGGTCGTCGACGACTTCCTGGCTCGGCGGCGGGATTTTTCTTTGATCGCCCCTGGTGACGAAATTCCTCCCTTTGCGCGTACTTTACTCGATGAGCGTGGAACCTTCCGGACTTCACCGCACCGCCAAGGACTCGACGGGTTTTTTGCCGTACGGTTGCGGCGCTCGACTCCGGTAGGTAACGTCGCGTCGTGATCCGCATCGCAGCTTCGATCTTGTCTGCAGACTTTGCCCGCCTCGGTGAGGAAGTAGAGGCCGTGACCCAGGCAGGCGCTGACTGGATTCACCTGGATGTGATGGACGGGCACTTTGTCCCCAATCTGACCATCGGACCGGACGTAGTTCGTGCCGTTCGCCGGCACACCTCCCTGCCTCTCGACACGCACCTGATGATCGAACACCCAGAGCGCTTCGTCCAAGCGTTTGCCGAAGCTGGCAGCGATTACATCTCTGTCCATGTCGAGATTGCAAGTAACGTTGCCTCTGTGCTGGATCGGATTCGCGATCTGGGCAAGGAGCCTGCCGTGGTGGTGAACCCTGATACCCCACTGGAGCGGGCGCTGCCCTTTCTCGACCGCGTGGCCATGCTTTTGATCATGAGTGTTCATCCTGGGTTTGCGGCACAAGCATTTATCGAAAGCGTCCTGCTCAAGATTCGTCAGGCAGCGGAATACCGAGCCCAGCGCGGTCTTTCTTTCCTGATCGAAGTCGACGGCGGCATTAAAGTGCACAACGCTGCGCAGGTGGCAGCCGCTGGCGCCGATGTACTCGTATCAGGCTCCGGAATTTTTGCCACGGGCAACTACTCAGCCACCATCGCCGAGATGCGTCGCCGAGCGGAAGTCGCTCGCAAAAAGGGGATCGAGTGAGCGCGTGATCGCCTTCCCCGAAGGTCTGCTGCGAGGCGGGCGTAAGAGCCGGCAAGCATCCTTCTTCGCCTCGAAATACAGCCACGGCTCCACCCAAAACCACGGAACGAAGAAGGAGTCTGGAGAACCGTGCCGATGCCGATGCCAACAGCGTGGGGGCGAAGCGGGGACAACGACTCAACGAGCTTCAGGATGCACGAAAAAAGGAGGTTCGACGCGACCCGCCGTTGGAATGTCGTCATTCGCTCTGGGACATCGTGCGGCGGCGCGAGAGGTAGCCCAACTCGGGGCACCGCCTGTGATTCCACGAGGGCGCGCGGCCAGCCCGTCTGTCCGTCTTGAAAGCTGGGCAGACGGTACAAGTTCCGGAGGCACCCGCGACCAAACCGAGGCCTTATTCCGAAGATCAGCGGTTGCTTCAGGAAAGACAAGGCTCCGTTGGCCCCGTAGCTGGCCGCTGCATCACTCATTGCCCGCGCGGTGTCGTTGCAAATTCCGGCCCCTGTGTTATGGGGGCGTCGTTCGTCTTCGCCGGTTGGGAAACGCACTTCGGCGGGGTGTAGCTCAGACTGGTAGAGCGCACGGTTCGGGACCGTGAGGTCGCTGGTTCAAGTCCAGTCACCCCGACCACTGCTGATGGTGTTTTGACGCCTTTCCATAGGTGGCCACACGAATGACCGTTAACGCAGTGTCGGAACGACCCCTCAAGCGGGTTCGGAGGGCAGTCGTCGGAATATTGCTATGGGGCTTAGGTTTGCTGCCCCTCGTCCTCACCGGGCCAAATGCGGCCCAAGCACGAACGGCCATCGTAACCGGGACCGAGTGGGTGTTTATTCGGCGCGGTCCGGGCAATCAGTTCCCTCCTTTCGCTCGTGTGCCGAGCGGCAGCACGGTGGAGGTGCAGGAGATTCGCGATGACTGGGCGCAAATTATCACCGCCAGCGGCCAGGTGGGATTTATTCACGTGCGGTTTCTTTCGTTCCCCGACGAGTTGGGCCGTGCGCCTGCACCCACGACTCCGCGAGCCACGCCCACCGCTCCGAGCGGCGGCCCACCAACGCCACTCCCCCCTGAGGATTCCCCTGGCTTCCCGGCTACCGTGCACCCGGTGCCAAGCGCTGTTCCCACAAAGCTGTCAACACCCACACGCACAGCCAAGGCCACCCGCACCCCTCCACCCACACGCACAAGCACTTCCACACGCACGCACACCCCCACACGCTCCCCGAGCCCCACTCGCACCACCAGCCCTACGCGCACCCCAACTCCGACTGCGTTCGCCGGAACGGGAATACCTGCCGGCACCGCGGCTACTGTACGCTCCGGAGCCACCGTGACAGCGACTCCGACCTCTGTCGAGGAAGCAACCCAGCGGCTCCGCGAGCTCGAGGCGGAGCTTCTGGCCACTCGTCAGGCGTTAGCGCTATGTCGACAACAAACCCCGTCGCTTGCGAGCTGCCCGCAGGAACTACGCGAAGAACTGGTACGGCTGCGGTCCCTCTTAGAGCGAGAGCCACGCGGGGATGATGCATCGACAAAATCGTTCAACGAAGAAGCCGGGGCACCAACACCACCAACGAATTCCTCACTCGACAATCACGTGGTTACACCCCTGGCTGTGTTTCTTGGCTTTCTCGGGCTGATCATCGGCTGGTTCTCCGGCACCCGCTACGGGCGCAGAAGTGAGCGCATGCGCCGGTGGCGCCTGCAGGTCAAATGATCGCCCCACTGGTTTGGTTTGCCGTGGGCTTTGCTTGCGGCAGCGTGCCCTTTGGTTGGCTCCTCGGGCGGGCTCGAGGCATCGACGTACGGCGGCTCGGCAGCGGCAACATTGGTGCCACGAACGTAGCCCGTGTTTTGGGCTGGTCGGCTGGATTTTTCACACTGGTTGCGGACGCGACCAAAGGGGCAGCTCCGACGATGCTGGCACAAGGGGCCACGGCTACCACCTGGAGCGCGGCTTGCGCAGCACTTGGGGCCGTTTGTGGCCATATATTCAGCCCCTTCCTCCGTTTTCGGGGTGGGAAGGGTGTCGCCACCGCTGCTGGCGCCATGCTGGTGATCGCACCCGCACCCACGCTTATGGCCGCTGGGGTCTTTGGGTTCACCACGTACCTCTCTGGTTACGTATCGGTTGGTTCCCTGGCCGCAGCAACGGCTTTGCCGGTTCTTTGTTGGGCATGGGGGACCGAAGCCAGCGTTGTGGGGGTCGCACTCGTCATCGCCCTGCTCATCTGGTTTAGGCATCGAGACAACCTCGATCGCCTCGCTAAGGGTCAAGAAGCCAAGCTGGAACTCCGGCGCCACTAGTCGCTGGGCTGTCTGTCTCTAGATTCAGCACTGCCTGCTCCTTAAGCAGCACCCTGCCCGCTGGGCAGCAAAGGCGAGCTTCTCCCAGCCTTCGGTCTCTTCGCTCCTCGGTTGGCGTCGCGTTTGCAACTCGGGAAGCGACCAACCACTTCGCAGCCAATAGGAGAGCGAGGAAAGCGCATGAGGAAAGAGCGACGGACAGCAGTGGTTCGAACTTTACTGCCCATTGGGTTGGGGGGAGTGCTTCCAGCAGCTTTACAGGCAGAAACCGCGGTGGATTCTGGAGACACCGCCTGGGTTCTTACCGCCTCCGCACTCGTTCTCATGATGACGTTACCGGGCCTTGCTCTCTTTTACGGCGGGCTCGTGCGATCCAAGAACGTGCTGAACGTTCTCATGCAATGTTACATCTCCGCCGGAATCGTCGGGCTTCTTTGGATTTTGATCGGCTACAGCTTGGCATTTAGCGGTGGCGGGCCTGTGATTGGTGACCTCGCCAAAATTGGCCTTCGCGGAGTAACGATCGACTCCACTGTCGAGAACTTCGCGACACCACCCAGGCATATCCCAGAGTACGTTTACGCGATGTTCCAGGCCATGTTCGCCGTCATCACGCCGGCTTTGATTCTCGGCGCCATTGCGGAGCGCATGCGGTTTAGTGCTTGGACCCTGTTCCTCACGCTGTGGTTCCTCTTCGTTTATTGCCCCATCGCGCACATGGTGTGGAGTGCGGAAGGATGGATCTTTAAGTCTGGCGCCATTGATTTTGCCGGGGGCTTGGTGGTTCACATGTCGAGCGGATTTTCTGCCCTGGCTGCTGCTTTGGTCCTCGGCGCCCGGCGTGGCTACGGACGCGAACCCCTTCCACCTCATAATTTGCCGCTGTGTCTGACCGGAGCAGGTCTGCTGTGGACCGGGTGGTTTGGCTTCAATGCCGGAAGTGCGCTAAGTGCCAGCGGACTCGCTGCGTTAGCCTTTACCAACACCAACACGGCTACGGCTACCGCAGTCGTCGCCTGGGTACTCCTCGAATGGCTCCATCGCGGTAAGCCCACAGCCCTCGGTGCGGCTACTGCCGCAGTAGCCGGCCTCGTTGCCATCACGCCCGCTTGCGGGAACGTGAGCCCCCTCGGAGCCATTGGCGTTGGGCTTGGGGTGACCTTCATTTCCTATTTCGCCCTCACGTGGCTCAAGCCTACGCTGGGCTATGACGATTCGCTGGATGTCTTTGGCGTCCACGCTCTAGGCGGAGCTTGGGGCGCACTTGCGTCGGGCATTTTTGCCACCACGCTGGGCAGTGGCATCGAGAGCAACTGGCAGCAAATCGGTGTGCAACTTCGAGGAATCGTGTTCGTGGCGGTGTTTGCTCCCGTGGTGACGTTGGTCCTTCTCTGGATTACCCGGTTGATCCTCGGATCGCTGCGCGTGGCCGACGAGGAGGAAGTCGAGGGGCTCGACTTCTCCCAACATGGCGAAAGTGCATACACGGTGTAAGGGTGCGGAACTTTACTCCATCCGAGCGCTGGCGTATGAGGGCGACTAACGAAACCGAATGGCTGCAAGACCGGAGGAGGCAGCATGAAAAAAGTCGAGGCAATTATCAAACCCTTTAAGCTCGACGAAGTGAAGGAAGCCTTGAGCGCAGTCGGTGTGCAAGGCATCACGGTGAGCGAGGTCAAGGGCTTTGGGCGGCAAAAGGGACACACGGAACTTTACCGCGGGGCCGAGTATGTGGTGGACTTTCTCCCCAAGGTGAAGTTGGAGATCATCGTCAAGGATGAAATGGTCAGCCAGGTCGTGGAAACGATCATGAAGGCTGCCAAAACCGGGCGGATCGGCGATGGCAAGATCTTCGTTCTGCCGGTGGAGGAGGTCGTCCGCATTCGTACGGGCGAACGCGGGCCGGATGCGCTCTAGCTCAGGATGCAACCACTGCCGCACGGCAGCCAAATTTTCACTCACCCAATCACGACAGAAGGAGGAGGAAGCACGGCATGACGCCGAAAGAGGTGATCAAGTTTGCCAAGGAAAAGAAAGTCACCATGGTCGACATCAAGTTCAACGACTTTCTCGGAATCTGGCAGCACTTCACGATTCCGGTCAGCGAACTCGACGAAAAACTTTTCGAGGAAGGCTCTGGCTTCGATGGATCGTCCATTCGAGGATGGCAGCCCATTCACGCAAGCGACATGCTTGTCGTTCCTGACCCAACGACAGCGGTGATCGATCCATTTTTCGAGGAGCCAACTCTCTCGCTGATCGGCAATATTGTCGATCCTCTCACGAAGGAGGACTACTCTCGCGACCCCCGGAATATTGCGCGCAAGGCCGAAGCGTACCTAAAGTCGACGGGAATCGGAGATGTGGCCTACTTTGGCCCCGAGCCAGAGTTCTTCATCTTTGACGATATTCGTTACGCGCAAGACCAGCACTCCGGCTTTTATTTTCTCGACTCGGTGGAAGGGCAATGGAACACAGGCCGAGACGAGAAGCCCAATCTCGGTTACAAGCCGCGCTACAAGGAAGGGTATTTCCCTGTTCCTCCAACCGACAGCCAACAGGACCTGCGATCAGAAATGGTGCGGGTGATGGAACAAGTCGGACTGCGAGTGGAAAAGCATCACCACGAGGTGGCCACCGCCGGACAAGCGGAAATCGACTTGCGCTTCCTGCCGCTGGTGAAAATGGCCGACGCGCTCAACTGGTACAAGTACATCGTGAAGAACGTAGCGCGCCGGCACGGAAAAACCGTGACGTTTATGCCCAAGCCAATCTTCGGTGACAACGGCTCGGGAATGCACACGCACCAAAGTGTGTGGAAGGGCGAAACTCCGCTGTTTGCCGGCGACCGCTACGGGGGCCTGAGTGAACTGGCCATGCATTCCATAGGTGGCATCCTCAAACAT
>BEIG01000038.1 GCA_002898795.1 bacterium HR30 | reverse complement strand
CGCCCAGCGGGTTCACCTCATGCCGGCGGTACAGTTCCAAGAGTTCCTTGTTCATCTGTTGAGGGTCGTCTTTGTACTTCTCGCGGATCTTCGCCATTTGTGGCTGCAGCTTCTGTAGCTGCTGCATGGACTTGAAGCTGCTTTGGGTGAGAGGAATGAAGAGAAGCTTGACCAGTACAGTGAGCAAAATGATATCAATGCCATAATTGCCGGTGAAACGATGGGAAAACTGCATCACGTGAAGGAGCGGCAAGGCAATGAAGCCGAACCAACCAAGGTCCACTGCACGGTCGAAACGGTGGCCAGCCAATTCTAGGGTGTCGACGTCTTTTGGCCCGAGGTAAGCAGTGGTTTGCAAGGTGAGGCTCGGGCCGCTCAACGGGATCAGCCATTTCTGCTCGATCCACGTGCCACGATCCTTCAGCCAAAGGCGCCGCGGCTGATCCGCGGCAACGTCGAGGGCCAAGCCAGCAAAGAAGTAATGGTCGGTAAAGCCCGTCCACCACACTTCGCCGGAGAGAATCACCCCTTTTTCCAACTCCCCAAACCCCTGCTCGAGAACCTTCTTCCCTTCGAGGTAAGCGACCTTGGAAAACACGGGTGGGAGGCTGCTCTTGGGTTCGCGCGCTCGCGACCAGGAAGTGACCAGCTCGTTGTAACTAGGTGGAACCTCCGACACGGACAACGTGTGGCTGATATCGTAGCGGTCGGCCCGGAACGCAAACGTCTTCACCACCTGCGCGCCTTGTAAATGCCCGCGAAACACGAGCGTTACTGGTTCCGATCCCGACACAGTCAGGCGCTCTTCGTTCGTCTCGTAGGCGACTTTGCGATCATCCAGCTTGGGCACCGCATTGCCGCGCAGCTCTACGGCAAACGGCGCCTCGCCGTCGGCCGCCGGCAAAATCAGCTCCAGAGGTGGGCTCTGCGGTTCCACGGTGGTACGGTATTTTTTCAGGCGCCAGCTCACGAGTCGGGCCCCGTGGGTGCTGAACTGTGCGGTCCACAAAGGTGATTCGACCTCGACAATTCGTTCCGGCGCTGTGGGCAAACGCACCGTTTCGGTAGACGGCTGTCCCGCTTGAATTTCTTGTGTTTCAACAGGCTGTGCCGCTCCCTCGCTGCTTTGGCGGCTTGACTCCGGGGCAACTTCCGGAGAAGCCGCCGACGGCTCCTGCTCCGAGGGAGACGGAGGAGTGCCGTAGTAGTAACGCAAAAACTGCTCGTATCCGATGAGAATCAGCAAGGAGAGTACAACAGCGAGTAACGCGCGGCGGTCCATATGGTTGCCTCTTTCCTAAGGAACGGGATCCCAGCCGCCAGGGTTCCACGGATGACACCTCAAGATGCGACTCAGAGCCAATCGAGTTCCCCGCCACAAACCGTACCTGGCAAGCGCTTGTCGAGCGTACTCCGAGCACGACGGAGCAAAGCGGCAGTTCGCCCCGAGTAGGGGGGACAGGACAACCTGGTATCCGCGGATCAGAGCGATCGGCACCGCCACGCTCCAACGCCCCCAACCCTTCCGCCCAATTCGGTCGCTGGTTCCGCTCGGTAGTGGAACCCCGAGGGAGCCTTGGCCACTCTCAGCAACGGATGCCGAGCGCACTCGCCAAGTCACGTTTCACCTCGTCGAATTTCAATTTCGCAGCTTGTGGGCGCGCAATGACCACCACATCCACTGGCGGTTGGATGGAGCTTGCGTACTGCCGGAAGAATTCCCTCACCAGGCGCTTCACGCGATTGCGCACCACAGCTCGGCCAACTTTGCGACTCGCGGTCACACCCAACCGCGAAGGCCCTCCGTCTTGGCGGCGCAAGACCAGCACGACAAACGCGCCTCGGACACGCCGCTGACCCTGCGCTTGTACCCGAAGAAAATCTTCGCGGCGTCGCAAGCGCAGCGCTTTGGGAAACGGGCTTGCCTTTACCCGCGGTGCTGGCTCGGCTGCTTGGGCGGAATGGTCACCGTGAGACGCTTCCGCCCCTTTGCCCGGCGCCGTTTGAGAACGGCGCGGCCGCCGGGAGTCGCCATCCGTGCACGAAAGCCGTGAGTCCTTTTGCGTCTGCGGTTGTGAGGTTGATACGTTCGTTTCATGACTGCCTCGTTGGGAATCGCCACTGGCCGCGTTCGCCATGGTTGAACCATCCGCGGCCGAGCTTTTTGTCGGCGCGAACGTTCCTATGAACCATAAGGCAGGCGACCTGTCAATTTCTTGTTCCATCGGTGTTAGGGACACAGGGTTAACCGGCTAGAGTTTGGCGCCGAACTGCGCAAGCGCTCGAACCCCTCGTTGAGCGAAGAATTGGTGCCGGCCCTCTCGCGCTTCGAGCAGGACTCGATTAGTGGGAGCCCATGCCCGAAGAAAAATTCCGTTACGCGTTGGAACCCTTGTTTGGAGCGGGTGTGGAAGCCATGGTCAAACACACCCCTCACGCCGACTATCTTGGGATCCGCGTGGTGGAGATTGGGCCGCGCTACGCTGTGATGATGTTACCATACCGTGAAGAGTTCGTCGGCGATCCGGCGCGGGGTGTTGTTTTTGGCGGCGTGATCACCACGTTGATCGATCATGCCTCCGGCCTGGCGGTTGCGTGCTCGCTTCCGGAGCTCGTAGCAATTGCCACCATCGACTTGCGTGTCGACTACCTGAGAGCTGCAGTACCAGGGAAGGACTTGTTCGTTCGCTCCGAATG
Source organism: bacterium HR30 (assembly GCA_002898795.1). GTDB lineage: Bacteria > Desulfobacterota > Binatia > HRBIN30 > HRBIN30 > HRBIN30. The sequence goes on along the minus strand of BEIG01000038.1, from coordinate 28,072 downwards.
TTACCGGCATACGAAAAACGTGGCATTTGTTCGTGCGAGCGCCTGGGAGGAAGAACCAAACGACCCATTTGCTTTTTGTCTGGCGACGTTCATGTTGGGCGCAAATCGCGCCGGCAGTCCTTTCCCCGGCGGAGGAAAGCAACATGGGTAATCCTTCATCTCGCATGCAAAGTCTCTTGGATGGCATCCCCTACGCCCGCTTTTTGGGAGTTCGGGTTGCTGGCAGCAAAGGGCATCGAGAATTGGTGCTACCGTTTCGTCCGGAGCTCATTGGCAACCCGATTCTTCCCGCAATTCACGGAGGTGTGTTGGGTGCGTTTCTGGAACTTACAGCAATTCTCTGCTTGCTCGATGCCGGCGTGCGCGAGCGCCTTCCCAAGCCGATTAACTTCAGTATCGATTACCTGCGCACCGCAAGGCCGCGTGACACCCATGCTCGGGCGGAGATTTTCAAACTGGGACAGAGAATTGCCAATGTACACGTCGTGGCTTGGCAAACCGACCCCGCAAAACCGGTGGCGTCGGGTAACGGAAAGTTTCTGTGGTAAAAGCACCGTTTTCTCGGGAGCCGCCGCTTGCCGAAGACGTTGCGCTCCCCCTTCATCGGCGTTCGGCTGCCTTGGCACTTCAGGTCGCGACGAGTCCGTGCTTGTGAGCACCCGGCTCAGCGGCGTGTGTCTAGGCCTTCGTCAAAACCGCGCCCGTCGTCCGCAATGATGCGCCAAGCTTGCCACTGGCTGCTCATTCTTGGCTCGCGTCAGCGGTCATCCACAGGTTCACTCGGCGCTGCCCGCCCCCCACAACACGACTGCTTTGGTCGGGCTCTACCTGCTCGTTTTCGTCGATGTCCCCCAAGGTTTAGTTCGCTTCGGCCAGTAGCGCCCCGTAATTCGTCTCCAAGTACTGGCGTACCGCAGCCACATCCGCCAACGAACGGAACGGCCGACCGCCAGCAAACGGCGGGGTGTCAAAGGCGCGGGGGAACAAAGGCCGCTTGGCTAGAAGCGGATCAAGATTCGGGTCGTCGATGCCCCTTTGGTAGACTCGCTGTGCCAAACGTCCCAACTCAGCGGTAAGGGAGAAGCCAACCCGAAAGATCGTCACTAACGGGGTGCGTGCCAAAACCGCCTGAGCCGCCTCGACTGAGCCTTCCGCTAAGTACTCCAAGCCGAGCGACAACGTGGCCAAAGCTCGGCTGCTCACCGCTCGCACCTCGTCGGGTTCCGCCGGATCCGCGCGATCTGCAGATAGCACGCGGTTCACCAAAGCCAGCAGTGCTTCAGCCACGTCTTGGGCAAAGGATTCGTCACGGATCGAAGCGAACACGGCGGCAAAGAAGCTGCCGTCGGTAAAGGCGTCGGCCACGGGAACCGGTAACACTACAGCCCCTTCCCTCGGGCCTCGCGGGCGCCAATCGATGGCTGCTGCCCCCTTGGCTTTTGCTGGATCGATCGTGGCGTAAACCCCAATGGCCTCGAAGTACTCCACGAAACCGAGATCTTCCAGCCGACCCCGGCGCCAACGGTACGCCGTTTCCTCCAGCTCGGTCTCCAGCCCCCATTTTGCTTCCAGAAGAAGTCGGCGCACGAACTGCTGGTCGACGTCGTAAAGCCGATCGAGCAGGCGTTCTAACGTCAGCGCGGTGGACGCATCGGTTTCCGGCAAGAACTCCACGACAAAGAAGGTATCGGGCGTCGAGTAGCGCGGCCGATTCAAGTGTTCCTCGACTTCTTCCTCCAACGTCCGATCGTAGATTCGACAGGTTCGCCGCAGCCACAAGGCCAGCAGCTCGATGTCGAGCCCTTCGAGGACCCGCAACATGCGGTTCGGAAGAAACTCCTCCAGCATCACCTCGAACCAAGGGCGCAGCCGGGTGATGTCCAGGCGGTCCTTGTCCCACACATCTAAATCAAGACACCCCTGGACTTGTTCGGGACTCGCAAGGGCCAGCAGCTCCCCAGCATCGGCAAGGCCAATCTCCTTGACCAAGTAGTAAACCTCTTGCACGGGCAACTGAGCCACGATCTCGGCGGCGCGCGGGTGTTCGAGGAGGCGCTCAAGCCGCGCCCGCGCCGGAAGCCCGGGATGCGCCATTTCCGACAGCCCTGGAAGAAGCAGTTGTTTCGTGCCCGAATTTGCCTCCGTCATATAGCCCTGCCTGCATTGAGGGCGACGCGACCCGTTCTTTAAGGAAAGCCTGCACCGAGTTCCAGATCGCAAGGGCACGAGGCAGAGAGCTCGCGCAAGTAACGCTTCCGGTAAGGATGCCGCTGCATCCACTGCAGGAAAACACCACGGCAGAGACGGTAACATCGAACCTTAGTCCGTGCGGGAATAACCTTTCGTACCCCATTTCCGGCGGTTTGGTCATCTGTTCGCTTGACAAGGAGCGGCGCACCCGCCTAGCGTGCTCCGCTTCGCAGGAGGCGCGCCCAGCGATTTCCGGCGCCCTGGTTGTATTCCACAGCACACAGGAGCAAGCGCAGAATGGTGGAGAGCATTCGAGCAAACGTTTCGAAAATCGTGAGCAGCTTTTCCGCTCTTGCATTGGTGTTCCTCGTCGCTGGATGTGGCACCGACGACGATGGTGGCGTTCTCCCGTCGACGCCCACCGCAACGGCAACAATGGCGGCCTTCTCACCGACACCAACACCCCGCATCCCGAGCCCCACGGCGACCGCGTCGTTCACCGTAGCGGTGGATCCCACCCCAACAGCGACGCTACCTCCTTTTACGGCCACGGCCACGGCGACGAGCACGGCCACGAGCACTCCAGTGCCAGCGACCGCTACGTGGACGCCGCTTCGCGACACACCAACACCGGTCGCCACTGCCACGGCAACACTCAGCCCCACACCCGGTCCTCCATTCCGCGTTCAAAGCAGCATCCGTCAGCTTCTTATCAGCGATGCCACACCGGGAACCGTTTTGGGCGTCCGGAATGCCAACGATGAGGTGCTGCAAACTGGCACAGTAGACAATCAGGGCACGCTCATTTTTCGAAATCTCGATCGGGCCAGCGGCTATGTCGTCTTCGAGGTAGCGGAGAGCCAAAGCAGCCGCAGTGGTCCGACGGAATCGGAGCCGACGGATGTGTGGGGCGTGGAGGACGTTCCGCCGAACGAGTTCTATACATCGCAGCGCCTGGTCAACGGGTATCAATACATCACCACGCGTGATGGTACGAAGCTCGCGATCAACGTCATTCTGCCAGGGCCACCGGAAGACGGTCCGTATCCTACGTTGGTCGAGTACTCGGGTTACGATCCGGCAAATCCCGACTCGCCACAACCCAGCACGTTACTTGCCCAGATTCTCGGATATGCGGCCGTGGGGGTGAACATGCGCGGTACCGGATGTTCCGGCGGTTCGTTCAATTTCTTCGAGCCCGCCCAGGTTGCCGATGGGTACGATGCCATCGAGATCATTGCCCAGCAGCCTTGGGTGAAGTTCAACAAGGTCGGGATGGTTGGCATCTCGTACCCCGGGATCTCGCAACTGTTCACTGCACAAACGCGCCCGCCCCATTTGGCGGCAATCGCGCCTCTCTCGGTCATTTCGGATATTGGCCGCGGAATTCTCTATCCCGGTGGCATTCTCAACAACGGTTTTGCCGTGGAATGGGCCCGCGAAAGGCAAGAGCAAGCACGCCCGTTCGGTCAGGCCTGGGCAGCAAAGCGGCGCGACCAAGGCGACCAAATCTGCATCGAGAACCAGCGCTTTCGCGGGCAAAATCCTGACCTTCTGCAGATGATTCGGGAAAACCGCTACTACAACCCCGCGGTCGCCGACCCGCTAAGCCCCTTCACGTTCGTCCACAACATCGACGTTCCCGTGTTCCTTGCAGGTGCTTGGCAAGACGAGCAAACCGGAGGCTACTTCCCCACGATGATCCCGAATTTCACGGGCACCACCAAGGCTCGCTTCACGATCACCAATGGTGGACATGTGGATTCGCTCGGCCCAGCCATTTTCACTCGGTGGTTCGAGTTCCTGTCTTTTTACGTGCGGAGAGAAATCCCCGTGCTTCCCCTCAATGCCAAGCTTGCGCTCACAGTGCTTGCGCAACAGGTTTTCGGGGTCCAACGTGTGCCGGTGGAGCCGGATCGCTTTGTCAACGAGCCCGACTTCGAAACCGCTTTAGCCAGGTTCGAGGCGGAGCCCAGGATCCGCATCTTACTGGAAAACGGGGCAGGCAATTCACAGCCCGGAGCTCCGGTTGCTCGCGCGGAGCTCACGTTCGATCAGTGGCCGCCTCCAAACACCCAGCCAGTGATTTGGTACTTCGATGCAGGCGGACGCCTGGTACCCGAGCCACCCACGGCAGATGCGGGGGCCGACTCTTACCTGTATGACAGCGCCCAAGGGCAGCAGACGACATTCGACGGCAGCGATGGCGGGATCTGGACCGCTCTGCCCCGTTGGAACTGGCGTCCATACGCACCAGGTACAGCGGTAGCCTACGAAACCGAGCCGCTGACGGAAACCATGGTCATGGTCGGTTCCGGCAGCGCAGATTTGTGGATTCGTTCGACAGCTCCCGACACCGATCTCGAGGTCACCCTGAGCGAAGTGCGGCCAGACGGCAAGGAAGTCTACATCCAGAACGGGTGGGGGCGCGCCAGCTTCCGCAAGCTCGATCTGAGCCAGAGCACTCTCTTGCGCCCTGCGTACAGTGGGAGACGTGAAGACGTGGAGCCGTTGCCACCAAATGAATTTTCGCTCGTGCGGATAGAAATCTTCCCCTTCGCCCACGTATTCCGGGCCGGGTCCCGTGTGCGAGTTGTCGTCGACAGCCCAGGGAACTCACGCCCGCGTTGGAAGTTCGAGACGCTCGAGTTCAACGAACCAGTTACCAACTACGTGGGTCGCTCGGCTTCAGCCGCTTCCCGTGTCGTTTTACCCTGGATTCCAGGCGTGACCGGCATTCCTGAAAGCTTGCCACCGTGTCCGTCGCTGCGGCTGCAGTATTGTCGGGACTATCAACCGGTCGAGAACACTCCAGCGGAATGAGCCACCACCATCCTGAAGAAATATTTTCCGGAATGCCTTGTGCTTCAAGCTGCAGGAAGATATGAGAACAAGCCAGTTACACCGGAATGGTTGTTTACATTCCGTTGGGCAGAAGCCAAGCCTTTTTGGACATGCAGCACCTCCGGTTAACGAGTTTCAAAGAAAGGAGGGATCGCGCATGGCAATCGGAACCGTGAAATGGTTCAACCCTGAGAAGGGCTTTGGTTTCATTCGTCAAGAGAATGGCGAAGACGTCTTCGTTCATTACTCTTCGATCCAGGGCCAGGGGTTCAAAAGCCTCGAAGAGGGCCAACGGGTCAGCTTCGATGTGACTCCAGGCCGTAAGGGACCACAAGCCACAAACGTGCAAAAGCTCTAAACGGAGTTCGCACCACAACCTCGGCCCGGCGCGCCGCTCGCAAGAGCAGGGCATCGGGCCGAGCCTTTTCTAGGCGTTGCGTCCGCATGCAGAAAACGACAGGATACACACATGGCGAAATTCGCGTTGATCTCCGACCCGCACATTACCGTCCCGAATCCTGAAACCGGCTGGATGCTTCGCGAGCCCGTACCAAACGAGCCAACGATGTACGCCCACAGTGTCGAATTGCTCGAGCAAGCCATTGCGGAGATCAATGCAATCCCGGAGATCGACTTTGTGGTCTGTGCGGGCGACCTGACGAAAGACTCCGAGCCGTACAACCACGACTGCGTGAGAGAGTTGCTCTCCCGCTTCCGCGCGCCAGTGTTTTGCGTTCCCGGGAACCACGACCAGCCACGTCCGCCCCAGTTGCGTCCGCCGGAACTGCTCGATCCCTCCGTTCGGCCTCTAAGAACCGAGGAACTTCCGTGGCTCTACCGCGACTTTGGCTTTCAACAAGGCGATATTCTGGCGTTTAGTTGTGATCCGACGCCAGACGTGCATCTTGTCGGATTGTGCTCGGCAAAGCCGAACGATGATCGTGGCTACATTCCACCGCAAACCCTCGCCTGGCTCGAACACGACCTCTCACACCAGCGGGATCCCGAGCGACACACGATCGTGCTCTTACACCACAGCATTGTGGAACACGTGCCAAACGAACGGATCGATCCCACGTTTTCTTGGTTTCACGTGGAGAATTCCGATGCACTCAAATCCGTGCTCCAACGGCATCGAGTTAAGATCACGCTCTCCGGCCACCTGCATATTCAGGACATTAAGCAGGAGGCGGGGCTCTACAATATCGTCACCGCGTCGCTAGCGGGCTACCCGCATGCCTACCGAGTGTTTTCCTTGGAGGGAAACGAGCTGCACGTCGAAAGCCGGCGGCTCGAGTCCATCCCTTCGATTCCAAACCTGCAAGAGTATTCCCGCGCCTATACCAGCGAAACCTTCGTGCAGATTATTGCCCAGTCGTTACAAAAACCTCCTTTTGAACTCTCGGAAACGCAAGCATTGGAGACCGCCAAGCGCTTGCGCGACTGGTGGCCAACGATCGCTGAAGGAGATGAACGCTTTTCCTACGCCGCAGAGGAACTCGGTAGCGCCGCCCTGGCCGCTTACGTGAACTCTTTCACCGACAGCGATCCGCCCGACAACGACTGCGTGCTGGTTCTCTGAACGCAGGTTACCTTCGGCTTCGCTGTTGTCGCGGCCGCAAGGCAACCGGGCAGAATCTGCACATCTGCACCATACGCGTACCGTTGCCCGCGCGTCGCAACGAGCACACCATCTGGGTGCCCAAGCGCTGAGCGCACCCAGGGTTTTTCCGTTAGGTGAACCCCTCCGCCTAGGGCCCAAGCCATCCGCTTGCCTGCAAACGTGCACGGCCACGAGACCGGATTTCTTCGACCCCGCTCAACACCCATCCCCCTGGACGCACTGGCACGCAGCTTGAGAACAATCGAGGGTCGCGGAGCGATGGCTCGGTGCACCCCAACGAATTCCCTCTGGCACGACGACGCCTTGCACCAAGGAATAGGTGACTCGAACTTGGCTGCGGTCTCTGCGGTCGTGCACGACCAGCTCTTCGCAGCGCGCTCTTCCCTCGCCCCTCCGGGCCAAAGACCGATTGAGACTCTCACAAGTGTCGCGTAGCCACATCTGGATGCTTGCCGCCAGATCCGCGGGCATGGGTCCGAGTTGCTCGCGCTCCTTCCGCTCGCGCATTGGAGCAACGACATGCGGTGTAGGGGCGGCAGCGGTGGGCACAGCCGCGAGCAACGGTGTGCGAACTTGGGTCTCTACAGTTGGCTGAGGGCGCACAGCGCTCCCCGCCTCGAGCGACGAGCTGGGCGCACGCGGCAACGTCTCCACTTCGGCGGTTGTGCGCGCTTGCCGCGCCTCCTGGACGATTTTGTCAAACGCGGCCTTCGCTCGCCGATAGGCATCTCGACGCTGCACCCAGTCTTGCTCCCCTGCCTCCGCTTTGCGCCACAATTCGTCCGCACGCTCGTAAGCCGGTGCCGTGTCTCGCTCGGCCGCCACATCCCGAGCCTGCCGGCGAGCGGTCGAGGCCAACTGACGAAGCTGCGCTAGCTCCTTTTCCGCTTGCGATTCCACCTGCCGGAAACGCTGTGCGGCCTCCTCTGCCAGCGTAACTGCTTGGCTTGGGTCTCGATCCAACGCCCGCCGGGCTGCGTCTAGGAATTCTTTCCCTCGGTTGTACATGCCCTCGAGATCGGAAAATGCTTGCGCCGCCCGCGCTGCGGAACGGTGCGCCGCTTCCGCCCTGTCAACCGCTTCGGCCCCGCGCTGACGTGCTGCCATGCGTTCGCCCGCCCGCTCGAGCGCAGCCGTAATTTCGTGGCGCAGTTCGGTCACTTTCGCCTCCGCCTGGCGCAAGTCAGCCGCCGATGGCTCGGGCGCGTCGATCAGGTGCGAGACTTCCTCTACCAGTGCCCCGAGCTTGGCCTCGTCTTCTGAGCGTAGGGCATGCCTGCCCCGCTCGGTCTCTTGCCGCAGTTGTGCACGAATTCCCTCGATCCAGCGCTCACGCCGGTTCGCGATCGCAGCCAGGTAAAATGCCTCGGCCTCGCCCAAACTTTTCCATGCGTCTGCCACACGCTGTGCCCCCCATAAATGTTCTGCCCGCGCTCTGGCGTCGTTTGCACGGGCAAACGCTGCCTCGCCGGTGGCATCCAAAGCATTTGCCTGCTCGGCGGCTGCAGCAACCTCCCTGAGGCGTTTCTGCCAGGCAGCGTCCCGAGCCCGACGGTAAAGTTCCGTTCTCCTGGGTTCGTCCGCCTGACGGGGGTGAGCCTCCGCCGCCTGCCAAAGCTCTGGAACCAAGCTGGGAGCGGACACCTCGAGCGCCTCGGAGCGAATCCGCTCGGCATCTGCTGAGTGCCGAGCAGGCAGGCGTTGCCGCGACAAAAACATCACCGACGCGAGCGCAACGAACATGGCTCCCACCGCAATCGCCAGCACCCACTGCTGTGGGTAACGATGGCGGGCTGATTTCGGTCGGGACAACTTTGGGGCTGTGCCCGAGCGCTTCTCTTCAGTCACTCCCTGCAAGGCCTCAGCGAAAGCAAGTGCCGACTCGAAACGATTTTCCGGCGCGAGACGTGTTGCTCGTTCCAGGACCCGTCGAAGTTCCGGTGGGACTGCTGGCGCCAAGGACGCAAGCTCCTGCTCGGGGACATAAGTAGGGGGCTGATTGCCTGTCCCGGACGGTTGCGGATCGAGAACACGAAACGGGTACACCCGATTTCCCGCAAGTGCCTCGAACAGCACGATTCCCAAGGAGAACACGTCAGCCCGTGCGTCGGCTGAGTCGCCACCTGGACGCAGAAACGTTTCCGGCGCTCGATACGAAAGCGGCGCTCCGATCAAAGGAGCACTAAGCACGTAGCCCGTGCCGTTCGCTGTCCGAACGATCGCTTCGGGACACACCCCACCGTGGGGGCACACGCCTCGTCGGTGGAATGCATCCAGTTGCGTGGCAACGTGAACGCCCAAACGGACCACTTCCTTCCACGGCAACACGCCTTCTTCGACGAGAATGCGCCGGAGAGTTTTCTCGCCCTCCTGCGAGTCCTCCATCGCGTTCTCCTGCCACGGCGCTGAAGCCGCATCCTGGCCCGGCTTCGGCTGACTGGTATCACTCGGCATCTGCGGCATGGGTAAACCAACCAAGCTTAGCGTACTTTGTACCAGGGCAGCGGGTTCCGAAAAAACACCCGTTACGCTTCACCACCGAAGGAAAAGTGTTACCTCTTTGCAACAGTTCGCAATGAAAGTAACGCCGCGCCGCTACACCGTTCCACAGTTCCGTGGCAGTCTATAAGGGTGCGCCTCGAGCCGAACATCACCTGTAAGACGCGTGCGCAAGCGTTTCTCCACGCTGGGGCTAGGCCAAACTTGCGCGCGGGGGCTTCGCTCGCCCTCGTGTGCTGCCTCGACGAGGAAAAGCGTGGTACAAGGGTGCCCTATGATGGCGTCGGAAGCGGCTCGCGGTCTTCTTCGGGGCGTACGTGTGCTGGAGTGCTCTTTGTTGGGCCCGGCCGCGGTGGGCATGCACTTGGCCGACCTCGGGGCTGAGGTCATCAAGGTCGAGCCCCCGGGTGGGGACTACGTGCGCAAAGTGGCTTTCCCCATCATCGATGGCATTTCTCTTCTTCACTGGCACCTCAATCGCGGCAAGCGCAGTATCATCCTGGACCTCCGAAAGCCGGCCGCGGTGGAGCTCTTCTTCCAACTCGTGGAGAAAGTCGACGCGGTAATTGAAGGAATGCGTCCCGGCGCGCTGGCACGCCGCGGAATCACCTTCGAGCGCATGTGTGCGCGGAATCCGCGGATCGTCTTTTGCACCTTGTCGGGATACGGCATGAGTGGTCCCTACCGCGATCTTCCAGCCCATGGAATCGCGTTCGATGCTTGGGCCGGCGTGGCGCGACCCACTACGGAAGCGCACGGATTTCCAGCCATTCCGAGCTACACGGTGGTCGGCATCAATGCTGGTCCGTTGTACGCCGCCATGGGCATTTTGGCCGCGCTGTTACGGGCCCGGTCCACGGGAGAGCCATGTTGGCTCGAAGTGGCGCAAAGCGATGCGGCTGCGGCGTTCAACTGGAACGGGATCGAAGGCAACAAGGCGTACGAAAGGCCCGAGAATGAAGTGACGGGGAACGACGGCGACGGCCAGGGGGCACGCCGCCCAGTGGGGGATGAAAGTATGACCGACTCCGTGCGCTATCAGTTCTACCGAACTCAAGACGGCATGATTCTACTCATGGCCTCCGAGCAAGAATTCTGGCGCAACTTTGCCTACGGTATAGGCCGCCCCGAGCTGTACGAGTCGAATCCGGGGGCCCGTGTCGCCGACCATGCTCGCGGCAACCTGGAACTTCGGCGGGAATTGGCCAGCATTTTTGCCACACGAACGACAGCGGAATGGGTGCAGTTCGGATTGAAGGCCAATGTACCCATCGCGCCGGTAAACGACAGCAAATCGATCTCGCGCGATCCGCACTTTCAAGAGCGAGTTGGTTTCTGGAGCCGCCACCAGGTGGGCACGGAGCTTATGCCCTCACCGGTTCGGCTCGTTGGCGAGCCGATGCCGGTGCCGAGAGCTGCTGCCGTCCAGGCGGGGTGCGATACGGCCGAAGTTCTCGAGGAGCTTTTGAAGCTTTCTCCCGAACAGATCGAGGAGTTGCGCGCGCAAGGTGCGTTCGGGTGAAGGTGCCTTCTCGCCACCATAAAGGCAAACGAGCGCGTTTTGCACGGGATCCCCTCACGCGCTTGCGCTAGTCGGAGCAGCTTGCTCGGGCTGCTCCGGCAAACGGATCCGCACTCGCCCGTGTGCATCCACTTCGACCTGTCTCAGTGCTCTGAGTCGTGTGACCAAGCGGGGAGACCCAGGCGGGCGTACGAAACCCTGCTCCTTCAGCGCACGTTCCAAGACATCCAGGTTGACCCACCGCCCAGGCTCACCCTTCGTGAGATGCGCAATCGTGGCGAGAATTTGCTCGGCCGAAGCCGCATGCGGACCTTCCACGGTATCGGTACCCGCTAAAGCTACGGAAGCAACAGCGGCCGGTTTTCGGCGACCCGAGGTGCTGGCAGACGCGCCCTTGACCACCTGCTCCTTGGTCGCGCTCGGCGCCCCAAGCAGGCGCATATGTGCAATCCGACGGAATACAACCCCGCGGGCTGCGGCAAGGTCCCCAATGGCATCGAAGGCTCGATCATTGGAAATGACCTCGAGAATATCTCCCGGCCGGGCTTGCCCCAACCAGCAACCCGCGGCTGCAGCGATCCACAAATCACTCCAGTCACGCACTCCCCGAGCCGGCGCGCTGTGAATGAGCTTGGCACCCATGCTCGCCAGTCGTCGCGCTAACGCCGGCGGCACCGCACGCCAATTTCCCACTGCTGTAACCTCCACAGTCTGGCGTTGCGGGTCGATCTCCAGGGAGCGCAAAACTTCGAGCAGGGGCGCCTCCGCCGTCGTGTTCTCCACATCGATGAACACGGCCCGACGCGGCACCACCGCGGCCCGTGATGTCTCTGGACCCGGTTCAACGGAAGTTTTCGTCTTGGTTGCTCGCGTGCGAGCGCGTTTCGCCGTGGCGGGCCGTTTCTCGGAACTCTGCTCGGTCACCGAAGCACCACGTTTGCTTGGCACCTCGGCCGCAGGAGCCTTCACCTTTTTGCTCACGCAACTTGCTATCCATCAACTTTAGAACGTTCGCAACTAGGCGGTCGAACAAGACGCGCCCTGCAAGAAGCTCGGGCAGTTCCCCTCTTCACTGTGGAGACTCTGCATACGCACTGGCACCTACGGCTTCTCCGACGCCGGCGCCGGAGAGGATTTCTGCCGAGGTCTTCAAAAAAGCACCAGCCGCGCGCATTTCCTCGAGGGCACGCTGGTCGTCTCCCGGTTTCACGTTCACCCCACGAACCGCGTCCGTCACGACGTGAACCTTGAACCCTTCTTTCAAGCCATCGAGCGCGGTAGCGCGCACACAGTAGTCCGTAGCTAAACCCGTAACGTAGATTTCCTTAACTCCCCGCTGCCGCAAGAGTTCCGCCAAAGTGCGCCCAGCCTCGTCTGTACCTTCGAAGCCAGAATACGCATCCTTGTTCGGCAACACCCCCTTTTTCACGTAGGCAGTTATGTGCTGCCGATCGACCGCCGGGTGCAACTGGGCCCCAGTCGAACCCTGGACGCAGTGTGGTGGCCACGGGCCACCCTGGGCCTGAAAGGAACAGTGGTTCGCCGGATGCCAGTCCTGCGTCGCTACAACGACAGGGAACAACGGGGCTAATTTGTTGATCACAGGAACCACTTGGTCTCCTTCTGGTACCGCGAGACTACCGCCAGGGCAAAAATCGTTTTGCACATCCACGATGATCAAAGCGGCCTCACGCAACGGTGAGTTCTCCCCACGGTTGGCACCCATAGGTTTCACCTCCTTTCTTCCGGTGACAGGTGCATCGATTAACCACAGCCGAGACGCTTGCAACAGCAGGGACTGGCAGCGCACGCGCAACTTCGCTTTGGAAAAATAGTTATGAGGCGAACCAGCCAAGTACCTCCGGGATTTCGTCCTGTGCCGCGCACCGGCGTGATTTACGTCATGACGGAGGCGGCCAAGCATGGATACCGCCCGGGAGATCCACATTGGGTTAATCTGGGGCAGGGCGCACCGGAAACCGGGCCCCTTCCCGGTGCCCCACCAAGGCAACAGGAAATTCGATTGAACGAAGACTCCTTCGAGTACTCTCCCATCGATGGGCTGCCTGAGCTGCGCGAGCGAGTGGCAGCCCTGTACAACGCGCGATACCGAGCCGGAAAGAAAAGCCAGTACACAGCGGCTAATGTGGCGATCAGCCCCGGAGGCCGGGCAGCGCTGACCCGTTTGGTGTCTACCCTCGGCCGGACGAACGTGGGTCACTTCCTTCCAGACTATACCGCCTACGAGGAACTCCTCGACTCGTTCGGCACCTTCGTTCCCATCCCCCTCATCCGTCGGCCTGAGGCTGGTTATGCGTTCCCAGCCGAGGAGCTGCGCAACGAAGTGCTTGGCCGCGGTTTGTCGGCCGTGGTACTTTCGAACCCCGCCAACCCTACGGGGGCTCTCATTCATGGCGAGGACCTCAAGGCCTGGGTACGGGTTGGTCGAGAACTGAACTGCACGTTGATCTTCGACGAGTTCTACAGCCACTATGTGTACCTGGACGGCCTCCAAACCATTTCGGCGGCCGCTTACGTGGAAGACGTGGATCAAGACCCCGTGGTCATCTTGGACGGCCTCACGAAGAATTGGCGCTACCCGGGGTACCGTGTGGCGTGGACCATCGGGCCAAGGCCCATCATCGAAGCCGTCACCTCTGCGGGCAGCTTCCTCGAAGGGGGCTGTTCAAGGCCGATGCAGCTCGCCGCACTGCCCTTGCTCGATTGCAAGGTCGCTGCCGCCGAGGCGGAGGCGATTCACCGTCACTTTACCCACAAACGAGCACTGATGATTGAGGCACTTGAAGAGCTAGGCATCCAAGTGCACCGCCCACTCGGCGCCTTTTATTGCTGGGGCGACGTCTCGGCGCTGCCTCCGCCTTTGAACACCGGAATGGGCTTGTTCCGCGCTGGGCTGGAAAACGGCCTCATCACCGTTCCCGGCGTGTTTTTCGACATCAACCCCGGGCAGCGCCGGCCTGAGCGTGAAAGTCGTTTCGAACGTTTTGTGCGGTTTTCCTTTGGACCGCCCGTTGCAGAGTTGGAACGAGGTATGGACATCCTCCGGAAGCTCGTTCTTGCGCACCGCCACAGCAAGCGGTCGGCAGAGCACCGCTAAGGTGTTCGGCGAACTCTCAGGCAAGTTTCTGGTGGTTGCGTGCCACTGTCCACTTCTTTTCCCCGAGGCTCCTCGACGATCCGCCCGACAACAGCCCACTCGAGCGCGCGCTGGGAACCGTGTGCGCTCGCAAGCCATCGACCGGTGAAGAACAGGCCCGGCCGAGTCCGCAGCCGGACATGCATCACAAACTGTGCTCCAACACCGGGGACGAACGGCAACTCTGCTGCTAACGACACGCTTTCGGGAGAAGAAGAAACGAAGCTTCCCTGTGGCGCTACCCATCGGGTGCGGGCATGCAGAGCCAGGGCCACGATTCCGTTGCCAACCGAGGCCAATGTGTGGTAGCAGCCGGCCCAGCTCCGAGACACGGAGCGACAAACGAAGGGAGGGTATCGATGAAAAGGGAGTGGTCTTGGTTGCTGGGGCTTGGGGTAGCCCTAGGAGCAGTTGCCTACGCGGGAACAGTAAGGGCAAACACGCTCACCCAGAACTCGTCGTGGACGATCGATCGCGCTGGCACCAGCACGAAGTATCGGGTGACAGCGTACGGAGACTCGATTTACGCGGGTTACTACGGGTCGCTTTCCCGTGTGGCGAAACGTGCCGCGCCGTACGTGGATGGCGAGTACCTTGCCAAACTGTGGAACGCCGACATCGAGGTGATCCGGCGCACCAAGTCCGGTGCCAAAGCGGACGACATTTACAACAACAAAATCGTCGCCGAGCGCTCGTACATGCAAACCTCGAATACCCGGGTCGTAACCTTCGAAATGTGCGGAAACGACTTCCTGCAAGCACGCAGCAACTTCAGCGGGCAAACGGGCACCTGCAACTACTCCGTGCTGGATAATGCCTTGGCCACGTGCACGACCTACCAAGAGCTGGCCATGCAGGCGATCAACCAGTACGCGCACCCGAACACGCGGCTAAAAATTATCGCGAACCTTTACTACCCTGGGTACAATGCCGACAACGCCTTGAGCAATTGCACCGACCCGACCACGGGCCAGCGGATCAACAAGAGGGACAAGTTTCTTCCCTACCTCGCGAAGAGTAACTGGCGTGCGTGCGACTTGGCGCGGCGCTACGGGTTCGCTTGTGCCGACGTGTTCGCCCAGTACATGGGAGCGGACTACGACTCGAACAACGACGGCCAAATCGACAGCGAGGCCCTGCGCTACATTCCCGGTGAGAGCGAAGCGGCGTACGTGCAGCGGATCTCAGTTACGCTGAAATCCACGATCCGCGATGCGAACACGCACTTCGTGAATTCCAGCACCAGTTACGATTACATCCTGTCCGACGACACCCACCCCACGTACATTGGTGGTACGATTTGGCTGGGGTTGATCGGTGGTACGGGCTCCGGCTCCGGTGCTCCGGACTACAGCGATTCCCAAATCGTCAACGGCAAGAATCCGGTTTGGAACCAGTACGGCCACGAACGCATGGGCTGGGCACTTTCGGTGTACAACCCAGGCACGCCCTGAACTGCGTTAGCTGTCACACCAGCAAGGCGCGGCAAACGATGCACGTTTGCCGCGCCTTTTTTGTGTCCACGGCCACGGAGACGATTCACCCCTCGAGCGGCGTTGCCCTTAGTCGCGTGGCTCATCAGGCTCTCACTTGCCCGGGGTGGGCGTTGGCGACCCAGCCTGCAGGGCTGCAAGTTGCTCGGCGAGCTTGCCCGGATCGGTCACCGGTAGCTTGCAAGTGAAATTCTCGCAGACGTACGCTGTTGCCTTGCCACCTTGCATGGGTTGGCGGGCCAAAAAGGGCAACAAAGTTTCCACCTCACGATCCTGCGGGTGGTACAACACGGTGATTGCTCGTGGCACGTACGTTTGCTGCACAACCTTCCACAGCTTCGCGGTGTCCTCCCGCTGGCGTGGGCCCACCACAACGATTTCCTGCCGGGGCCCGAGGGCAAAGTCCAACCCTAAGAGCGCGTACGCGTACGCCGTCGGAGCCTTGGCGATGTCGGCTCCGTTGGCTCGCAGGATATCGTGGCCAGCTTCCTGGTAAGGTTTTTTCTGCATCAAGTGTCCGCAACGAAGCAGCACGTCCGCGGCGACGGAGTGGGCGGCTGGCCCAGCCCCGTCTTCGAGGGGCCACGGAGGAGCAATTAACTCCTCTTGGTCCGTGCCCGTGTAACGGAGGGTGTTCTTTTGCTTGTCCCAAAATAGGCGCAGCATCTCTGCCAGGAGGCGATCGGTTTCTTGCAACCAACGTGCTTCGCCCGTGGCTTGATACAGTTCGAACAGTCCCAAAGCCAAGTAAGCATAGTCTTCGAGGTAGCCCGGGCTGCCTAAATGACCACGGTACCAACTGCGGTGCAGGCGCCCACTCGGTCGCATATGCTCAAGAATCCAACTGGCGGCGCGGGCGCCTGCTTCCACGTACTCCGGCTGACCCCAGTGCACTCCGGCCTCCGCAAGCGCCGCAATCATCAAGCCATTCCAGCCGGTGAGGATTTTTTCGTCACGTGCCGGGCGGGGTCGTTGATTTCGCGTGGCCAGCAATGCGCTTCGGGCTTTCTGCAACTTGCTCAAAAGCGTTTGCTGGTTCATGCCCTGCTCACGCAAGATGTCTTCGATGGGTACGGACACCGCTAGCGGAAGGCGAGCGTTGTCTGCGGGCAAGCCAAACACGTCGGCCAGCCAGGGACCATCTTCGGCGCCAACTGCTCGCACGACCTCGGCCCGCGACCAAAGATAGTAGGCGCCTTCCTCCCCGCCGCTTTGCGCATCCTCCGCCGCATAAAAGGCCCCGGACGGCGCCTTCAAATCCCGCAACACGTACTGAAAGACGTCGTTCGCCGTGCCAATGTACTCCGCGCTGGGCATCGCTAGGCCAGCTTCCACGTAGGCGCGTGCGATGGTGGCTTGATCGACGAGCAACTTCTCGTAGTGAGGCACGCGCCACGCGGCATCGGTGGCGTAGCGATGGAACCCACCGCCGAGGAAATCGCGGATGGCTCCTTGGCCCATGCGGCGAAGGGTAAAGAGCGCCATGTGTCGGGCAGCCTGATCCCCAGTGCGCGCGTAGTACCGCAACAGGAACTGAACAATCTGGGGTTGCGGGAATTTAGGTGCTTTGCCGAAGCCACCATGGGTCGCATCGAAGAGCTGGGTCAAATGCACCGCTGCCCGGCGCAGAACCACATCGTCAAGCGGCCCGCCCGGTTGCGGCCCAGCGTTGCGGAGCACGTCCCGCAACGACCCGGCCGCTTGGCGCGCCGCGGCCTGTTGGTTCTTCCAGGAACCTTTCACCGTTGCCAGCAACCGCTTGATACCCGGTCGCCCCGGTAAATCCTCAAGCGGGAAATATGTCCCGCCGTAAAAAGGTTCCCGGTCAGGGGTGAGGAACACGGTCAAAGGCCAACCCGCGCTCCCCATCAACCTTTGAACCGCGGCAATATACACAGCATCGACATCTGGCCGCTCTTCCCGATCGACCTTGATGCAAATGAAGTCCCGGTTGAGAATCCGAGCGATTTCCTCGTTGTCGAAGCTTTCTTTTTCCATCACGTGGCACCAGTGGCAGGTGGAGTAGCCAATGGAGAGGAAGATTGGCTTGTTCTCCTTCTGCGCGCGTCGAAACGCTTCGTCACCCCACGGGTACCAGTCGATCGGATTTTGCGCGTGCAACTGAAGGTAAGGGTTCGCCTCGGCCATCAAGCGGTTCAAATATTTCGGGCGACCATCGCTGCCCCGATACCGCGAGTGAAGAGGCCGGCCAGCCTGCTCCCAAGCATGCCACAACTGCTGACTGAGCTCCGGAGAGAAGGGCTTGGTCCCAGGCAGCTCGATTGGCGGGAACTGCGGTGCCTTTGCAAGTGCCACTCGCCCCGCGCAGAGCACAATGCCGATGAGTACCAGAGAAATCAGCCGAGTCACGGCTTCACACTATGAATGTTCGATGGGCTCATGTCCACAGTATCGGTGGAGACAGCACCAAAGTAGCAAGCCTCGAACGGATCGGAGTTGTGCCCCGAAACATGGGGGAGCGGAGTTTCCACCGCCATTGCAGTGCCAGACCAATTTCCGTCGATTCCAGGCGAGCGGAGCGCAGACACGCCGCGCAGCGTATGTCGCCCTGCCGTCGTCGGACACGTTACGGGCCGCTCCCGCGACCGTCCGTTTCGGCGGTTGGCCCCAGCCAGCGAAGGTGTCCCTGGACAAAAATCGTGCGCTCGACATTCGTCGTGGCTCCTCCAGCGGGACAGGACTGCGTTTGGAGGATAACCGATGGCCGTGGACGAAGAGGCGTGCAACACATGGGCACCACCATTTCCGGCTTTCTGGTCTACCTCGGAGATCGCCTCGGGCTTTTCCGTGCCCTGAAAGAAGGCGGCCCCGCAACGGCTCAAGAACTGGCGGAGCGAACGGACCTCGCCGAGCGTTACGTGCACGAGTGGCTCTGTAGCCAAGCTGCCGGTGGAACGGTGAGCTACGACCCCGCTAGCAAGCGCTTCTTCCTGACCGAGGAACCATGTGCGTGCTACGCAGACGAACGTAGTCCCACGTGTTTTCTCGGAGCATACGACCTCATCGCCAGCTTGTTTGCCGACGAGTCGAAGCTGCTCACTGCCTTTCGCAGCGGCAATGGTGTTGGCTGGCACCAGCATGATTCCCGGCTCTTCAGCGGCACGGCGCGATTTTTTCGACCCGGTTACGAGGCGCATCTGATTTCGGAATGGATGCCAGCGCTCACGGGCGTGGGGGAAACGCTCGAGCGTGGCGGACCGGGCGTGCATGTCGGGTGCGGCTACGGGGTGACCACCGTGCTCTTGGGAAAGCGCTACCCGCAGTCGCAGTTCTTGGGCTGCGACTACCATGCCCCCTCCATCCAACGAGCAAACGATCTGGCTC
Organism: bacterium HR30; assembly: GCA_002898795.1. Taxonomy (GTDB): domain Bacteria; phylum Desulfobacterota; class Binatia; order HRBIN30; family HRBIN30; genus HRBIN30. Next base: position 9,398 of record BEIG01000038.1, on the reverse strand, counting down.
GGGAACAAGGCGTGCAAGGCAACGCCAAGTTCGAGGTTTCCGGGGCAAAGGATTATCCCGGCGAAGGCTACGACCTCGTTACGTTCTTCGATTGCTTGCACGACATTGGCGACCCGCTCGGCGCCTTGCAGCACGTGCACAACACTTTGGCCCCCAATGGCACGGTGATGTTGGTGGAACCCTTTGCCAGGGATCGGCTGGAAGACAATCCGACTCCTGTTGGCCGCGTGTTTTACTCCGCATCCACGGTAGTGTGCACCACGGCCTCGAAGGCCCAGGAAGTAGGTCTCGCCTTGGGTGCTCAAGCCGGCGAGGCACGTTGGCGGGAGTTGTTCACGGAAGCGGGGTTCCGTCATTTTCGCCGCGCCGCAGAAACTCCCTTCAGTCTCGTGTTCGAAGCTCAGCTCTAAGCGCGCCGGCGAGGAGAGCAAGGAACGGTCGATGGCAAACGAACATCCCCGCAGGGACGAGGAGCGAAGGCGCCCAGATGCAAGGCGCGGGGGCAACCGCTGCATGTCGCTAGCGCCCCGCAAGGCACTGCCCGACGTGATGGGGCTTCGCCTTTACTCAGCTTGCCCCCCCAGAGCCCGGTTCGAACTCAAAGGCAAGCAAGTACTTTTTTCTCGTGTTGCATTCCTTGCAGGCCGGAACCAAGTTGCCCTTCGTCGAGCGGCCACCACGGGCCAGCGGCACTAAGTGGTCCATGGTCAGCTCCCGGGGTGGAAACTTACGACCACAGTAGTGGCAAACCCCCTTTGCCCGCTTGCGTTTCCACCATTGCGAGGCCCTCAGCTCACGCGCCTTTCTCCGCTCGCGCTGAATCTCTTCAGCGGTCGGCATCGGAAAAAGACCCGCGCCAGCCAGCAGCCCCCAATCTTCCGGCTGCAGGGTACGGCGCGAGCGCGGACTGCGCCGCCGTGTGACGCGTTCGGAATATCTTTTCTGTGCTTCCATGGGTCAACAGATGCGAAATTCACCAAGTAGTAGCCTTGTTTTACCGCTCGCCACGAGCGCAAGAAAGGCCACAAGGAGGAAGCTTATTCCATGGAGATCCTACGAACCCCTGATGAGCGTTTCGTCAACCTGCCTGGCTATCCATTCGAGCCTCGTTACGTGGAGGTGGACGGAGTTAGAATCCACTACGTACACGAAGGACCACGCCAGGCCCCGCCTGTTCTCCTTTTACACGGGGAGCCTTCGTGGTCGTACCTTTACAGGAAAATGATTCCTCGACTGGTCGAGGCTGGTCTGCGCGTGATCGCGCCGGATTTAGTGGGGTTTGGTCGTTCGGACAAACCCGCGCGACGCGAGGACTACACCTACCAGCGCCACGTAGACTGGATGCTGGGTTTTATCTGTGCCTTGGATCTGGAGCACATCACGCTGGTGTGTCAGGACTGGGGCGGACTGATTGGGCTACGACTCGTGGCTGAGCATGGGCAGCGCTTCGATCGTGTGGTCGCAGCCAATACCTTCCTTCCCACAGGCGACCAGCCCATGCCAGAAGCCTTCCTGACATGGCAGAAGTTCTCTCAGCAAACCCCGGAATTGCCCATTGGACAAATCATTCAAATGGGCTGCGTGAGCAAATTGCCACCCGAAGTCATCGCCGCTTACGAGGCGCCGTTCCCCGACGAACGTTACAAAGCCGGCGCACGGCAGTTTCCTCTGCTCGTGCCCACACGCCCCGACGACCCTGCATCCGAGCCCAACCGCAAAGCCTGGGAAGCCTTGCGCCGATGGCGAAAGCCCTTCCTGACTGCCTTCAGCGATCAGGATCCGATCACACGTGGGGCCGACAGTTTGTTGCAAGCTCTCATTCCGGGTGCTGCAGGACAACCGCATACGACCATCCACGGTGCAGGCCACTTTCTCCAGGAAGATCGAGGAGAGGAGTTGGCGCAGGTGGTCGTCTCCTTCATTCGGGCCACGCCGCTTCGGTAAGCAATCGATGACCGACACGCAGACGAAGTGCATGACGCCATGGTTCCACGCTGGCCACTGTGAACACGGATGCGTCCGTGATTCTGTGGGTCAGCCAGCTTGCCCGCTAGCGGTGAGGCAGAAGAGAGCAAAGGCTGGTCGTTGACATGGTGTATAAATTTCCGTAACCGAGTAAATGCTGTCGCACAGGATGTGCGGGCGTAATTCAGCGGTAGAATGCCAGCTTCCCAAGCTGGACGTCGCCGGTTCGAACCCGGTCGCCCGCTCTCAACGAGCGCCTATCCTGGCCCGTCAGGGTAGGCGCTCTCGTTTCCCGATGCCGAAAAAAAACGGCTACCTCTACCCCGGAATGCAACACGGGGAATGCTGGCTTTCCACGAAGCATGGCGGGTAACGGCACCCGGCTAAGTTACTGGTGTGCAGGTACGTGCGAGTTCTCTTGCGGGAAGTCGTCGAACGTCTCCATTGTTTGCTCTCCTTTTCCTTTGCTTTGGTCTTGCCCCCAACCGAATCCCCATGCATAAAAGGTGCGCTCAGCATTCGGCGTCCGCCGCTGGCATCGTGATAGCGTTCCGCGTGGAGGTGCGGCGATGGCCGTGGACGAACAGAAGTTGAGCGAGCTGGTGCAAAGAGGCGTGCAAGACATGGGCGCCACCATTTCCGGCTTTCTGGTCTACCTCGGAGATCGCCTCGGACTTTTCCGCGCCCTGAAAGAAGGCGGCCCCGCAACCACTTCGCAACGGGCAACACGGACAAACCTCGCCGAGCGTTACGTGCACGAGTGGCTCTGTAGCCAGGCTGCCGGTGGAACGGTGAGCTACGACCCCACCACCAAGCGCTTCTTCCTGACCGAGGAACAATGTGCGTGCTACGCAGACGAACGTAGCCCCACGTGTTTTCTCGGAGCATACGCAGGGATTGCCAGCTTGTTTGCCGATGAGTCGGCGCTGCTTGCCGCCTTTCGCAACGGCAATGGTGTTGGCTGGCACCAGCATGATTCCCGGCTCTTCAGCGGCACGGCGCGATTCTTTCGCCCCGGTTACGAGGCGCATTTGCTTTCGGAATGGATCCCAGCGCTCGCGGGCGTGGGGGGAACTCTCGAGCGTGGCGCAACGGCAGTGGATGTCGGGTGCGGCTACGGCGTGACCACCGTGCTCCTAGCGAAGCACTACCCGCAGTCGCAGTTCTTGGGCTGCGACTACCATGCGCCCTCCATCCAACGATCTGGCTCGGTACCGAGTCCCACAAAATGATTTACCGGTGCGATAGGGAGATCGGGATGATGCGCGCCGTTCACCTGGCGTTTGTACCTTCCGCTCCGTTGAGCGCTTTGCTCGAGGAAAGCCTCCCTCAACTGCTGGAGGCCTTTCGTCGCGAGGGACATATTGTCCAAGAGCATCCGGATGAAAAAACCGACCTCGTCCTCACCAATGCTCCCTTCGCTCAGCCGCTGAACTGGCGCGAGGCGGTACTATTTACGGCGCGGCGGCGCTTCGGGTTGCAGCGTACCCCTACGGTCTTGACCCTAATCCACGCACAAACCGAGGCCTTTCGTCGCTGGATTGCCCACTTCGAGCGCGCCCTGCTCAAATCTCCTCCCAATCCTGCGGATTTCACCTTCGCGGGCTTGGCCGAAGATGCTTGGGCGGTCTTGTTGGAACAAGGGCAGCGCGGGGGTCCAATTCTCGCACTCCAGCGCATGATGCAGGCACAAGCCAAAAGCCTCCGCATCTTACTGCTCGTCGGGGACGAACGCCCCATAGAGGCCTACCACTTCGACTTGGTGGGCGGCTACCCGCGGAGCGATGGTAGTTCGCCGGAAGAGTTTTACCGGGACATTGTTTTGCGCCAAGTGACGGCACTCAGCACCCAGGAAGTCACCCACCATCAGGTGGTGGAGCCTCCCATCCCAGCCGAAACCTGGAAGGCACTGGCCACACCTTCGGCAATGATCCGAGCCGCGCGCGAGTTAGGGAAGCGCAACTTTTTCACGCCGCCGGTTTGCATCAACCGCCTGGTGCATCTGCCAGCCATTGCAGATGCGGTAGCCGAGCAATACAGCGAGGGGTGTTTTGCTACCTGGGAGCCGGCGCTGAAGGGCCTGATCTCCACCGTGACCGGTAGCGCCCGCCCGGTCGACAAGGGCAGCATCACAGAGGACGACTTGGCTGTGATCGTCGGCATCCGTCCGGACAAGCAAGGAGCATTGGTGCGTCATGTGGAAGGCAAGCGCAACGATCCTCCCTCGTCCGAGGCGGTCGAATTGATGCTCATGGACGCTGATTTGCCCCGTGTGCTTCTCGAAAACGGCGTGGAGGTGCCGGTCGTGCGCTCCAAGCTGCACGGTCATCGCGGCGTGAAAGCTTATCACCCGCGCTTCGTGGAATTTGTGCCCCTGGATGCGTGCTACTACCGCTACCCGGTCACGTGTGCCACCGAAGCGCAGGCACACGCCATTTACCGTGCCTTCTCCCGCTCGGAAGCCTTGCGCAATCCCGAGGACCCCCGGCAGGTCGTTTTCACCATCCTGCCGTGTCACGGAGTCGTGATGGCCGAAAAGTGGCAGGCGGGAAAAGTCCCCTTCCAGCTATTCTGGGAGTACATGGATGCCGGCTACGTGCAGATCGATGCGCGCGTTCCACAAGGCTTCTTCCGCTTCGACGAATCCGGGCACCTAGTGGATGAACTTGCCGCGCGCTAACCGCGCTTCTTCACTTCCTGCCTCTCCACGTCCCTTCCCGGATCGCTACCAGTGAAACGGTCGAGCGATCGGCCTGCACACCGGGGGAGCTGGTGAAACACGCCCCAAGGCCACGGGCGCGTTCAGTGCCCGCGCACCTACTTCAGGCTGGTGGCTGATCGAGTTTGGTCATGCTTTGGGAAAGAACCGGCCCACCAAGGACGAACTTTCGTGAGGCTGCGAGCCGTACCGATGCGTGCAAGGTAAAGCGCCTTCTCCGATCGGAACTGCAGCGCGGACGATCGCCGAGTCTTCGCCGCCAAAGCGCAGGGTCAGAACCCCCGCGGTTCTTTTACTTTGCAGCACGTTCCCGATGCAGGCGCACCAAAACCTCTTGAGACACCGTGGCCACTTGCCGTCCGTTCCGGTCGAAAATCGCGCCGGTCGACAGACCCCGCGTTCCCATGAGCCCGCGACAAGTGAACTCGTGCAGGTGCCACGCATCTGCTTGCACGGGCCGGTGGAACCAAATTGCGTGATCCAGGCTTGCCGACCAAAACGTGCGGTAATCCGTGCCGCGACCACGATATTCCGGGTGTACGCTGATCACCGCGTCGGTCGGTAAGTCATCGGAAAGGTAAGCCAACGCACACGCATGGAGCACGGGGTCGTCGGGTAGCGCTTCGTTTAGCCGCATCCACGCTGCCACGGATCCCCCCGGCTTTGATTCGTCAACAAAGGCACGATCGATCAGTGGGCTCCACGTCTCCTTCGGCAAGGTCTCCGGGTTTGCCACCTGGCGCATGTGCTCCACCTGCACATCCACGCCCTCCTCGGGGATGTGAAACGAGGCGGCCAAATTGAGGATAGCCCCTGCGGCTTGTCGGGCCACGACATGACGAGTGACAAATGTTCGTCCATCCCGAATGCGCTGAACTTCGAGGCGAATCGGCTCGGCCGCATCGCCGCGGCGAATGAAGTACGCGTGCAGAGAGTGGACCAAAAATTGTGCTGGAACCGTCAACGCCGCGGCTCGTAGCGCTTGAGCGACGATTTGCCCGCCGTAAAGCCCACCCCAAGGATAGCTCGGACCCGCACCGACATAAGTATCCGGGCCGTGCGATTCGAGCCGCATCATCTCCAGAAAGCTCATTTCCCTCGGGTTCATCGATGTGCCTCCACTGCTGCGTTCCTACTACCGGGAAGCCAAGGTGCTAGCGGAAAGTTTCTACCACGAACACACCACCCTTGCTCGGCCGTCGCTAACGGGGCGCGACAACCGTGAGTGGGCGCGCACGCGCCTGCCCACCCAAAGTACTGTGGGTGGATTCAGCTCCAAAGCCGACTCCACCCGGAGCTTATCGCCAAAGAGTCGGCGGCAGGACCACCTACCGCGTGAAATCCGTGTGGTCGATCACATCGACCACCACGGGTGTGGCGTTGTCCGAAACGTTCGTTTCACCCTCAGCGGCCGCTGCCCTCAACCACAGCGTGCAGCGATACGGCGAACTGCGGCTAGCGGTAAAAATACTTCCCGGAGGTGGTGTCAGTAGAAGCTGACCAGCAACGACGCCGCCCGGTGCAACCAACACCGTGTTTTGGTCGCCCGCCGCAGGGGACACGTCCAAACCCGAAACCATTCCCGCGGGGCAGTCGCCCAAATCCACGTTCATCGTTACCGGCCGAGCGTCCGTGACCCCCTTGTCAGAGTTTCTGACACGAAACCGCACGACGCGTGTCTGCACGGGCATCCAAGCTGGCAACACCATGCGCACCGGAGACAAACTGGAAAGGGTGGTTTCCCATACGACCTGCGACCGTGCAGAAGCAAGGTCGTTGTCGTCGATAAGGTCCAAGACCAACGGGCTCGCGTTGTTCACTGGTGTTCGATCCTCGCCCGCATACGCGATGGGGAGCAAACGGGCTTGGAGGGTACACCGTTGCGGAGTGCGAGGAAGCGTGGTGCTCACGGCGTCGCGATTGACCGTCACCAAAACGCGAACTGCTTTCGTTTGCCGCGGACCCAGCAACAACGTGTCTTGGAATCCAGGCGTTTTCGGGTCGGAGTCCACTGCCTGCACAGTACCTGCGGGGCAGGTACCATCGCGAACCTCGACGCGGGCTTCGACGGCGGTTGAGGACAACGCAACACGGTCCGCATTGCGCACCGGAACCACGATTTCCTTGCTCGCACTGGCAGCACCGGCTGGAATTCGCAAAGTGACAGGATTCCGTGGCAGCAAAACGAGATCGGGTCGGGGTTCCCCGTACAAGAACCGCACGCCATTGACGTCGTCCGTCGTCAATGCAGCGCAGCGACCGTCGAAGTGGGCGTACGCTGCCATGGTGGCACTCGAGTCGGGGGAGTGTCCGAGCCCAATGGCATGACCTAACTCGTGGGTGGCAACTTCTTCCACGTTGCAGGCAGTCCAAATTGCGCAGTCCTTCCAGCCATCGTTGAACAGAACTTTTCCGAGGCTGATGGCGTCAAAGGTTACGCCGTTGCGCACGGCACCGAGCCTCGTGGAGCAGTACCCGCCAAGGGCGAGGATCCCCCGGCAGTCGGTGGGGTTGTTGAGTTCCTGGAAGGGGTCGTCGAACGTAATTCGCGTTGTCCCACCGCAACCCTGGAACGGCACCGGTTCAGCGGTTCCCGCGATCTCCAGGCGAAGTGTGGAGTCTGGCACACGATTCCACGCAGCCATTGCCGCCCAAATGGCTTGCTCCGTGGCGGCTGATCCCAAGGCATTGAGACCACGCGCGTCGAGCCAAAAAGACACTGGCTGGCCCGCGTCCGCCTCGAACCAGCGCGCGCTACCGAGTAACGTAAACGGAGCGGAAAATTCCAAATCGTCGTCGTCCACTGGCGGAAGGTCCACGCGGGGCGGCGCGATACCCCTGGCAGCAAACCCAGCCTGCGCCTCGGCGATCACGTCGTTCAGTGGCCGTTCCTCGGGCGGTACGTTTCGGTCGAAACGGCGCGAGCGCGGCCGCAGCACACTCGCACCGCGATAGTCGCGCCGGGCAACCCACATTCCGCCGGAACTCGCTTCTACCGAATACTTGCCGGCAGCAAGACCCGTGGTGCGCAAGCGGCCCTTCCCGTCGCGCTCCACGAACACCAACACACGCTCGCCCACACGGTACGCAGGCGCACCAAAGATTTTTTCGCTAACCCCCGAAACCTCTCCTCCAAGTTCCGTTAGCTCGATCGTCTCTCCCCCCACGGAGCCAGCCACCAAGCTGTCAACCCGAATCGCTACCCGGGTGTGCACACCACTTGTCTCGGGGACATACTCGGACACAACGTTGACTACCCTACCCAACACGACTGCTTGGGATTGCAGGGCAAGCTCGCCGTCGTTGTCGTACACCAGCGTTGTAGCGTAAGCAGTGGTAGCCCCTAGCCCGAGGCTCAAAGCAACCGAGAAAAACCAAATCCTCCACCTTCCGAGCATGTCGCTTCCCTCGGGTAGCCCACGTAAGCGAAGGGCGTACCATGCGGCTTTTGCCGAACGGCTTGCGAACCGATCGCCGTCCCACAAAGCGCATGCGGTGCAAAAACGCCGCCTGGCGGAAAAACGTTAATCACGTAGCCCGAGGGGCAAAGTGCTGATGCCGCGAGGCGCATAGCAAAACGCATGGAGTTCGCGTCGGCTCCCATGGAGCGCGGCGCGTGTGGTTCGATCGTACCGCCTGCGAGGCAGCAAACGGCACCCACAGAGGCAGCACCGGATCGATCGACGAAGCCTAGCGGATGTGCCAAGAAACGAGCTTATGAACACGGCAACAAAGGAGCGTTGGCAACAACTGGCGGATCGCTTGGAAATCCAGGACCTACTGACGCGCTACGCCACGGCAATCGACACGCGCGACTGGGACCTTTTCACTTCCTGCTTCACTCCCGACGCAGTCATCGACTACACGGCAGTTGGTGGTATCAGGGGTTCGCTCCCCGTGGTGCGCGCTTGGCTTGCGGAGGTGCTCGCTGGCTTCTCCATGACGCAACACCTCGTGACCAACTTCGACATCCGCATCGACGGCGACACCGCCGAGTGCCACTCTTGCCTCTTCAACCCGATGGGGATCGACGACGACGAAGGCAACCTCGTCGTGTTTCTCGAGGGCGGGTACTATCACGACCAGCTCGTGCGCACGCCCGAGGGCTGGCGCATCCGAGAACGTGTCGAAGAGCCCACGTTCTCCACACGGCACCATCCGTTCATCATTCGCCCCGTGTCGTAGAAAGCACCGGAAGGATTTCCCATCGCACGAGCGAAATCCAATCCGCGGGAAGCTAACCGGCATCGTCAGGCCGTCGCATCGCCCGCCCCTCACAATCGCCAGCGACATTGCCACGGCAACCGAAACGCCACCGACCACGTCGTAGGGGCGCACGGCAGTGCGCCCGTCGTTTCCGCCACCACGCGAGTTACCCCCGCAGACGAAACGCCACAACACATGGTACGGGCGCACGGCAGTGCGCCCGTGCCTCCCCCACCACGCGCGTTGCCAACGCAGCCGAAACGCCACCAACGCGCCCTAGGCACGCACGTGTTCGCGCATTTTGCCGACGAGGACGCCCGCGCTCCCAGGGGGTGCCGCATTACGGCATCGCTGACGCGATGCCCGCGAAAGCATGGCTTTCGCACTCCATGTTCCCCCGCGTGTAGGGGCGTGTTTTGGAGTGCGGCAGCCATGCTGCCGCGTGCGGGCCGAAGGCCCGCAGGAAAAGGCCGGGCTGGTGCGCACAACACATGTGTTCGCGCGATGT
>BEIG01000037.1 GCA_002898795.1 bacterium HR30 | reverse complement strand
GGTCCAAACATCATGGAGTCAGAACTCCTGATCGTGGGAGTCAACCATCACTGGTCTCCCGTGGAAGTGCGCGAGCGCTTGGCCATTCAGCCGGAGAAGGTTCCGGGCTTCTTGCAGCGCGTAACCCGCCACCGTGGCGTAGAAGAGGCCGCGGTGCTCTCGACGTGCAACCGCGTGGAAGTTGTACTGGTTGCCCGAGAAATCGAGGAGGCGGTCGATGCGGTCACCCGCGAGCTGGCAAACACGGAATCATGCCCAGAAGAGATTTTGCGGGAGAATCTCCTAGCGTACCGAGGACGCGAGGCTGTCCGCCACTTGTTCCGGGTAGCCGCAAGCCTCGACTCACTGGTGGTTGGCGAGCCGCAGATCTTGGGCCAAATGAAGGACTTTTACCGGCGTGCTGTTGCTAGCGGAAGCATTGGGGTCGTGTTGCACCGATGCTTCCACAAAGCCTTTTCCGTGGCCAAGCGAGTGCGAACGGAAACGGGTGTGGCCAGTCGTGCGGTGTCGGTGAGTTCCGCAGCGGTCGAGCTCGCATCGAAGGTCTTCGAGCGGTTGGACGATAAAACGGCGCTGCTGATTGGCGCCGGCACCATGGGCGAACTCGCGGCGAGACATCTCTTGTCTCATGGGGTGCGGCGCTTGCTTGTGATCAATCGGAACTTCGAGCGTGCTGTGACGGTAGCCAAACAGTTCGGAGGCACTCCGATGCCTTTCGAGGATCTCGCCCAAGCGTTGCTGTGGGCAGACGTGGTCATTGGAGCCACAGCGGCCGAGGGTTTTGTCCTCACTGCGGAGGCTGTACGGCAGGCGCTGCGGGAAAGGAAGTTTCGTTCCTTGTTTTTGATCGACCTGAGTGTGCCGCGCAACTTCGATCCGGCAATCAACCAAATCGATCAGGTTTACTTGTTCGATGTGGATGATCTGGCAGCGGTTGCCAAACAGAACCGGGAAGAAAGGGCCCAAGAGGCAGAACGCGCCGAGCTCATCGTGGACGCCGAAGTGGACTCCTTCATGCGTTGGTTACGCTCCTTGGAAGTGGTGCCGACGATTGTGGCATTGCGGGAAACCTTCGAGGGAATCCGCCAACAGGAAGTGGACCGGTTCTTTGCTAGCCATCCGCAGCTCGACACGGCGCTCCGTGAGGAAATTGCGGCCTTTTCTAAATCACTGTTGGCGAAAGTCCTGCACCTGCCTCTTACCCAAATCAAGCGCGAGGGAGGGAAGAAAGAGAAATTGTACTTGGCCGCGGCGCGACACTTGTTCCGGCTCGATCAAAACGAGGAGGACGAATGACCATGCGGGTGCGCATCGCCACGCGTGGCAGCAGGCTTGCCCTTGCTCAGACGAACTGGGTAGCAGCGAAAATTCGGGAGTCGCACCCAAGCTGGGTTACGGAAGTGGTGATTGTGCGTACCTCTGGCGATCGGTTTTCCGAGCAACCGTTGACTGCTCTCGGAGGTAAGGGACTGTTTGTGAAAGAAATTGAGGAGGCGCTGCTCAATGGTGAGGCGGATTGCGCAGTGCATTCCGCGAAAGATCTACCGGCGCAGATTACGCCGGAACTGGTTTTCGCCGCTGTTCCCTGCCGAGAGGATCCAAGCGATGTTTTGGTGACCGAGTGTGGCTACTCGCTGGAGGAAGTTCCCCGAGGCGCGGTCTTAGGAACGAGTAGCCCACGGCGCGCCGCCTTGCTGCGCTGGTTGCGACCAGATGTTCGCGTTGTACCGTGTCGAGGAAACGTGGACACTCGTCTGGACAAATTGATGCGGGGGGAGGTGGATGGACTCCTCTTGGCAATGGCTGGGCTACGACGATTGGGTATTTGGGATGACCGTTTTGTGCGTGTCGATCCAATGTTGATCGTGCCTGCAGTCGGCCAGGGGGCTTTGGTGGTGGAAACCAGAGCGGACGGTTGGGCTGAGCGCCTGAGCTTTCTGCACGATCGAGTTGCCGGGTGTACCCTGGAGGCAGAGCGCGCTTTCCTTGCTGCGGTCGGGGGATCGTGTCACACCTCGCTTGGAGCCCACGCGGCGGTTAGAGGTCAAGAACTCGTCCTGCACGGTGTGATTGCTGACCCTACAGGCTGCCAAGTAGTCCGAGGCGTGTCCCGAGGTTCCCCAGAGAATGCGGTGGAGGTGGGAAGAGAGCTTGCAGCGCAGCTTTTGCGCTGCGGGGGCGAAAAATTCTTGCAAGGAGAAAGAGTCGCCTTGAGGTGACGAGCGGTCGATGGCGGGAAGAGTTGTTCTCGTGGGAGCCGGTCCAGGCGACGTTGGCTTAATCACACGCGCTGGGCAGCGTTGGATCGAGCGCGCGGACGTGATCGTGTATGACTATCTTGTCAATCCGACGCTGCTGAGCTGGGCAAGGCCTGATGCCGAACTGATCCTGGCGGGCAAGCATGGTGGTGGTCCACGTGTGGACCAAGAAGAAATCCTGCGCATCCTGTTGCACCATGCCCAAGCAGGAAAAACCGTGGTGCGGCTCAAGGGCGGCGATCCATTTCTTTTCGGGCGTGGCGGAGAGGAGGCCGAGGCCGCGGTGCGCGCTGGGCTCGATGTCGAAGTGGTTCCCGGCGTGAGCTCGGCGTTCGCTGTGCCTGCCTATGCCGGAATCCCTCTAACGCATCGCGACATTTGCTCCTCGGTGGCAATCGCCACAGGTTACGAGTATCCGGAGAAGCCGGAGCTTGCAGTTCCTTGGGAACATCTGGGCCATCGCGGCCAGACATTGGTTTTGCTCATGACGCAGCGACAGCTCCGGAAGAACATGGAGCGACTTCGTCAGGCGGGCCGCACCCCGGACACACCGGTAGCGGTTATTCAGTGGGGAACTCGCGCCCGCCAGCGCACGGTCGTGGGTACGCTCGCGGACATCGCCGATCGCGTGGAAGAGGAAGGCCTTCGCCCGCCCGTGGTAGCGGTCATTGGCGAAGTTGTGCGGCTTCGCGAGCGCCTTTCGTGGTTCGAGCGGAAGCCTCTTTTTGGCAAAAGTATCGTTATAACTCGTCCACGACCGGAGGCCGAGCGCTTGGCTGCTCTGTTTGCCGACTTGGGGGCGGAAGCCATTGTATTCCCGACGATCGAGATTGCCCCACCGGAGTCGTTCGCCGCTTTGGATGCAGCACTTACGCGGCCTGAGGAATTTGATTGGATCGTGTTCACCAGCGCCAACGGTGTTCAGGCGTTTATGGAGCGACTGCGCTTCCTGAAACAAGACATTCGTGCTTGGCACCGTGCGCGCATTGCCGCCATTGGACCCGAGACGGCCAAAGCGGTCGAGAAGTTCGCACTTAAAGTCGACGTCACTGCCGACGAGTTCCGCGCAGAAAGCTTAGCGCTGGCGTTGGCCAGCCACGGCGTTGCGGGGAAACGCTTTCTCCTGCCGCGAGCTGCCGGAGCCCGTAAGGTGTTGCCAGAGCAGTTGCGCTCGTTGGGAGCGCAGGTCGTGGAGGTCGAGGCCTACCGCAGCATCGTTCCCGTAGCCCCCAACGCGGTCTTTGTTGCCGAATCCTTGCGGCGCGGGGAGATCGATTTGGTAACGTTTACCAGCTCCAGCACGGTCCACCACTTCGTGAAACTCATACGCGACGAACAGGGAGTCCCATTGGAAAAATTACCGGTAGCGTGTATCGGCCCGATCACCGCCGATACTGCTCGCAGTTATCGTTTCGATGTCCAGGTGGAGGCGCAAGAGTTTACGGCGGCAGGGTTGGTCCGAGCTGTGGTGGAACACTTTTCAACGGCAAAAGGAGGACGTCGCTAATGGCATTTCCCGAGGTCCGCATGCGCCGGTTGCGCCGCACCGAGGCGTTTCGGCGCCTGGTGCGCGAAACGACCCTGACGGTTGATGATTTGGTGATGCCCTTGTTTGTCGTACCTGGGCATGGAGTCGTGAAGCCTGTACAAAGTATGCCCGGTGTGGCCCAATTGTCGGTGGATCGGGCAGTCGAGGAATGCCGTCGGATTGCCGACCTGGGTATACCGGCCGTCATCTTGTTCGGCATTCCGGAGTACAAAGACGCAACGGGGTCCAGCGCCTGGCGGGACGATGGTGTCGTGCAGCAAGCAATCCGTGCCATTAAAACGGCTTGTCCCGGCTTGGCCGTGATTACGGATGTTTGCCTCTGCGAGTACACCGACCATGGCCACTGTGGCGTGATCGTCGGCCAAGATGTGGACAACGATGCAACGCTGGACCTACTGGCAAAAGAAGCTGTGTCTCATGCACAAGCAGGTGCCGACATGGTGGCACCATCGGATATGATGGACGGCCGCGTGGCGGCGATTCGGGAAGCCTTGGACGCCGAGGGGTTCGAGCATATCCCCATTCTTGCCTACGCAGCGAAGTTCGCCTCGGCATTTTACGGACCCTTTCGGGAAGCTGCGGAATCCGCGCCGCGGTTTGGCGATCGGCGCAGTTACCAGATGGACCCCGCCAATGGAAACGAAGCGCTGCGCGAAGTGGAGCTGGATCTGGAGGAAGGTGCCGACATTGTGATGGTGAAGCCGGCCACCTTTTACCTGGACGTGCTCTGGCGCGTGAAAGAGACCTTTGGCTGTCCGGTGGCAGCGTATCAGGTCAGTGGTGAATACGCCATGATCCAGTTGCTCGTTCAGAACGGTGCCGTCGACGAAAAACGCGCAGTGCTCGAAAGTCTCCTCGCGATCCGAAGAGCTGGCGCGGATTTCGTTCTTACCTACTTTGCGACCAAGGTCGCTCCCTGGCTGACAAGATTCAGTTGGTGAACCTTTGGAGCCGCTTCGAGCGGGAGACCTAGCATGGCCCTGACGCCGGCCATTTGTGTGCTTGGCACTTGTTCGGAAAGTTTGCTACTTTATGGGCACGTTTAAAAATTGGAACACTAGACTTGTTGTTCAAGGAGGTTTTGCTGAGTGAGTCGTGAGGACCTGATCCAGATTGAAGGAACGGTAAAAGAGGTTCTGGCCGGTGGCCAGTTTCTCGTGGAGTCGGACAAGGGACAAAAGTTCCTGGCGAAAATTGGTGGCCGTATGCGGCGGTACCACATCCGCGTAATCCCGGGGGACCGTGTAACTGTGGCGGTTTCGCCCTACGACCCGTCGCATGGCCTGATCATGTATCGAAGCAGTTAATCCGGCGGTCCCCCTCTTAAGGGTCAATGCTCCACGCGTTTGGGCGTGGAGTCGGGCGCAAGTTTTTTGAGCACTCGAGCCTGTAGTGGCTGAACCACCTTCGTGGTAACCGAAAGGTGCGTTACCTCCTGCTCTTGCGGACCCAAAAAGAGTCTTTTGTCTTCACTTGACGATTGGGCTTCTGCCTGAACGAAAAGGCGTCTTCTGGCGGACGGGTCCGACCAATTCTCAAAGGCGATCGAAAGGGTCTGAGGCGGTGCGGCGAACTCATGCCGCCCGCCGGCGAGAGTTTCTACGTAGAAGGGGGCGAAGAAGCGGACCGAGGCCCTCTTACGCCACGTGAGGCCGGGATTAGCCTTTTCTAGCGATCGAGCGGAAACAGACGAGCGGCGGATACCAGGATGGTAGCCTGCTGGTCCTCCGTGGATCGGGTCCCAGTGGCTCCCCGAGGGTGAACCCCCGCCCAGCTGAAGGTGAACCTGAGCGAAGGTTTACTGAAGGGGCGCTGGCGGGAGACCTCGGCGGGTCGAATGCGTCATCTTATGCACGGAGTAGACTATGAGCTAAACGCAACGCCTAATGCACAGTTAGCACGAGTTTCGGGCGAGATAAAAAAAGTTTCCATTTTTGGTGCATGTCGTGCTTGGTCTGGTATGGTGACTCGTGTGGACGAAGCCAACGCCTACGCCAGGGAAAGGGAAATCCTCACGTTGCGGCAGCACGCCTGGGCTGCATCCGTCGCGGCGTTCTTCGTCGTCCTTTTTGGGGGGCCCGAGCTTTATTTTTTTCCAGAACGCTTGCCGTTCTTGATGTTATGGGTTGCGACAAGTTGCATACCGATACTCATGCTGTGGCGGGCGCGGCGTCGTCTCCTGCGGAGACGGGCAGTGACGCTGGCGACTGCAGTCGTGGTCTTCAGCATCTTGTTTGCACTGCTCGGTTACGCAGCGATGACAGGTGCGGACGCATCGATTATCGGGGCGAACTCTGCGGTGGTGTTGTTGGTGCTCGCAGTCCTGCTGCCGTGGCCTCCGCTATACCAAGTTTTGGCGGGCGCCCCCGCGTTGGTCGGGTTTCCTCTCCTAGTGTGGTACCAGCGCTTGGGGGCTCGTGGCATCTATTGGTACGCGATTGTCGCAGCGGCTGTGGCCGCTTCGGTTTTCATAAGTCGGCATCTGGACATTCAGCGTCGGGCGATTTTCCGGGAGTCGCGTGCCCGCGACGAGGCAATGATCGTTACGCGCTCGTTACTGAAAATGGCGCGGGAGCTAGCCTCGGCCATGGGTCCGAGCGCTGTTTTAGACTGTCTCGTAGAACGGACGAGAAACCTATTGCAGGTCGATTGGTGTGCCATTTTGCTGGAAACGTCCGTGCCCGGGGTTTTTCGTATTGCCGCTGGCTCCGCCAGCCGGGACGACCTTCTGCAGGAAGGCAAGGGTCTGGAGATTAGAGCTGAGGAATACCCCACACTCCGTAGGGTGTCGGATCCAGGGAGCATCTTGGAGGTTTCACGATGCAACCCACCGGACCCACGTTGGCGAGCCCTAATGCGATATTTTCGGACACGCTCCATGTTGGTCACTCCGCTAGAGCGTAACGGGCAGGTGGTCGGCTTGCTGGCCGTGGGTCGCGGCCGAACGGAAGACCCATTTCCCGTGCGCCACCACCGCATCTTGCAGGGCATTGCCCGACAAGCGACGATCGCGTTGGAGAACGCTCGCTTGTACGCGGAGCTAGAGCAAGCAAATCGCCTGAAATCCGAATTTGTTGCGACCATGTCCCATGAGCTCCGCACACCGCTCAACATCGTCATTGGGTATGCCGACCTTCTTGCTGAGGGCGCATTTGGACTGCTGCCCGAGGACGCGCTTGAGCCGTTGCAGCGGATTCGCCAGCAAAGCCGTGAACTCCTCCGTTTGATCAATGCGACCTTAGACGTGAACCGATTGGAATCCGGAACTGTGGCGCTCAACGTTTCGGAGACGTCGCTCGAACCATTCGTGCGGGCTTTGCGGGAGCAATTATTGCACTCACCGCGGGCCAGTGGGGTAGATTTTGTGACTAAGGTTCGTCGAAACGGCCTGCTACGGACGGATTTGGAGAAGGTAGCAATTATTTTACGGAATTTGGTTGGGAATGCATTCAAATTCACTCCACAGGGAGCGGTGAGCCTCGAGGCAGAGGTCGCCGGCGATGGTGTCGCCCGTTTTGTTGTACGGGACACCGGCATTGGTATTCCCGAATCGGAAAAGGATCGAATTTTCGAGATGTTTTACCAGGTCCCCCGACCTGGGGAAGTCCCCGGCGGGGTCGGGTTAGGCTTGTACATTGTGCGCCGGTTCGTAGACCTTCTGCAAGGACGCATCGAAGTGGAAAGCGGGCAAGGTCGCGGAACGGTGTTTACTGTCGAGATTCCTTCACTAGCTCGAAATGTTCCGCACCTCACAACTGGTAGCGAGCTGGAGGATGGCTGAATCGCTACATGGGATGTGTCCGGCGTTCGTGAGACTGTTTCGGATGCACTCGTACTGGAAGCACAGAGCACCCGATTTGAAATGACTCGGTGCGGGAAAGGTGAAGCAGCCGAACCCGGGCTACTTCTTCCGCCGGGTTTTCCGTGCGGAAGCACCGAGTTTGCGCATTGTTACGACTTTTGCGCGTGCCCTTTTTGGAGCGGTGGTGGACGGTTTACGGGCTTTGGGTAAGGTGGAAACCCGTGTCGTGGAAGCCGCTTTCCGCTTGCGTGCGGGGGTTGCCTTTGTAGCCACACTCTTTTGAGCCTTCGCTGGGCGTCGTGCGACGCGGGGCTCGGGGCTTGCGACCGCTTGGTATTTGACTTTACTCGCCAACTGACCGAACAAAATGCTCAGCATGTTGGCATCTCGGCTGGCCAGGGCATCCATCAAGCGCTGGGCGTGATCCTCAAGGTAAGTCAGAGCATAACGTTTACCACCCACGTCGACCGTGTAAGGGACCTTCTCCTCCGCCCGGATGACGCGAACGATCTCCTGCAAAATCTCCTTGTCGAGGGGGGTCGTTGTCAATGCTCGGCTCTCCCTTCTCTACTTTCGGGAAGTTCAGGAAGTAGGCATGCTGCTAGCATAAAAAGGGGCCGAGGCAAAGCAAAATCGTTAGGCTATACGAGACCCCTCGATCCTGCTCTTAGGGGTTCTCTACCGGGGACGAAGACGATCCGAGGGGTGTCTCAGGGGCAGCGACGCATTACGAATGGCCTGGACGGCGCTCGAGTTCTTCCTGCTCCGCCTTGCAATGAATACAGAGTGTCGTCACTGGTCGGGCCTGAAGCCTCTCGAAACCGATTGGGCCTCCACACGACTCGCACGCGCCGTATTCGCCCGAGTCGATTCGGGCCAACGCCTCATCGATCTTGGAAAGAAGTTTCCGCTCGCGGTCCCGCACGCGCAGCAGGGCAATGTGGTCTGCCTCGATCGAAGCGCGGTCCGTGGGGTCAGGGGTATTGTCTTTATGGGCGTTAAGGCCGCCCACAGTTCGTGTGGCATCCGCTAAGATTTCCGACCGGCGCTGTAAGAGCAGCTCTCGCAATACTGCCAGTTGCTCCCGCGTCAACATGCCAATTCCTTCATGAGCCACGAGTGGGCTCCTACCATTGCTGAACAAGCCAGTAAAGCACAACCGCTCACTGATTGGTGGAGATCGCACGCTGCGCGGTTTCTCTGGCCCAGCGGTCTACGCGGAGTACCGTGTCCAGGCTGTCAACGTCGGTCGGTTGGTGCGCGTCGAGAACGAGGCGAACGATTCTGGGGATATCGATAAACCGAATGCTCCCCTCCAGAAATGCCGCGACCGCCGCTTCGTTTGCCGCGTTGAGGACGGCAGGAGCCGTGCCACCCCGCCTCAGTGCTTCGTAAGCTAGCCCCAAGCAAGGGAAGCGCTCCAAATCAGGGGTTTCGAATTCCAGTCGCCCAGCGTGAGATAGATCGAGCCGTGGGAGGTAGTCGAGGTCGAGCCGCTCGGGGAAGCCGAGGATGTAGGCAATGGGGATGGACATATCGGGAACGCCAAGCTGTGCCAGCAGCGAGCCGTCGACATACTCCACGAGGGAATGCACGATGCTCTGAGGGTGGATGATGACCTCGATGCGGCTCGGCTCCAGCCCAAACAGCCAGTGGGCTTCGATGACCTCCAGTCCTTTGTTCATCAAGGTAGCCGAATCTACTGTGATCTTTGCCCCCATTTTCCAAGTCGGGTGCTGAAGCGCTTGCTCGGGTACCACTTCGGCAAGCTTCTCCCGTGGTGTGCGCAAGAATGGTCCCCCGGATGCAGTCAAAATCAAGCGGCGAACGTCCTGCCGGCGGTGCCCTTGGAGGGCTTGGAAAATGGCGTTGTGCTCACTGTCGATCGGCCAAAGTTTGGCTCCGGTCTTCTTCGCCGTCGTCGTGACCAGTGCGCCCGCGGCTACCAACACCTCCTTGTTGGCGAGAGCCACTGGCTTTCCGAGTTCGAGTGCACGCAGGGTTGGGACCAGCCCGACGGCGCCCACTAGCGCGGAAATCACCAGGTTAGCCTCTGGGGCGGTGGCGCAGCGTTCGAGCCCTTCGGGTCCGTAAAGGATTTCGCCTTGGTAGTCCGGATATAGCCTGCGGAAGTCTTCAACCGCTTCCTTCGACCCAACCGCGATCAAGCGCGGCGCAAACTTGCGAGCCTGGTCTACCAATTGGTTGACGCGAGTGCCTGCGGCCAAAGCGACGATTCGGAACCGCTCGGGAAAGCGCGAGACGACGTCGAGCGTGGTGACGCCAATGGAACCAGTAGAACCGAGAATGCTGAGCTGCTTCATGACCTGAATCCACAATCCAGTCTAGGCACGCGATAACAAGGGAACCGAAAGCAACGGGAGGTCATGGTACCGTCTGGCCACGAAGGCTTAAAGGACATCAGCGTTCCTTCGACCCGCATCACAGATCACATTCGAATGGTTCGCCCGGAACAAGAATCGTGTCGCGCTTCCAGTGGAGGTCGTCGCGGTATGGGTAATCGATATTGAAGTGCAGGCCACGGCTCTCCTTGCGAGAAATGGCCGATTTGATGATGAGCTCGGCAACCAACGCGATGTTCCGCAGCTCGATTAGGTCGGCAGTAATCAGGAAGTCCCAGTAATATTGATCGATTTCTTCTTGCAGAAGTCGAATGCGTTTGTAGGCGCGGGCCAATCTGCGGTTTGACCGTACGATTCCCACGTAGTTCCACATCATCCGGCGGATCTCGTCCCAGTTTTGCGTAACAACGACCATTTCATCGCTGTTGACTGCTTGCCCAGGGTTCCATTCAGGTAGTTCTGGGATGGATTCACGGTCTCCTTGCACCAGCGTTACAGCGGCCGCAGCGGCTCGGTGGCCAAACACGAGTGCTTCCAGCAGGGAGTTCGATGCAAGGCGGTTAGCGCCATGAAGTCCCGTCATCGCCGTTTCGCCTGCTGCGTAGAGGCGACGGAGATTGGTGGCTCCATCTTTATCGGTTATGGCACCCCCACAGCAGTAGTGGGCTGCTGGCACCACCGGGATCCACTGTCGAGTAATATCGATTCCGAAGCGAAGGCAACGCTCGTAAATGAGGGGGAACCGGTCCTTGACAAAACCAGGGTTGCGGTGGGTGATGTCGAGATAGACGCACTCGAATCCGTGCACTTTCATTTCGCTGTCGATAGCGCGCGCAACGATGTCTCGAGGGGCAAGTTCCGCGCGCGGGTCGTACCGCTTCATGAAGGCAGTGCCATCAGGCGTACGGAGAACTGCGCCTTCGCCACGCAAGGCCTCGGAGATGAGGAACGATTTCGCGTGGGGGTGGTACAAACAGGTCGGGTGAAACTGAAAGAACTCCATATTGGCGATTGGAACTCCGGCCCGATAGGCCATCGCGATACCGTCACCCGTAGCGACGTCCGGGTTACTCGTATAGAGGTACACTTTACCGGCGCCCCCCGTGGCCAACAAAGTTGCCCGAGCCTGGAAGCGATGGACGATTCCAGTGCTCACGTCCAGGACGTAGGCTCCCCAGCATTGCGGGTTACGCACCCCCGGTCGGAATTTGGCATCCACGAGGAGATCGACCGCGAGGTGGCGTTCGAAGATGGTGATGTTGTCTTGCTGGCGTACGGCCGCCAGCAGCGCGCGCATGATCTCGTGACCCGTGGCATCCGATGCGTGCAAAATTCGGCGACGGCTGTGGCCACCTTCCTGGCCAAGGTCGTATTCGCCATTGGAGTTGTTTTTCGTGTCGAACCGGGTTCCGAGCCGAATCAGCTCTTGCACGCGGGAAGGGCCTTCACGGACGACCAGATCCACGACATCCTCGTGACAAAGCCCTGCACCAGCCTCGATGGTGTCGCGAGCGTGATCAGCGAAGGAATCTTCCGGGCTCCAAACCGAGGCAATCCCACCTTGTGCATACTCAGTGGCACTTTCAGGCAAGCGGTCTTTGGTCACAACTGCGACCGTGCCGAAAGGGGCCACCTTGAGCGCGAACGTGAGCCCAGCAAGACCACTCCCAATGACCAGAAAATCGCTCGTTAACACGTCCTGCCCTGTATCATACGGTCACCCCGTGCCGCTACCGGACGAAACGCGCGGCGTTTGCGGACTTGCAGGGTAGTATCCCCTGCGGTATTGGTGCTCCCCACGATCCGGTACGGGGCCGTAGCTCAGTTGGGAGAGCGCTAGAATCGCACTCTAGAGGTCGAGGGTTCGAATCCCTTCGGCTCCATTCCCCTATCATGACGTCGTAGCGCGAAGCGCCGGAAATACAGGGGGCTTTGGAAGCCAGATTTCCCTCGCCCATCGCGGCGCGGGTACCTGTCTGGGCTGTTGCAAGCTTTCCCTACGGCACCATGCCTCACTCTTGCGCCACGGCGAAGTGCGCGCTCACCACGGCCGGTTTTACCGCGTCGTCCTGGCTAAGATCGCCGGCGCCGCAGCCCTGGTGCAAGGCAGGGCTGCGACGGGTTACACGGGTATCCCGGCGGAAACCTGCGCTGGGTTACCAGGCGAGCGGCGGGTGCAGCGATGCGGGCCAGGGTGGGCTGCTGGAAAGCTCAGAACCGATGGCGGACTGCTCGGGACTCCCTATCCCCTACCCTTGTTGCACCATCTAAGGCCTCCCCTGCCGTTGTCGGTGCGCTCGGGGAAGCGCTACCGATATCAGCGGTGTTGGTGTCCAGAATCGCTGCATCCCAGTGGGCGTTTACCCCGCAATCCACACACACTGCGGATTCAGCGGTGGCGTATGGTCAAGGCAAGAGTGGGTTCCTCAAACGCGCCATCGGGACAGCCGGCCTAAGAGGGCGTTCAAGCCAAACCAAGGCGGCGAGCAATGATCACCTTCATAATCTCGTTGGTGCCGGCGTAGATCGTCTGCACTGCGGCGTCGGCGTAGTCCATGGCAATGGGGTAATCCAACATGAAGCCGTAACCCCCGTGAAGCTGCAGGCACTCACTGGTGAGCCGCTTTTGCAAGTCTGTCACCCACCACTTTGCCATGCTGACTTCTTTCACGATGTCTTCTCCGCGGACGTGGGCGACCAACAGTTTGTCGATGAACGCCTGACCAATTTCGACTTCGGTGGCGAGCTCGGCGATTTTGAACTGCGTGTTCTGAAACGAAGCGATGGGTTGCCCGAAGGCCCGCCGCTCTTTGACGTAGGCAATGGTATCCTCGAGGGCCCGCCGGCACGAAGCAAGCGAGGCTACCGCAATGCAAAGGCGCTCCTGCTGGAGCTTCTCCATAAGCATGCGGAAACCTTGGCCCTCGGCCCCCAGTCAATTTCCGGCTGGCACGATGCAGTCTTCAAAATACAGTTCGCTGGTGTCTTGCCCTCGCAGCCCTAGTTTGTCCAACTTTCTCCCGCGGCGAAAACCTGGGAACGAGGATTCCACCAGAAACAAGCTGATGCCACGGTGCGGTGGGCGCGCATCAGGGTTGGTTTTGGCGACAACGATAAATAAGTCGGCAATCTGGCCGTTGGAGATAAAAGTCTTGGTGCCGTTGAGCACGTAGTGGTCCCCCCGCCTCGTCGCACGCGTTTGGATCGAAGCGAGATCCGACCCGGCGCCGGGTTCAG
Source organism: bacterium HR30 (assembly GCA_002898795.1). GTDB lineage: Bacteria > Desulfobacterota > Binatia > HRBIN30 > HRBIN30 > HRBIN30. The sequence continues at coordinate 17,587 of BEIG01000037.1, read as the reverse complement.
TCATTGCAATACCCAATATGACTTCCCCGCGGATTGCCGGTACCAGGTAGCGCTGCTTCTGTTCCTCGGTGCCGTAACTCGTTAGGTACGGCATACAGATGTCGGAATGAAGCGAAATCATCATGGCGTGCGCCCGGAGGTCCGCCATTTCCTCCATGATGATCGCGTCAAACAGAAAATCCCCGCCCGCCCCTCCGTACTCTGCTGGCTGGTTGGCTCCGAGGAACCCCTGGGCGCCGGCTTTTTTCCAAGTCTCTTTGTCTGTCATGCCCCGTTGGTTCCATTCGGGAATCTTCGGCACGATTTCGCGTTCAGCAAATCGGCGAAATTGCTCTCGAAAGAGTTCGTGTTCTTTGGTGAAGATGTCGCGTTTCATGCGGGCACCCGTGAAGTCCGAACGGCAGCGAGCCTTTGAACTCGTGAGGCTGGAGCGGTTGTGGACCCATCTTCCAAATGGTCCGTGCGCGGGCCCGCCTTGAGCCAGTCGTCAGCGGCCCGGAGCCCAGCGTGGTACATCTGGTCGAGTATTTTCCGGTCGAAATAAAGATAGGACCCAGCATTGAAGATGCCGTCGCGGGCAGGCCGTACCGCCTCGTACAGGGTAACGGCTCTGTAGGATCCTGGGTCCAATGCGGCCAAGCGGTTCCGTTCCAAGAGCAGTTTGCGGTCCACGTTGTAAGCGTTTTCCAAAAGGCTATCCACCGTTCGCTCCACCGCGCGCCCGAAGTGCGCCAGGGGTTCGCCCCCGGGCTCGGCTGGCTCGGTGATAAGAACCGGGACGATTTCTTCGGCGCCAAGGGCCACCACCGGCGCGAGGGGCGTGTTCACCAACAAACCGCCGTCCCAAAGTAAGTGTGGGCCAATGCGGACGGGTGGGAACAGCAAAGGAATCGCACAACTAGCCATGATCATATCGACAGTAATGGCGTCGACAATGTGGTAATCCGGCGGACGCGTGAGAGGAGTTGCGCGTGTTACAAAGCGCACCACCCGCCCACTGTGGGCATCGACCGTGTTGATGGCAAGGTGCACGCGGTCGGTTGGAACGGTCTCCCCTCCGAGAACCTCGACCAAGCGTTTCCGCAGCGCGGCTGTATCGGCAACGAACGGCTCCTCGATGCCGGAGAGGAATTCGCTCACAAGGTCGAAGCGCAACGCCAAGATGTACTCGACGACAAAGGCAAGGAAATCTCCCGGTCGAGGCGGGAGGTGCCCTTTCGCTCGCTGCAGGAGATGGCGCCATCCCCTCCCCGGTACGAGGAGGCGCAAGCCCTCGCGGGCAAAGAGCCATAGGAGAGTCCGCGCCGCGGTGGAAAAGAAGCGGGCGCTCGCGGTGGCCGGTGGATCGTCACCAATCGAGTGCCAAAATGCGAGCATTTCTTTGGGTGTTCGGCCCGCGGCGATCAGCGCTGCATTGATGGCGCCAGCGGAAGTACCCGAGATGGCGACGGGCCCAGAAGCGAAGCGACGGTCTTCGAGAAGGCGTTCGTAAACGCCAACTTGAAAGGCCCCTCGCGCACCGCCCCCCGAAAGCACCATGCCCATTTTGCGTCTTCCGGAAACCCCACCACCGCCGCGTTTGCTCGCCGCCATTCCACTACCTCCGCGCTTCACCGCTCGACCGATGTTATCCGGAATACAAACCACGCAAAATCAAGCCCATCGTTTCTCGTACCTTCCCCCGAAGATCGAGGCGCGTGGGAAAGAACCCGCTTCCGTCCGCACGGACGCATACTTCGCCGCTTGTGGCCACAAACCTTCTGCGAAAGCTCCGTGCCACAGGAAACAATGCACGCGGGGTGAACCAGCAGGGCTCACCACCCCAACACCCAGGCAAAAATGAGAGGATCGACAATGGTGGCGTCGCTTTCTACGATAAAGCGCGGTGTGTTCACGCCAAGCTTACCCCACGTGATTTTCTCGTTCGGCACCGCTCCCGAGTAGGAGCCGTAACTCGTGGTTGAATCACTAATCTGGCAGAAGTACGCCCATAACGGCGTGTCCCGTCGCCCCAGGTCTTGATGCAACATGGGAACAACGCAAATGGGAAAATCGCCGGCGATGCCTCCCCCGATTTGGAAGAACCCAACACCGGGAGGTGTGGCATTGCGCAGGTACCAATCTGCTAGCCAGGGCATATACTCGATGCCGGAACGTACAATGTCCGGCCGAAGTTCACGTTTGATCACGTAGGCGGCAAAGATATTTCCCGTAGTGGAATCCTCCCACCCGGGCACCACGATCGGTACATTGTTCTCGGCAGCGGCGACCACCCACGAATCGCGAGGGTCGATCTCATAGTATCTTTCCAACTCGCCAGACAAAATGAGTTGGAAGAAGTATTCATGAGGAAAGTAACGCTCCCCTCGCTCCTGCGCTTTTTTCCACACACGGAAGAGGTGGTTCTGTAGTCGACGGAACGCCTCCTCCTCAGGAATACACGTGTCGGTAACTCGATTGTACTGCTGTTCCAACAAAGCTTGCTCGTCCGCCGGTGTCAGGTCGCGATAGTTGGGCACCCGCTTGTAATGCGAGTGAGCGACCAGGTTCATCACATCCTCTTCCAGGTTCGCACCCGTACAAGAGATGATGTGAACCTTTTTCTGGCGGATCATCTCCGCAAGACTTTTCCCCAACTCCCCGGTGCTCATGGCACCAGCGAGCGCGACCAACATTTTCCCACCACGGTCAATGAGGTCGGCATACGCCCGGGCGGCATCCATCAAGGCCGCCGCGTTAAAGTGCAGAAAATGATGCTCCAGAAAGCGCGAAATCGGCCCTAAGTCCCGTTTCATCGCGTCACACTAATTGGTGCAAGCCACAAAAAGATGCAAGTGCTTGCGCTAAAATTTATGGGCCTGGCTGATCGTGGTCCTGCCTTGGAGAGGGAATTTCTCCCACAGCTACTGCAGCCTCCTCCCGACGGGATAATTGGGCCCCGCAGTAGGAACAGAAGATTGCTGTTTGCGGTTGTGCCCTGCCGCATCGTGGGCAGTAACCGGAAATAGTTGCAATCGTTGACTTGGCTTCTTTCCTTCCGTTCAGGCGCTGAATTTCCTCCATCGCCGCAAGCGCGATCTGTGCGTACTTAGTGCGGATGGCATCGTAGTCTTCGCGGGTCAACTTGTTCATGTTCCAGTCGAACTCTGCCTCCTTAATTGCCGCCAACGCCTCGCGTTTGCGGTTCTCCAATTCCGCAAGCCGATTGGAAGCGTCAGAGTCGTCGCTGCGCTCCAAGGGTTGGCTCGGCCCCCAAAGCGGGCCGAGCACATAGGCTAGTGCGACAACGGCGAGCACCAAAACCAAAACCAGTCCCATGGCACGTCAAACTTCGAATCGTTCCAGCTCTTGCCGCAGCCGTTCATCCTCGGCCAGGTCCGGGGACCGTGACTGGTCCGGGCTCAAGTCGGCCGCAGTCCGGTTTCCCACCCGCATCCAGCGCCTCAGGGTCCACACGAGGAAAACCCCACCAACTGCCACCGCGAAAAAAGGCGCAATCCAAGCCAGTAAGTTGAAACCACGGGTTGTTGGCGAGGAAAGGATTTTCTCTCCGTACTTGGCTTCGAAGTAGCGAAGAATTTCTTCCTTGCTCTTACCCAACGCCATTTGTTCGCGTATTTCCTTTCGTAACGGGAGCGCGGAACCACAATCGACATGATTGCAACTGTGTACTGTCAGGCCGCAACCGCACTGGCACGTGAGCGACTCCTCGATTTCCTGGAAGCTTGCTGCAGGAGAGTTCTGCGCCTGAGCCGATGGCACAACAACCGAAAGCAGGGCTAACACCAGAACCAAACCGGTACCCCCCTTCTGCAATCCAGGCAAAACGGAGCCAGTCATGGGCGGGGCTCACATGGCTGCGTGGGGATCGCGCGCACCAGCAGCCGCGGCTTGCCAGGCCTCGACGGGGCGAGGCGCTCTCTGCGGCCAGACGGCAATGAGGGTTCCGAGCACCAGGACGACTCCTCCTAACTCAAGAAAACCGATCAAGGGGTTGATGTATGCCAGGATCGTCGCTGTTTGGCTTGCCTGGTCATAGCTCCCGAACACCACGTACAGATCGGTGCCGAGATGCGAACGAATGGCCACCTCCGTGGCCGGCTGCTCCGGCTTCTTGTAGAACCGCTTTTCCGGTTTGAGCGTGTCGACACGTTTCGCGCCTTGGTACACCGCGAGTTGTGCCGCCATGTGGGCACTGTGCGGTGTTTCCCAACTCTGTACCCGCTCGAACAGAAGGCGGTAGTGACCAACCTCGAATGCTTCTCCAGGCTTCACGGTTACTTGTTGCTCCACCCGAAAGGCAGATGTTCCGGTGATCGCCAAGAAAATCATGACCACTGCCAGATGGACGATATACCCCCCATAGCGCCGGCGATTTTTACCGGTCACTCGCACAAAGGCGAGGAACCCCGGTTCTCCGAGCATGTGCTGGCGAGCACGGGTGGCACGCCAGAACTCCTGAACAATCGTGGCGGCGACGAAAGCACACAAGGAAAATGACAGGAGTGCGTATCCGTGACGCACGCCCGCGGCAGCACAGGCAATTGCCACGGCCGCGCCCACAGTTGTTGGCCACAGGAAGTTGCGTCGCAGCGAGGCCCACGATGCACGCCGCCACGCAAGCAAGGGCCCAACGCCCATGAGAAACAGGAGGATTAGGCCCAAAGGCGCGTTCACCCGGTTAAAAAAGGGAGGTCCTACAGTGATTTTCACCCCTCGTACCGCCTCTGAAAGCACAGGGAAGATCGTGCCCCAGAAAACTGCGAAGGCAATGCCGACAAATATGAGATTGTTCACAAGGAAGGCCGCCTCGCGAGACAGCATGGAGTCAATCTCGTTTGTGCTTTTAAGCTCGGGCAAGCGCCAGACCAGCAGGGCCAGGGAAATCGCGGCTGCCAAACCAAGGAACCCGATGAAGAATGGTCCTAAGCCTGACTGGGTAAAAGAATGCACCGAGGAGATGACACCGCTTCGGGTGAGGAAAGTCCCGAAGATGGTGAGGAGAAACGTCAAGATCACTAGGACCATGTTCCACACTTTGAGCATGTTCTTCTTTTCTTGGATCATGACGGAGTGCAGGTAGGCTGTGCACGTCAGCCACGGCATGAACGCCGCATTCTCCACTGGGTCCCAGGCCCAGTAACCGCCCCAGCCCAACACTCGGTAGGCCCAAAGTGCTCCGAACAAATTCCCGAGACTGAGGAAGAACCACGCAAACAAAGTCCAACGCCGCGTGGTGCGAATCCATACGTCGTCGAGTCTACCCGTGACCAGCGCAGCAATCGCAAAGGCAAAGGGGATGGAGCAGCCAACGTAGCCCAGGTACAGCGAGGGTGGATGCATGGTCATCCAGTAATTCTGGAGCAAGGGATTGAGGTCGCGCCCGTCTCCGGGGGTGAAAGCCAAACGTTTGAAGGGTGGCGTAACGAACACGAGAAGCGAGGCGAAAAACAAGGCGATAGCCATGAGGGTTGCGGTGGCGATGGGCATCAAGGCACGGTTTTGCTGCCGATTTTGAAGAACAACAACCGCGGCCATGGAAGAAAGGATGGTCAGCCAAAACAGGAGCGAGCCGGCCTGACCTCCCCACAAAGCCGCGACCGTGTAATGCAACGGAAGAGTGCTGCTCGAATACTGGGCTACGTACTCGAGATTAAAATCGCGGCTCACGAGCCCTCGGAGAAGATCGGCTGTTGCCACAGCCGTGAAGGCCCACATTGCGAGGACCGCATTTTCTCCGCTGCGGATGAGGTCCTCGCGTCGGGTAAGACCACCCCAAATGGAAACAACCAGGGCGTAGGCGGCTAACACCCACGCAATCACTATGGCAATGGCGCCGCTATCCATGGAAGTGAATTCCTGTGGCTTCTGCTCGACTTTCCCGAGACAAGCCCTGGGCGCAAAAGTGCCGAGCCGGTTGCTCGGGAAACTTCGTGGTGGTCTTTGTCATGGCAGATTTCGAGGGGCTTTCTAATTACCGGCAGGCTGGGATCCGCTAGCGGGCTCCACAGGCTCGTATTTTGAGGGGCAAGACGTCAGCACGGTTTGAGCACGCAAAACAGAACCATCGTACTGCCCTTCTACGATAACGTCACTACCCCCTTCGTCGCGAAACATATCGGGAACCACTCCGACGTAGAAAACACGTACAACGGGTGTTGCCTGCCCGTCATCTTTGAATTCTCCGAGTTCGAACCACACCTCTTCGCCTCTCGGAGTCATGCGGCGTTGTACGGATCCAGGGGTAACGCGTCCAGCTACACGAACACCCTGTCCCGCCAGCATGTCGCGCCGCGTTGCAAACTCGTCCACAGTTATATAGTACACCGCGGTCTCGCGCACGCCGACATACATCAAGTACGTAACTACGCCGACTAACACCAGCGCTGCAAATCCAAAGCGGGCTTTGCGCCTCATGACAAACCTCGCATAGTGGAACGCCGTTGAGTGCGCAATGCTGCGGATCGATTGCCGACTGGAGGCCCGTCTGCTGTCAGCGACGCAGCCGGTACTCTTGGCCTTGCTAGTGTGTGGGGGAGGCAGGCACCATCAATTTGGGTACTGTGGGGCTGTCCGTGTCCGCCGCATTTGCGGTTGCGCTGTCGAGGCTGGTTTGGATTGGTTGGGGATCCGAGCAAACAAGGACACCCGCTAGAAAACACTTATTCTTCGTCAACAAGCCGAGCGCGCGGTCCGTGGCAAACGCCTCGACGGGATGCGCGGATGAATGCAAGGAGGTAGCTGACTTCCTCCGTCATGGGTTCCTGCTCGAGCTCACGTAGCCGTACGGCTAGATTGCCGGGGCGAAAAAAAAGCTTGCGGAAGGCTCGATGCAGAGCCTGAATTTGGGTGGAAGAATAGCCGGCCCGCCGCAGCCCGACGCGGTTTATTGCTCGGACCGTATGGGTTCCGTCCACGATGCAAAACGGAGGCACGTCGCGCGAGGTGCGCGAAAGGCCCCGCATGAGCGAGAGCTTACCGACACGAACGTACTGGTGTACGACACAGTTGCCAGAGATAAAAGCGCCATCTTCCACCACGACGTGGCCCCCAAGCAGCGCACCGCTAGAAAGCACGATGTTGTCACCGAGAGCGCAGTTGTGTGCCACATGTGCGTGCGTCATCAGAAGGTTACCATGGCCGATACGAGTTACCGACCCCGGCTGCGTTCCGCGGTGGATTTGCACATACTCGCGTATGGTGTTGCGATCCCCAATCCACACGAATGATTGTTGCCCTGCGTACGCTTTGTCTTGCGGGAGGTCGCCGATCACTGCACCCGTGTGGATCACGTTATCTGCCCCAATGGTGGTTGCACCGAGAATCACAGCATGGGCGTGGATTTGCGTACGGGGGCCAATCGTGACTGGTCCGTCGATCACAACGTAAGGGCCGATTTCCACTGTCGGGTCGATGTGGGCCCTCGGGTCGATGACGGCACTCGGATGAATGGGCACGGTTAGTCACCCGCGACGTTTCTCTGACGAAGGGTCGTCGGTTGCTCCAGTGTCTACTGTGGCGCTGTCGCGCTCCCAGGTCTGGCCGGGTATGCGATAAGCTTCTGATACCCACTGTCCTAAATCAATGAGCTGACACCGCTCGGAGCAAAAGGGTCTCCATGGGTTCCCTTCTCGAATAACTGGTTTGCGACAAATGGGACAATGCATCTTCCCTGGTCGATTCCTAAGTGTTCTCGATCTTCTTCTGCGCTTGACCAGATTCACTTGGAGTCGGGGGCACCTGACGAGGGTTGTGTTGTTCCAACAGCCGAAGGAGTTCGCGTAGCTGTTCCTCGAGCCGGCGGGTACGCTTGGCCATTATCCAAATGTAAAGAAAAATCATCGCCCAAACGGCTGTGTAGGCGGCAAACAAGAAGTGGAGGTGCTCCATGGGATCTTCCTTATGCCGAGGACAAAAGCGCCCTCTCCACCGCACCGATCTGTGCTTCGAGCTCGGCCTGCGATGAGCGTAGTTTCAGAAGCCAAAGAAACAGAACGAGGAGCGCGACAAAGGCCACCAGCAAAGTGAGTTGCATTCGAGGGTCCGTAAGTCCTGTGCCACCTTCACGCGTGACGAGCACTGCCGGGTGGATGGTCCGCCACCAGTAGACAGATCGGTTGATGATGGGGATGTCCAAGGCACCGACGACTCCTAAGATAGCAGCGAAGCGTGCTCCCTGTTCTGGATCGGTCGTAAGGTTCCGAAGCATGAGGTAAGCGATGTAAATGAGCCAGAGAATGAGGGTCGTGGTCAGCCTTGCGTCCCAGGTCCACCAGGTTCCCCAAATTGGTTTTGCCCAAATCGGCCCAGTAACCAGTACGAGGGTACAGTAGAGTACACCAAGCTCCGCACTCGCATACGCTCTGCGATCCCACTTGGGATCGTTGCGCCAAAGGTAAAGGGCGCTGGCAACAGCCGTAAAACCAAAGGCTACGAAGGTTACGATGGCAAGCGGTACGTGGAAGTAGAAAATCCGCTGGACCACGCCTTGGACGCGGTCGGTCGGCACAAACAGAAAAATTGCCCCAAGAGCGAGCACCATCGCCGCACCCGCCGCTGCAGCTAGGAGTGTTTCTAGCAGTGGTGTGGCTTTCCGAGGTTCCACCATTAGTCTTCGACTACATATTCGAACAGAACCCACCCGACAACTACAGCCGCCACGTCAAATGCCCCCATGAGGTGGAGCCACGCTTCGGCGCTACCTAAAGGCTGCCCGGCGAGGGAACGCCTCGTGACTTCGACCCCTCCCAAAAAAAGAGGGACCACGAGCGGCACTAAAAGCAATGGAAGCATGACCTCGCGCGCCCGCGTGCGGATGGCGATAGCGGAGAAGAGCGTCCCTAAGGCGGCAAGCCCCACAGACGCGAGCAGCGTCGACAGCAGCCATGGCCAGCAGTGTAGGGCCAGGGGAACGTCAAAGAACAAAACGAACAGGGCGACCAAGACCACGTCCGCAATCAGGAGATGAACGAAAGTAGAAATCGTCTTTGCCAAGTAGAGGGCTCCGCGATCGAGGGGGCTCAAGAGAAGCCCTTGCCACACATCATTGTGCTGCTCTGCCACAAAGGCCCGCCCGAAGCCATAAACCGCGGCAACCCATAGGGCCACCCAAAATGCCCCAGGTGCGGCTTCCCGCCGAGAAGGAAGACCTGGTTCGAAGGAAAAGCTTAGGATAACCAAGCTCAACACCCCTGTGAGGAGTAACGCCGGCAAGATCTCCCGTGTGCGCCACTCAAGAAGAATGTCTTTCTTTACGAGTTCCCACATGCCGCGTTACCCAAAGATTCGGGGTCAGGCTGCATCCACGCCCGGTAAGCTTCTGCTAGGGGCCGGATCATCGGACCGTCATACACCACCCGCCCCGCGCGCAGACACAGCACTCTCCGACCAACCGCCTCGGCCTTGGCAAAATCATGGGTGGAGAGAACGACCGTTACACCTGTTTCCTGTAACTCGGCAATTAACCTCAGCACCTCCTCTGTTGCTTCCGGGTCAAGCCCGGTCAGGGGCTCGTCCAGTAAAAGAAGCGGGGGCCGGTGAAGAAGGGCGCGGGCCAATGCGGCCCGCTGCTCCAAGCCGCGGGACAAACCCCGGACCGGCCGGGCTCCCCAGCCAACGAGCCCTAAACGCTTGGATAACTCCTCCACACGTTCTGCCGCCCCAGCGGTTCGGTAGAGGCGAGCGTAAAAGGCCAGGTTCTCTCTCACGGTCAATTGCGGATAGAGCAAGCTGGTGTGGACGACGTAGCCGATTTGCTGGCGGATAAAGGGAGCATCCTCGCTGACGAGCCGGCCAAACAGCCGGAGCATCCCCTCTGTCGGTTTCCAGGCCGTGGCGAACAATTTGAGAAGCGTGCTTTTACCAGCCCCGTTCGGCCCGATCACGACAACGGTCTCGCCAGCCCGAATTCGAATGTTCGCTCCTCTGAGGGCCCAATGGTGGCCAAACCTTTTGCCTAAGTTGTCGCTTTCGACGAACACAGTGGATGGCGCGCTGCAAGCTGCTGGGACGGGCATGGGTACTTCCTGCTTCGGGTGGGCGTTGTAAGAAAGAACGAGCCAGAAAACAAAGCCCAGCCGTCAGTTCATGGCTCACGCACGTGAGCTCCCCAGGAACTGGTCGGGCTCGGGCAGACAGTGGTTTTCCACAGCCGGGATCGGCGTCTTGACGAAAAGGGCTCGGCGGGGGGCATGATGGTATGCCCGCGGCCACTCCAAGATCGTATGGCCCAAGTTTCCCTCGTGAAGGAAGCCGTATTCCTCGGAATCGTTACGTTCGAGGTCGTGCCCACAAGTGTGGGTGTGGAATTCGTTGCCGAGTTTCCGGGTGACGAACGTTACAGCTAGCCCGTCTTCGATTTCGTTCCCGTTGTGCAGTTTGGGCAACAGATCACCCGAATCGACCTGGCAAGTCTTTCGCTGCGTAACCCCGGCTGCCTGCGGTTCCGAAACGATGTTGCTGGAAGCGAGCTGCCACGGAGAAAATGACGGCGGCGCGTGATCGGACAGGCTTCGAAACTGCAGGCCCATTCGGCCCCCCGAGCGTCACCGCTGTCTTGCACCAGAGGGGAGGCTCGGCTACGAAAAATTTGCGCCTTTCTTTTGGTGTTTGCATCGTGAAGCTCATTGTACGCGATATTGAGGAGCAACCTCGGAGAGTTGTTTACGAGGAGCCAACTGCGCTGCTGAATGCGCAGTTGGTTGCCGGAACGGTGCGGGATTACGAGTTGCCGACCAATGCCCAGGTTCGGCTCGACTACTATCGCGCCGGAGTCGAAGTTTTTCTCCAAGGGCATGTCGAGGGTAATGCCGTCGGGTACTGCGCGCGCTGTCTCGAAAGCTACCCCTTTAGTTTTGCGACCGATTTCTCGCTGGTGCTTTTGCCCCAAGAAGAGCTCCCGCCGAACATGGAACTCACGCAGGATGATTTGGATCTTGCTTATTACGAGGGGGAAGAAATTGACCTGAGTCCCATCGTGGCGGAGCACATTCTCTTGGCCTTACCCACGCGGCCGCTTTGCAGTGAGGAATGTCGAGGGCTGTGCCCGAGTTGCGGAGTCAACCGGAACTTCGAGCGGTGCGATTGCGAGGCAAATCGAGTCGACCCCCGGTGGGCTGCCTTGCGTGAAATCAAATTAGATCGCTAAACAGCGCGGCGCCCAGTTCCACGGCCTGGTTCGTGGAGCCTCAGTGGAGTGTTGTGCAGACGAGGAGAGTGTCATGGCCGTACCCAAACGGAAAACGTCGAAGTCCAAGCGCAATAAACGCCGGGCGCATGATGCGTTGGTTCCACCCACGGTTGTTTTGTGTCCCCAGTGTGGGGAGCCGAAGCTACCCCATCGGGTCTGCGCCCACTGCGGGTCGTACCGCGGGCGGAAAGTGCTGGAGATTGGCGCAGATTGATGGAGGCAATCCTCCTCTTTCCCGGCCAAGGCTCGCAGGCCGTAGGCATGGGAAAGGCAATTTACGAGCGATACCCCTACGTCCGAGACCTATTCGCTCAGGCCGATGATGCGCTGGGCTTCAACCTCGGTCGGCTGTGTTTGGAGGGCCCAGGGGACGAGCTTACGCTCACAGCAAATGCGCAGCCTGCCCTTCTTCTGGTGAGCACAGCCTATTTATCGGTGCTAGTCCGAGAGGCGGGGGTCGTGCCTGTTGCCGCAGCCGGGCATAGTTTGGGGGAATTTAGCGCCTTGGTCGCTGCTGGCTCGCTCACGTTTGCGGACGCTTTGCGTGTCGTTCGGGAAAGAGGAGCGGCCATGCAAGCGGCCGTGCCTCCGGGAAAAGGTACGATGGCTGCGATCATCGGCCTGGATTCCGCGGCGGTGATCGAGCTGTGCAAAGAATACGCGAATGGGGCGGTGGTTTCCCCGGCGAATTTCAACGGTGCCGGTCAGGTCGTTATCTCAGGAGAAAAGGAAGCCGTTGAACGAGTGGGCAAAGCGGCGCGCGCAGCCGGTGCGAAGCGGGTTCTACCACTGCAAGTCAGTGCTCCATTCCATTGCGCCTTGATGGGTCCAGCGGCAGCACGCCTCGACCAAATCCTGAGCCAGATCGAGATGAAGCCCCCGAGATTTCCGGTCATCTCTAACGTGACGGCACGCCCTTATCCTGAGGATGTCGTCGAACTGCGACGCTTGCTCGTACAGCAAGTTACCGAGCCGGTGAGGTGGGAAGAGTGTCTGATCGAACTCAGCAAGTACCCACCTAATCGAGCAATCGAGGTTGGCCCGGGCAGAGTGCTAACAAATCTTGCCAAGCGCGTAATCCCCACCTGGTCCTGCATTCCTGCGGAGGATTGGGAAGCTGTTTCGTGGTCGAAGGAGGAGGCGTGAGCCCAAAACTTGCCGGGCAGGTAGCCTTAGTGACTGGCGGTTCACGTGGAATTGGCCGTGCAATCGCCGAGCGGCTTGCGAGCGAAGGGGCGACCGTGGTGGTCAATTACCGAGAAAACCACGAGGCTGCGAACGCGGTTGTCGCTGCAATTCGGGAGCGAGGCGGTCAAGCCGACGCGGTCCGTTTCGACGTCAGCAGCGCCGAAGCCGTGGACCAAAACGTGCGGGATGTCGTCAACCGCTACGGTCGGCTCGACATCCTTGTGAACAACGCTGGCGGCACGACGGACCAACTTCTTCTTCGGCTCAAGGAGGAGGAGTGGGAGCGGGTTCTCCGGTTGAACCTGACAGGCACCTTCTTCTGTAGCAAAGCGGCCGTGCGTTGGATGCTGCGTGCACATTACGGGCGGATCGTGAACGTCAGTTCCGTTGCGGCTCACTTGGGAAACATGGGTCAAACGGCGTACGCCGCGGCAAAGGCAGGAATCGAAGGTTTTACACGGTCGTTGGCGCGGGAAGTGGCGACACGCAACATTACCGTGAACGTTGTCGCTCCGGGGTTCATTGCTACGGAGATGGTCGAGCGGCTGCCGGATGCTCTGAAGCAAGCGTACCTTCAGTTGATCCCCATGGGGCGTTGGGGAAAGCCAGAAGAGGTTGCAGAGGTAGTCCTATTTCTTGTACAGCCAGCAGCGGCTTACGTCACCGGGCAAGTCATCGGCGTCAATGGCGGACTGTACATGTAATGTCACTGGTCATCGCGAAGAGGAGCATGGCGCTTGGGCCTGGTGCGTGGGGTGAACGAGGCTGACGCCCAGACCGTCGAGGTGCGAGAAAGGAGGATCGTCACCATGTCATCGTCAGTTGAGGCGAAGGTAAAAGAAATCATTTGCGAGCAGCTCGGCGTGAGCGAGGAAGAGGTTACTCCGTCCGCTTCTTTCATCGAGGACCTGGGAGCGGATTCCCTGGACATCGTCGAGCTGATCATGGCCTTAGAGGAGGAGTACGACCTGGAGATCAGCGACGAGGAAGCCGAGAAAATCCGCACTGTTCAAGACGTGATCGATTACATCGAACAGCACAAGCAAGGCGCGCAATGAGCGAATTAGCCCGCACGGATCCAGAGATTTACCGCATTCTCCAGCTCGAAGCGCAACGGCAGGAGTACAATCTAGAATTGATTGCGTCGGAAAACGTGGTGAGCCGTGCTGTTTTAGAAGCGCAGGGCTCGATTCTCACGAACAAATACGCAGAGGGCTATCCGGGTAAGCGTTATTACGGCGGTTGTGAATACGTTGACATGGCCGAACAGTTGGCGATCGAGCGCGCCAAGAAGCTTTTTGGGGCCGACTACATCAACGTCCAACCGCACTCCGGCTCGCAAGCCAACATGGCCGTTTATTTTTCTCAGCTCGAGCCGGGCGACACCATTTTGGCCATGGATTTGTCTCACGGTGGACACTTGACCCACGGTAGCCCAGTAAATTTTTCTGGCCGGTTTTTTAAGGTGGTGCCGTATGGAGTACGCCGGGAAGACGAACGGATCGATTACGACCAGGTGGCCAACTTGGCGCGCCAGCACCGCCCGCGGATGATTGTTGTGGGATATAGCGCTTACCCACGCGAACTGGATTTCGAAAGGTTTCGCACCATTGCGGACGAAGTGGGCGCGACTGTCATGGCCGACATCGCACACTTCGCAGGGCTGGTCGCTGCCGGCATTCACCCCTCCCCGGTTCCGCACTGCGAGTTTGTGACGACGACCACCCATAAAACGTTGCGCGGACCACGTGGCGGTATGATTATGTGCCGGGAGCAGTACGCGAAAAGCATCGCGTCTTCCGTGTTCCCCGGTAACCAAGGTGGTCCCCTGATGCACGTGATTGCTGCCAAGGCGGTCGCGTTTCAGGAGGCATTGCAACCCGAATTCAAAACGTACCAGCGCCAGGTGGTCCGAAATGCCCAAGCTTTATGCGCCGCGCTCCAAGCGCGTGGTTTCCGTGCTGTCTCCGGGGGAACGGACAATCACCTGATGCTGATCGATCTTCGCCCCTCGGATTTGACGGGAAAGATGGCTCAGGAGACCTTGGACCGTGCCCACATTACCGTGAACAAAAACACTGTCCCCTTCGAGACTCGGTCGCCATTCGTTACCAGTGGCATCCGGATTGGTACGCCGGCGGTGACGACGCGCGGCATGAAGGAGGCAGAAATGGAGGTCATTGCCGATTTCATTGCGCGAGCCCTGGAAAATGTGGGGAATGAAAAGGTTCTTCGTTCCATCGCCGACGATGTGATTTCCCTCTGCAAAAAGTTTCCCATTGGGTATGAGCAGTTGTTCGGATGATTCCCTCACCATCTGCCAACTTGCGAACAGCGGCTCTTTTCGTGGTCGCAGCGGCTTCGGTTGTGTTGCCCGGACCGGTTTGGGGGCACGCGAGACTTTTACGTTCCGATCCCGCCGATGGGCAACTGCTTACGGCAGCGCCGAAGGTGATCCGGTTGTGGTTCAATGAAACTTTAGACCGCGGGTTTCACTCGGCCGAAGTGTTCCCCGCCTCAGAGCTCAAGGCAAAAAAACGCAACAACCTTGCCTCTCGCCCGCCGGAGGTGAATCCATCCGATCGAACGGAGCTTCGGATCGAGGTTAAGGACCTGGTGCCTGGTCGGTACGTGGTCGAGTATCGGGTTTTGTCGCGCGATGGGCATACAGCACCAGGTCGGATTACTTTCGAAGTCCGTGCGCCATAAGCTGCGCACGTCGTACCGTCTTTAGCTTCGTGCGCCGTGGAACATTCCCTGCTGCATGGAATCCAGCTTGTTGGCTTGGTCGTTGCCGGCGGAACCTTTTGGTTTGCCTTGCTTGCACGCTGGGTGAGACTAGACCTTGAGGGTGCGGGGTCAGAGAGGCTAGCCCGTCAACGGGGACGGCAGGCTGCTTGGGCGGCCAGTGCGGCTGCGTTTGCCGACTTGTTCGTGCAGGTTGCCGAAATCGAGGGTCGGACGATTTTTGGAGGGGTACCCCTACCCTTGTTTGCCTCCTTCGTGACGACCACCGCGGTCGGGCAACTTGGGCTTGGCCGATGCGCGGCACTCCTTGTGCTCGGCTTGGCCCTTCTGAGCTCGAGGCTTAGCGGCTGGGTCATTGCTTTTGGGTCGTACCTGGTCTCGGCAGTGTTGACCGCCTCTGTCAGCCATGCGGCGGCGCAACCTACCGGTGCGTTTACCGCCGTGGGGCTACACCTGTTGCACCTTGTGGCTTTGTCGGCGTGGATCGGCGTCATTTTCCACTTTTGGTTGCAACGCCAGTTTTGGTTAGCGCCGGCCCAGCATTCTTCTTGGGCGCTATTACTCGGGCGGTTCTCCGCTCTCGCTCTAGCCGGTTCCATATGCGCATTAGGGACTGGAGTGATCAGTGCGGTGCAGTATGTCCAATCGATCTGGGATTTGTTGTTTTCTGCTTACGGCATCAGCCTCGTCCTCAAGCTTTTCTTGGTAGCGGCCATCGTGGGGGCCGGCGCATTCAACTTTTTGATCGCGGTTCCGCACCTGAAGCGCGCGCGAGAGGAACGGTCTCCTGAGTTGTGGTGTGTTGCCGCGAAGCGTTTCCAGCGCAGCCTGGAATTCGAGGTGACGGCCGCCCTGCTTGCCATTGCTGTGGCAGGTATCGTTGCTTCCGTTTCCCCTCCGGGGAATGACCGCTCCGTCACTCTCACGGGCGAGCAGGTTAGCGCTTTGCTCACCCCGAAGCTTCCACCGGCAGCGTTTGTGGATCCACAGTTGTTTGTTGGAGACTCTGAGCGAAATCGATTCGACCTGCTTTACTCGGAGTTCATGCACAATTGGTCGGGGGTGGGCGTAATCCTCATGGGGTGCTTCTGGCTTTTGCAGGGTGGCCAGGGCCGGGTTGCAGAAGTTGCCACACGGCTGTGGCCGGTAACGTTCATTCCCTTTGCGTTGTTCATTTCGATCTTTGCCGATCCCGAAGTCTTTTTGTTGCGCAGTGTCACGTGGCGTGAAGCGTTGAGCGATCCGGTGGTTCTGGAGCATCAGTTCGGTGCGCTGTTAGTGCTGTTGTTCGTCTGGCTGGGGTGGCGTGATCGCTATCGGATCCCGCTCCACCGTCCGCTCGGACCTACCCTGCCCTTGTTGATGATCCTCGGGAGCTTGCTCCTTCTCGGTCACGCCCATGCATCGGTGAGATCAACGCAGGAACTGACGAACCTGATTAACGTGCAGCACGCGGTTTTCGGTCTGCTCGGCCTGGTGGCCGGAACAACCCGGTGGTTCATGCTTCGTCAACTTTTACCGTTGCGGGTTGCCCGTTTTGTCTGGCCTTCGGCCGTAATCCTTTTAGGCGTGCTCATGACGTTCTTTTATCGCGAGTCTGTCTGAGCATAAACGTGTTGCAGGCGTTACCGCGAGGCCGTTCCCTGTCGCCGGGCGGCCAAGGCGAGTTGAAGGTCTGCGACCTCGCGGGCGCCCCAGCGCAACCGGCGCATGGCGATCAAACCGAGGGCGTGGGAGGCTGCCTGCAACGGTCCGACAACCCACAAGAGCCTCCAGGCCTGCTCCGCCGTCAGTCCCTCGGCACCAGGCGTGCCGGCGAGCAGGTAGAGGAGGCCGCCGCCCAGCAATGCCCCCAAGGCCCCCATGGTCTTCAAACCTAGGGTCCAAATCCCAAAGTACGCGCCCTCGCGTCTTTCCCCAGTATGCCACTCGTCCAGGTCGATGATGTCAATGGCACTGGACATTGCCAGGGTAATCGACCCCATGACCGCTCCCCCGGTGCCCGCGAATACGAGCATGGCCACGTGATTGCCCGGAGGCACGAGAAACCAACCCCAAGGCACCACGCACCCTGCCCCGAGGCCATAAAGAAGCGCTTGGTTTTTGCCCACCCGCTGCGACAGGCGGCGCCACAGGGGAAACGAAAGCACGAAGGCGAGTCCAAAGGTAAGAGCGATGACCGGAAAGAAACTGTAAAGCCCGAGCCAATACTTGATGACAAAGAGTTGCACCGCATTTCCTAGCGATCCCGCCAAGGTCATGGCGCAGAAGACTAGGAAGATCCGTTGAAAAGCGCGATTGCCCAACGTGCGCCGTAGCCCAGTAACAAAATGCTTCCAGCTCGCAGGCAGCGGTGCGACCGTTCGGTTCTCTCGCACGCCTAGGCCGGTAGCTAGGCCGCTTGCGAGCATCAGTAGCCCGAGCACTGCCGCTGCAACGGCAAAACCTGTACGTGGGTGGTCG
>BEIG01000036.1 GCA_002898795.1 bacterium HR30 | reverse complement strand
CCTGGACGATTTCCGCCACCATCCGAGCCGGTGGTGATCGACCAAAAAGGTTGTATTTACGAGCCAAGGGTGGCGATCGCCATGGTCGACCAGGCTGTGGAGTTTCGGAACAGCGATCCCGAGCCACACAATGTTCACACTAAGCCGCAAACCGGACGCGGCACGAACTTCATGCTCAGCCGTCAGGGAACCTCGCGCATCGTGAAGTTCGAACGACCAGAGGTAGCGGTGCGGGTGGGCTGCGACGTGCATCCTTGGATGGTCGCTTACGTGGCCGTGCTGCCCCATCCCTACGCGGCAGTAACCCGCCGGGGAGAGGACGTTCGTTTTGCCCCTTTACCGCCGGGGAGGTACACGATCGCCGTGTGGCATGAAAAACTTGGAACGCAAAAGCAATCCGTTCAGCTTGAACCGAACGCCGAGGCCTCGCTCGAGTTTTCCTTTGCCGCGCCGTAGCCGCGCTTGGTTGACGTAAAGAGCTTAGAATCCTTTCAGCCGGCCCGCCCGATCGTACAGGTGGTACACCAACATCCAACCAGCGAACACAACTAGAGTGATGGTAATGGGGTTGGCAAAGGAAATCCAACCAACCGCATGCTGGCTGACCATCATCATCAGGAGAGGCACCGACATGTATGTGTTGTGGCGAGACCGCTGGCCCACAAGAGCAACGAGCCCGGGATCGGCCGGTTGCCCTTGCTTGATCGCTTGAATGATTTGCTGCTGAGCGGGCCAGATGCGAAACCAAACGTTGAAGGCCATGATGGTCCCAAAGGTCGCGCCTAAATGGATTGCATAGCCTCGCACGCTGAACCCCCCAACATGCTCGAACAACACAACCAGGATCGCAGAAAGTACCAACCCGGCAATGAAGGCTACCTGCAGTTCTTTCATGAAAGATTTTACCAGCGCGTCGTAAATGAACGGCGCAGCAAAGACCAACGCGATCATCACTACAGCGCCGAGTGACCAGCCGCTGCCTTGATCAAACAAAAACCCGCCGTGGTAATAGTTCGTGATGAGCAAGAGGACGCCCGTCACCCAAGTGAACGCCGCACCCCATCGGAACCAGAACAGTACGCGCGGGCGGAGTTCCGGGATGACCTTTTTCTTTGCCTCTGCATCCAAGGTTGCCTCGAAGGACGCGTTGACGAAGTTGAGAAAGTAAAGGTGCCCAATCCACAAGATACCGAATAGCACGTGCAGCCACCGAAAAATCCCATCGAAGACTTGCATGAAGGTATCCATATCCAACCCCTCCCGAGCATGCCGAAATTCGTAGCTTTAACCAAAGCGACAACAGGACTGCTTCGATCACGGAGCGCTTACTGAGCATGGGCCGTAAAGTCAAGAATTCTGGGTTTGTTTCCTGGAGTGGTGGCTGGCGATCGTGCCGTTTGTGGAGTGCTTTGTTCGCAGTTCGGGGGAGTATCCCTGTATCCTCGGCAGATAAGGATCCCTGCTCCTGGCTTGGTGTTCGGGCGGAATTGGACACCAGCTCGCGGACAAATGCTCGATGAAATCGGCCGATAATCGAGTCGTAAGAGAATGCATTTTCCTCAAAGCCTCAATGGGCAGGCCGGCGAATGGGGAGAGTCGTCCTTCGCGGCACCGACGGACAACGAGGTTTTCGTGGCCGGGTGGCAGTACAGCTCGTCTTACTGCGCGTGTCGCACTTTGGTGTGGTCTTGGTTTGCCGGGGGACCAGTATGTCTCGATGCGGCTCAATTTGCACTAGTGCGCTCAATTCCGGTGGGTCCGAGAGCGCACGCTGAAGCCTTCTGCCCGCGGCGGCGTGGGCGATGGATGATTCCGGCACTCACAAGAAATTCATCTTTTGCACGGAACCTCTTGCACAAGTGTGACGTTGCCGTTTTCGAGCGCGAAAGCTGCGGGTTAGTTTCCCTCCGTTCCTGTACGCCGGACTCCTGGCATCGTAGGCTTGGACTGGCGGCTCGATCGCCGAGGAAGGCATGATTTTCCCACGCGATTTTTACAGGGCAACTTTACCGCTGCCATGCTGGTTGCACGCGTGGGTGGCCCAGCCAACGTGTGGTCGTTTCCGTTTTCAGGGGCTTGAGGTTGAAGAAAAGTTGGCTTCGTGTAGGCTTTCGGTAAGCCGTGTAGGCTAGGTTGCAAGGAGACGACGATGCCCAAGAGCTTTCGCGAGTTGCTGGAAGAAGCAAAACGAGTTGTGCCCGAATGGGATGTAGATCAGGTGCGCCAGCAGTTGGAACAAGACGGCTGGGTTCTCCTCGATGTGCGCGAGAAAGAGGAGTACCGGGAAGGCCACCTCCCTGGGGCTGTCTCGTTGCCGAGGGGTTTTCTGGAACTGCGGGTGGAGCAGGTTTTGCCCGACAAATCCCAGCCGATCATCGCGTACTGTGCTGGTGGGATTCGTTCCTTACTCGCTGCCAAGCAGTTACGGGAAATGGGCTATGAGCGCGTCGTCTCGATGGCTGGAGGCTTCACCGCGTGGAAGAACAAAGGGTATCCTTGGAAACAAGATCGGCAGTTTACCCCAGAGCAACTCACCCGATACAGTCGGCACTTTTTGTTGCCGGAGGTCGGTGAAGAGGGTCAGGCGAAGTTACTCGACGCGAAAGTGCTGCTGATCGGGGCCGGGGGGCTTGGCTCGCCGACTGCGTTTTACTTGGCGGCTGCGGGCGTGGGAACAATCGGAATTGTGGATCACGATGTTGTGGATCTAAGCAACCTGCAACGGCAAATTTTGCACACGAACGACCGCATTGGGATGCCCAAGGTTGAGTCTGCTCGAAGGACCCTGGAAGCCCTCAATCCAGACGTCAAAGTGATCGGCTATCAGGAGCGGCTGTCGTCGGAGAACGTACTCCGGCTGTTTGCCGATTATGACGTGATCGTGGACGGCTGTGACAATTTCCCCACTCGGTACTTGGTCAACGATGCCTGTGTGATGCTCGGCAAGCCAAACGTTCACGGGAGTATCTTCCAGTTCGAGGGCCAGGCATCGGTCTTTTACCCGAAGAAAGGACCTTGCTACCGGTGTTTGTTCCCAGAGCCGCCGCCGCCGGGCGCGGCGCCTAGCTGCGCCGAGGCCGGGGTCCTCGGTGTGCTGCCTGGTTTGGTGGGATGCGTGCAGGCCTTGGAGACGATCAAGCTCATCTTGGGTGTTGGCCGCCCCTTGATTGGGCGCATGGTCTATTTCGACACGTTGAGCATGGAGGTTCGCATCCACAAGTTACGGCGCGATCCCCGCTGCCCCGTCTGCGGCGATGAGCCGACGATTAAGGAGCTGATCGATTACGAAGAGTTCTGCGGTTTACGGGCCAGTGGCCAAGGGCCGGCCATTCAATCCGCGGTGGCGGCCCGGTAATGAGCTGGGGTGGCATCCATGCGTGTGCAGGTTCGTCTCCATGCTTCATTGAGGAAATACCTCCCGCCGGATGCTTTGGATGACACCGTTGTCGTAGAGCTGAAGCCTGGCGCAACGGTAGCGGACGCAATTGCCGCGCTGCGGATCCCGCCGAACCACGCGAAAATTGCCGTGGTCGATGGGAAACAATCGGACCTGGAAGCTCCGTTGGAGGAGGGGCAGCAACTGAGCCTTTTCCCACCGCTAGCCGGCGGATGCTAGTTCCCGATCACGGCTTCGGCGGTACTTGACAGCGGGGCTGAGTGATGGCCTTTGCCTCGTATGGCCATACACTACGAGAAGTCGGGACACATTGTCACCATCACGATTGACCGCCCAGAAGCCCGCAACGCATTGGACTTGGAGCACTTCGGTCAACTGGCAGACTGTTGGATCCGCTACCGCGATGATGACGAGGCGTACGTAGCCATCCTCACCGGCGTAGGCGACGTGTACTGTGTTGGGGCCGACCTGAAGAAGTTTATTCCAATGGTAACGGACAATGTCGAGCGGTTGGCTTCCGGTGGTGCCACGGAGCAGGTTGAAGGCTCACGCTACACAATGGCGCATAGCTTGATCGCTGTTCTCCGAGATGGAGCCACGCTGCCCGACGGAACGGAGTTTAGCCTGTATAAACCCGTGATTGCGGCCATCAACGGGGTGTGCGCTGCTGGGGGTCTGGAGATGCTTTGGAACACGGACCTCCGAGTGATGGCCGAAGAGGCTTGGCTGCAACTGGCCGAGCCCAGACGGGGACTGTTCCCGGGCGGGGGCTCCACAGTGCATAGTGTGCGGCAGTTGTCTTGGTGTCACGCCATGGAGCTCCTGTTACTGGCGGATCGCGTTCCGGCGTGGCGCGCATGGGAAATGGGCCTCGTGAATGCTGTTGTGCCCCGAAGCGAGGTGCTGGCAAAAGCACGGGAGTGGGCTGAGACGATCTGCCTCAACGGCCCCCTAGCCATCCGCACCGTGAAAGAATCGGCAAAGCGGAGTACGTTTCTTGACCTGAAGAGTGCACTGGCAGTGGAAATGGAACTTTCTGCCCGCGTGTTCATGAGCGAGGACGCCCGGGAGGGCGTGGCAGCGTTCCGCGAGAAGCGTCCGCCGCGCTGGACTGGTCGGTAGCACCAGCCCGTTCTCCCGCCCGACACTCCAGCGGTTCCGCCGCCAGGCGTGGCTCCAATGAAAGGGGCCCCATTAGGTTTTGGCTGCACTTTTCCGAAGGAAGCCTTGACACCAGGTGGATAACTTGCTTTTTGTTAGGCTCCGCCCGGAAAGAGGCTTATGAAATTAGGTCCGCAGGATTTCGAACTTGATTCGATTGATTTAGAAATTCTCAATTTGCTGCAGGACAACTGCAAGGTTTCCTTAGCGAAGATCGGGCAGCAAGTTGGCTTGTCGGCGCCGTCCGTGATCGAGCGGATCAAGAAGCTCGAGGACCACGGAGTGATTCTTGGCTATCGGGCCGTGATTGACGCCCGGCACGTTGGCAAGGATGTGACGGCGTTCATCGGGGTCTCCGTCGGCCATCCCCAGCGGATCGAACCATTTGAACAAGAAGTGGGAAACCTGCCCGAGGTCTTGGAGTGTCATCATGTGACCGGGCAGCATACTTTCCTGCTGAAGGTCAAAACGAAGAACACTTCGACCTTGGAACGATTGATTCGGGAGATTCGTTCCATTGCGGGGGTGGAGCGTACGGAGACCATGGTGGTGTTGTCCACGAACATCGAGAGGACGCAAATTGCGCTTTCCTCCGATTTGGCAGTGGGTGGTCGCAAGGTTAGCCGAAAGGAACGGAACAACGCCGACCAAGACGGTGGGCAGATGTTAGGAGGGATGAGCTGATGCCAATGCTCCGAAGGCCAAAGAGGGAGGGTCTGTACGACCCGTACTTCGAGCACGATGCGTGCGGTGTGGGCTTCGTGGTCAACGTAAAGGGCGAGAAGTCACACGACATTATCGTCAAGGGCCTTAAGGTTTTGGAAAATCTGACCCACCGTGGCGCTTGTGGGTGCGACCCACTCACAGGGGATGGGGCGGGGATGCTTTTGCAGATTCCCGACGAGTTTTTCCGTGAGGAGTGTCGCGATCTGCGAATCTCTCTTCCCGCTCCGGGAGAATATGGCGTGGGTATGGTGTTCTTGCCGCGTGATCCGGCCGAACGCAACACATGTTTGGGGTTGTTCGAAAAGGCCGTGCGGGAGAACGGGCAGCGTCTCCTAGGTTGGCGGCGGGTGCCTGTGCACCCAGAGCATTGCGGGCCGCTTGCGCGGCAGTCTATGCCCGAGATCCGCCAGATCTTCATCGGCAAAGGCGCTGACGTTGGTGATCAAGACGCACTGGAGCGCAAACTGTACGTCATCCGCAAGAGCGTGGAACGTGCGGTGCGCGAGGCGGGGCTACGTGATTCCGAGTCGTTTTACGTGCCGAGCCTGTCGAGCCGCACGATTGTTTACAAAGGGCTTCTGTTACCCCAGCAGATTCCGTTGTTTTACTCTGACCTTCGCGACACACGAGTAAAATCGGCGCTGGCGTTGGTCCACCAGCGTTTTAGCACGAATACTTTCCCGTCGTGGGAGCGGGCGCATCCTTACCGTTTTTTGGCGCACAATGGCGAGATCAACACGCTTCGCGGCAACGAAAACTGGATGCGGGCCAGGGAAAAAATGTTCTCCTCTCCGCTCTTCGGGGACGACATCCACAAGCTGCGGCCGATCATCGAAGAAGCGGGCAGCGACTCCGCGAAATTCGACAATGCCCTGGAGCTATTGGTGCGCACCGGACGCTCGCTGCCACATGCCATCATGATGATGATCCCAGAGGCGTGGCAAAAGCACGAAAGTATGAGCGAGACCAAGCGTGCGTTTTACGAGTACCACGCTTGTTTGATGGAACCGTGGGATGGACCAGCTTCGATCGCATTTACCGACGGTCGGCTGATCGGAGCGGTGCTCGACCGCAACGGCTTACGGCCGTCACGTTACGTGGTTACCCGCGACGGCTTTGTGGTGATGGCATCTGAGGTGGGCGTGCTCGACATCCCGGCCGCAAACGTTTTGCACAAGGATCGCCTCCAACCTGGCCGGCTATTCTTGGTCGATACCGAGCAAGGCCGGATCGTGGGCGATGAGGAGGTCAAGGAAAGCATCGCGAGCCGGCGACCATATCGTCAGTGGCTGTCCGAAAACCTGGTCAAACTCGACGAGCTGCCCGAGCCGCGGGAGTTGCCCCCGATTTACGACCCTGAAACCTTGCTGACCCGCCAGAAAGTTCACGGCTATACCCTCGAAGATTTGAAGATGTTGATGGCGCCCATGGCAATCAATGCCCAAGAGGCCGTGGGCTCGATGGGAACGGACACACCACTGGCGGTGCTCTCCGATCGTCCCCAACTGCTTTTCAATTACTTCAAGCAGCTCTTTGCGCAGGTGACAAACCCGCCCATCGATCCGATCCGCGAGGAGATCGTAATGTCCCTCAAGGCGACGATCGGTTCCGAGCAAAACCTCTTCGAGGAAACACCTTTGCACTGCCATCAACTGGAGCTCGAGAATCCGGTCATTAGCAACGTCGACTTGGAGAAGATTCGTCGGATTGCGGTGGGGCGGATTCGCTCCAAAGTTTTGCGCACCTTGTTCCGGGTTGCCGACGGAGGAGCAGGATTGGAGCGTGCCCTCGATGAGCTCTGCAAGCAAGCGTCCGAGGCAATCGATCAGGGTTACAGTATTCTGATCTTGTCAGACCGCGGGCACGATGAGACCTGGGCACCGATCCCGAGCTTACTGGCGACAGCCGCTGTTCATCATCATTTGATTCGGGAGGGCACCCGGACTCGATGTGGTATCGTGGTAGAGTCCGGCGAGCCAAGGGAAGTACACCACTTTTGCTGTTTGATTGGCTACGGCGCAGGTGCCGTGAATCCGTATTTGGCGATCGAAACCGTGATCGACATGGTTCGTGACGGCCGGATCAAAGGCGTGGACGAGGCTACCGCTGTCGAGCACTACCTCAAAGCGGCAAACAAGGGCGTCCTCAAGGTGATGACAAAAATGGGTATCTCCACGGTGCAAAGCTACCGCGGGGCCCAGATTTTCGAGGCCATCGGGCTGAATCGCGATGTGATTGATCGCTACTTTACCTGGACGGCGTCGCGCATCGAAGGCGTAGGTCTCGATGTGATCGCGCAGGAGTGCGCCATGCGACACCACGAGGCCTACGAAGTGCCCGCAAATCTGGATGGCGAGCTCGACCCAGGTGGGCAGTACCAGTGGCGGCGCCGTGGCGAGTATCACATGTATAACCCTGACACGATTGCCAAGCTGCAACATGCCTGCCGCTCGGGTAACTACCAGTTGTTTAAGGAGTACTCCCGCCTGGTGAATGAGCAAAGCCGCCAGCTTTGCACCATTCGTGGTTTGCTCCGGTTTAAACCGGGGAAGCCGATTCCCTTGAGCGAGGTCGAGCCGGCGACCGAAATTGTGAAGAGGTTCAAGACGGGAGCGATGTCTTTGGGCTCCATCAGCCGTGAAGCCCACGAAACCTTGGCCATCGCAATGAACCGCATCGGGGGAAAATCGAATACCGGCGAAGGCGGAGAAGATCCGGTGCGGTACGTTCCTGACCCTAACGGCGACTCGCGGCGGAGCGCGATCAAGCAAGTTGCCTCGGGCCGGTTTGGTGTCACCAGCCACTATTTGGTCAATGCCGATGAAATCCAAATCAAAATGGCCCAAGGGGCTAAGCCGGGAGAGGGTGGCCAATTACCAGGGCACAAAGTGGATCAATACATTGCCAGCATCCGTTACTCCACGCCGGGCGTGGGCCTGATTTCCCCGCCTCCTCACCACGACATTTATTCCATTGAGGACTTGGCGCAACTGATCCACGACCTCAAGAACGCCAACAACCGTGCCCGCATTAGCGTGAAGCTTGTCGCTGAAGTCGGTGTCGGTACCATTGCTGCAGGGGTGTCGAAAGGCAAAGCCGACGTTGTGTTGATCAGTGGGGACTCCGGTGGCACTGGTGCGTCGCCCCTGACCTCGATCAAGCACGCTGGCCTGCCGTGGGAGCTCGGTCTAGCGGAAACGCAACAGGTCCTTGTTTTGAACGACTTGCGCGGGCGGATCCGTGTCGAGACCGACGGTCAGCTCAAAACTGGCCGCGACGTAGCGATTGCTGCCCTTTTAGGAGCCGAAGAGTTTGGCTTTGCCACCGCCGCTTTGGTGGCCTCTGGGTGCGTGATGATGCGCGTGTGCCATTTGAATACGTGCCCCGTTGGAATCGCGACACAAGACCCAGTGCTGCGCAAGAAGTTTCAAGGAAAACCAGAACACGTCGTGAATTTTATGATGTTCGTGGCCGAGGAGCTGCGGGAGATCATGGCAGAACTGGGCTTCCGCACGGTGGACGAGATGGTCGGCCGCGTCGATATGCTGGATGCTGCCGAAGCCATTGACCACTGGAAGGCCAAGGGGGTTGACCTGAGCCAAATTCTACACAAGCCGGATGTCCCTCCCACGGTGCCCATCCGTTGTGTGGAGGAGCAAGACCATGGCTTGGACAAAGCACTAGATAACGAACTGATTCGGCTGGCGGCCCCTGCGCTGGAAAAGGGCGAGCCGGTCGAAATTGAAATGCCGATCCGCAACATCAACCGCACGGTGTGTACCATGCTCTCGGCCGAGATCTCGCGACGATACGGCGAGAAGGGCTTGCCCCCAGAGACCATCCGGATCAAGTTTACCGGATCAGCTGGGCAGAGCTTTTGTGCCTTTTTGGCCAATGGCATCGCCGTGGAGCTGGAAGGAGATGCCAACGACTACTTTGGCAAAGGACTTTCCGGTGGCCGGATTGTGGTTTACCCGCCACGTGATGCGAGTTTTGCCGCCGAAGAAAACATCATCGTTGGAAACGTGTCCCTGTACGGCGCAACTGGGGGTGAGGTGTTTCTGCGCGGATTGGCTGGGGAACGTTTTTGCGTGCGCAACAGTGGAGTGACGGCCGTCGTTGAAGGGGTTGGGGACCACGGATGCGAATACATGACCCGCGGCACGGTGGTAATCCTTGGCCCCACGGGTCGTAATTTCGCGGCCGGCATGAGTGGAGGCTTGGCGTACGTGCTCGATGTGGACGGGAAGTTCGCCACCCGCTGCAATATGGGAATGGTTGACATTGTCCCCTTGGATGAGGAGGACATGAAGGTCGTCCACGACTTGGTTCGCCGGCACTATGCCTACACTCACAGCGCCGTTGCTTGGCGGGTGTTGTCTGGCTGGAAGGACTACGTGACGAAGTTCGTCAAAGTGTTTCCAGTGGAATACCAGCAAGTCTTACGCAAACAGCACCTGGATTCCGAAGCAGCAAAACTGGCGAGCATCTAATGATGCGTTGAGCTCATCGGAAGAAAGACGACGACCATGGGTAAGATCACAGGATTCTTGGAATATCCCCGCGAGTTGCCGCCTCGCCGGCCAGTGAAAGAACGGTTGCGCGATTGGCGGGAACTGGAGGGGAAGCACCCTGAGGAGCGTCTGCAGATTCAGGCGGCTCGTTGCATGGATTGCGGCATTCCCTTTTGCCACAAAGGGTGTCCCCTCGGAAATATCATTCCGGATTGGAATGACCTCGTCTATCGGGGCCGCTGGCGAGAGGCAATCGACCGATTGCACTCGACGAACAATTTTCCCGACTTCACGGGCCGCGTTTGTCCGGCCCCGTGTGAAGAGGCGTGTGTGCTCAACATCAACGATGATCCAGTCACCATCAAACAGGTGGAAAAGCAGATCATTGACCACGCTTACAAAGAGGGTTGGGTGGTGCCGCTGGTGCCCACGCGCCGCACGGGCAAACGGGTGGCTGTGGTAGGTTCCGGCCCGGCTGGGCTAGCCTGCGCCCAACAGTTGGCGCGGGCTGGACACGAAGTCACCGTCTTTGAGCGGGCAGACCGTATCGGAGGCCTTCTCCGTTATGGAATTCCGGACTTCAAGCTCGAAAAACACTACATCGACCGGCGCATTGCTCAAATGGAGGCAGAGGGCGTGACGTTTCGTACCGGCGTAGACGTCGGTGTGGATGTCTCGTACCAGGACCTTCGAAGGCAGTTTGATGCGGTCGTGCTCGCAGGGGGAGCCACCCAAGCGAGAGACCTTCCGATTCCTGGTCGGGAGCTCAAGGGTATTCACCTCGCGATGGAGTTCTTGCCGCAGGCCAATCGTCGGGTGGCAGGAGATAGAGTGCCAAACCAAATTACCGCCAAGGGAAAGCGTGTGGTGATCTTGGGTGGTGGGGATACTGGATCGGATTGCTTGGGTACTTCGAACCGTCAAGGTGCCATTGCGGTCTACCAGTTCGAGTTGCTGCCCCAACCGCCCGAATCCCGCACGGAAGAGGTTGCGCCGTGGCCATACTGGCCGATGATCTTGAGAACCTCTTCCTCGCATGAAGAGGGAGTGATTCGCGACTGGAGCATTCAAACAAAGCGTTTCTCCGGAGATGATCAGGGCAACGTGAAGAGACTCCACGCGGTGCGACTCGATTGGGTGAAGGAAAATGGTCGCATGGTCATGCGAGAAGTGCCAGGAAGTGAATTTACTCTCGAGGTCGACCTGGTGCTCTTGGCACTGGGATTTGTTGGCCCCGAGAAATATTTGCTCGAGCAAGTTGGCGTTGCATTGACCGAGCGCGGCACCGTTGCGGTAGACGAGAATTACATGACGAGTGTTCCGGGAGTGTTCTCGTGCGGCGATATGCGCCGTGGCCAATCTTTGGTCGTGTGGGCTATTTGGGAAGGGCGTGAGTGTGCCCGAGGCGTGGACGCTTATTTGATGGGGCGCACGGATCTCAAGGCAACCCCGGGTCCATTCTAGCTTCCGCTTGCGCGGAGAAGCCTTGAGGAGATCGATCCCCAGTGAATGCTAGAGAAACCGGCGCAACCTCCCCCAGTCAACCTTCAGGTCGGATCCTCCGTAGCGGCAATAAGCGACCAGAGCCCCGCGCTCCCCTTCACGACACCATTGGCAATTGACCCGCGCCAACTCACGCACCTCCGCGCAAAACAAGGTCAGCGCATCTTGAGCGAATCCGACGGTTAGGAAATGCTCTCCCCAAGTTTCGGGTTGAGCCCAGAACCAGTAGTGATTGTGTGGGCTTGCGATGCGCTGAGGTAAACCGTACGCGTCGCGGTAAAACTCGAGGGCCCCGGCCTCACCGTAGTTGGCAGCGACCACGGTGACTTCGGATCGGATATCTGCCGGTAGGAGTTCAACAGCGCGGGCAACACTAGCAGCCAGGTCTTGCCACCCGTGTCGGTCAGCCAGGTGTTGAGGCAACTCGCTCGCGCCAAAGCGCTCTTCGTGCGGAACGGACAAGGCAAGCATTGCTTGGTAGCGGAGCGTAGCCTCTGGCGACAAGATTGGGAGCGCTAACGGCAGCCCAAGAAGTGCGACCAGCAGCAACAGTACGACCCCGGCCCGGAGAGAATACTGCCACAGTTTAGGGAGCTGGATAATTGAAAGAAACGTTGCACCAAGTGGGATCGCGAGAGCGTAAGCGGGGGCAAGGTAATAAGCGCGAACCCCCTGGGTGACCGACATCAGGGCCGCTATTGCCAGCACACTGCCCCCGAGGACAACGCCCCGGTCACGTAAGGGTCGCCAAAAGATCGCACTGAGAGCCCCGATCGCAGCCAGCAACGCAGCCAGCGGGCCAAACACGAGAAGTTGCGACAACCAAAACTCGGCGGGACTAGTCGGAAGCATCTTCATGCGAGTGGCGTTTGCCATGAACTCAATGGTTGGCCACCCATGCTTTGATTGCCACCACAGAATCGGCCCCAACGCGATGAAGAAGGCAAGAGTGACGCCGCCGACGCCGACGCGCATGTCCGCCCGGCGACGATACAAAAAGAAAGCTAGGGCTAAAGATGGGAAAGCAAACCACATCATGCTGAGCTTGTTGTGCAACCCCACTGCGAAAACGACAGCCAGAAGTAACCACAGGTAGGATTGCGCGCGCTCGGCGAGCTTTACCCAAATGAGCCCCGCTGCAAGCCACAACAGGGGCTCCCATGCATTCATCGAGTAGAAGCTATTCAACGCCAAAAACCCGGGTGAAAACAGGATCGTTGCTGTCGCTAGGGCCTGAGCGACGCGGTTACCTCCGAGGCTGCGAGTGAGACGTGCTACGAAAACAAGCGTCGCGCAACCAAGCACGGCGGCCACAAGTCGGAGAGTGAACAGTGACTCGCGCAGCCCCCCCAGCATCGTCAAAAATGCAATCGAGGCCGCAGGGTGATCGACATAGCTCCAGTCTAACCGGTAGCTGCAGGCGAGATAGTAAAACTCGTCACGGAACCAGTCGTCATGGCGAAGCGCTAGGAGGTGTAGGGCCAGTTTGAGCCCGACCAGTGCCCACAACCCCATCCCCAAGCCAACAGTAGCGCCGCCCGGCGGGCCAGCGCGATGGATCATTTGCCCTCCGTGGCATCCAGGCGTTTTAGGATTTCCTCCTCAAGTAGGGGAAGTGCTTCGTGAACGTCAGCAACGAGCCCTAGGTCACTTTGGCGAAAAATCGGAGCTCGGGGATTCCGGTTCACAGCCACGATAACACCAGCTCGGCGCACGCCCACCATGTGTTCGAACGCTCCTCGAATGGCCAACGCAAGATAAAGCTTTGGGGCGATCGACCGCCCAGTAAGGCCGACCTGCAACTGCCGAGGAAGCCAACCTTCGTCGGCCACGTCGCGTGTGGTACAGAGCGCGGCGCCAAGCCTTTGCGCAAACTGCCGTGCCGTTTCGATGCCCTCCTGACCTAGCCCTTTACCAATTCCCACCACCACCTCGGCACGCTCGAGATCAGCGCCAAGGTCGGCGATCAGACCATAGTCTAGCCGACGTACATGGAAATTGTTTTCCGGTGCTCCGGCGTCAACGTGCTCAACTTGTGCCCTGGCAGGCCTCGTACCGCTTGCGTCTGGAGTAGGAAAAACGCCCGGGCGGATCGTGGCCATCTCTGGCAAAGTGCGCGAGGAAATTGCCGCAACAATACTGCCGCCGAACGCTGGCTTGTACTGGATTAAAGAACCGTCGGCTCCGACACCAAGATCGATACAGTCTGCTGTCAACCCCAGGCCGAGCCGGGCGGCAACTCGCGGTAGGACGTCTCGCCCGTAAGCAGTGGAAGGACCAAGGACGAAACGAGGTCTGACCCTACGGATGATTTCGACCAGACGTGCTGCATGTTCCCACGGTAGGTAGGAGCTGCACGCAGCTCCAGAAACGATGATGACCCGATCGATACCGGCTTCTCGCAGCGCACCTTCGAAATGTTTTCGCTCTTCGGTGAGCAGGGCCACGTGCACCTTCCCGCCCATGCTCGAGGAAAGCTCTGTCGCCTTGCCTACCAGCTCCCAAGTAACTGGGTGGACCGAGCCATTACGCACCTCACCAAGCACAAGCACATCCTTGGGCTCGACCTGGATTCTCAATGGAGGGGCCGGCGCAAAGGCGCGGGGAGCTGGCACCCTCCAAACTCTAAACGCACCGTATTCCTCGACGAGGATGCTCGCCAGCTTCGCCACACGCAGCCGCAGGTTCTCTTCGGTCAGCACCAATTGTCGTCGCGAACTAGGCACCTCGACTAACTCTCGTACCCAAGTGGGCGAGCCTGCGAAGCCAATATCCTCTGGGCGCAAGCCGAGGTCTGCCGCCGACAGTTGGAGGATCGACTGGGTCGCAGCACGCTCCCGCTCGCTTTTGGAAGGGAAACGCTCTGGTGCTAGGCTTTCCGTTACCGTGAGCAATGCCGGGGCCACAACTTGGAGCCGCTCCCAACCTGAATCCGTTTCCCGCTCGACCTCGAGGAGGACGCTCGGAGTTGCTTGGGCTAGGGTGATCCGCTGCACGAGCGAGACGTGAGGCACCGCGAGCAGCTCCGCCACTTCGGGGCCGACCTGTGACGTCTCGGCGTCAACGCTGTACCGGCCACACAAAATCAGGTCGGCGGGATTCGACCGGAGGAAAGCAGTTAGGGCACGAGCCGTGGCGAGCGTATCGGATCCCCGAAAGTTCGGATCACTTAAAAGTACCCCTCGGTCCGCCCCCAAGGCCAAAGCATCGATCAATGCCTCGCGCGCTTGAGGTGGCCCCAACGTCACTGCGGTGATTTGCGTCTCGGGATGCGATTGCTTGAGCTGCGCAGCCCACACCAGTGCCCGCAAATCGAAAGAATTGATTTCCAGAGGGACCCCTTCGCGTTGCAACGTTTTGCTTTCGGGGTCGAATTTTAAGGCAGCAACCGATGGTACTTGCTTCAAACAAACGACGACGTGCATGCAGCTCGCTCCGACCCAAGGTCCCGACAGGGACGACTCTGCCCGCGTCTAGGACATCCGAAACTCCCACACAAGGGGATTTTGGCTTTGACGCTAGTGCGTCGGGTGAGGGGTCTAAACCGCTGTTGGGAGCCGCTAGAAGTTCTCGCTTCCCGACCTCGGCGCGACGCCCTTCGCGCAAAAAAGAGAGTCGAGGCTGGTGAGTGCCGGTCGGGGGAACTCACCTGCGAGACCTTGGTTACAACGGGGCCAAAAACATTGGTGGCGGACGCAGCACAAAAGAGGGCACAGGCTCTGGGTGACGAGGGAGCTGCGTTCGAGCCAACCGGAGGATTCCTTTGGGCCCGGACACTAGGGAGTTCAGCCCGGCTACTACCGAATCTTGAGTAGCCGCTTTCCGAGCTTGACCGAGTTACGTTTTCTCGCCGTTGATAGACTCAGGCGGCGTTTTCATCCGTCCGAAAGCGACCCCAGAATGGATGTTGCGTCGACGCGAGCTGTTTGCTTGGGGCAAACC
Source organism: bacterium HR30 (assembly GCA_002898795.1). Lineage (GTDB taxonomy): Bacteria > Desulfobacterota > Binatia > HRBIN30 > HRBIN30 > HRBIN30. The sequence continues at coordinate 16,003 of BEIG01000036.1, read as the reverse complement.
CCATTTGAAGCCGCCGTTTTCCTCGGGCAGGGCGCTCCAGCACTGGAGTGACTTCTCAAGAGGCCCCGTTCGAACCCTCTGGGATGTTGTCTCTACCGTTGGACTCTAACTCTTGCCGGCTTTCCGCGGCTAGTTGGTTCAGTAAATTCTCCATTGCTCGGCGCGCCAGGCGACTCGGAGTGATGTGTCCGTTTTCCCAACGGTTCACCGTAGAAACGGTGACCCCGATGGCATGAGCAAATTCTTCCTGCGTCATATTGAGCCGGCGGCGCAAGGCCGCAATGGGAAAAGCCTTGTCGCGCGGTTCAGCACTCGACATATATCCCCCTTTCGTTGTGGGTTCGATGCAACGGCGGCTGTGCATCACACGTGCCACGTGCTTTGATGCGTTGCGTGCAAAAGGTCCTGTGTGGACCAGCGTCAACTTCGTGACAGCTGTCAAGAATGCTGACTGCTATCTCGCACGATTTTAGGAAAAAAATCGCTTGCCAGCTTTGCTCTGATTTGCGAAAAGAAAACCTGCGACCAGGCCTAATCTCCAAAGAAAAGGGAGAGCGGAGGACCCACTAGTTGTTTTGGGGTGAGTCTCGACGTGATGAGGTGATGTCGAGTAGGGCAACTCTTTGAGCCCGAACCCGTCAGCTAACTTCGTCGGCCTTCAAGGAGAGGAGTGAATGTGCCCGCTCAGTAGAGCTGGGCCGTCACGCAAACGACCCTCTCCAGGCGTCGCAAAAGACAAATGGAGGGGACCGATGGACGTGATCAAGATGAGCAGGCTTCGGCTCGGGCTAGTCGTTTTCTTATTTGTTTGCGGATTAGGGCTAGCCTCTTCCGCTTTTGCGAAACCGCCTTCCGAGTCACCGCGGCGAGAGCAAAAGAAATCCAAGGCCCGCGGCAACAACATGGCCAAGCGAGCTTTGATGCGAGCATCCTGGTACGGTCACGATTTCCACGGTCGGCGGGCAGCCAATGGGCGAAGTTTCAATGCCAACGGTTTTACGGCGGCCCACCGCTCGTTACGACTGGGGACGAAGCTGGAAGTGACCAACCCGCGGAACGGGAAGACGGTGGTGGTTGAAGTGACGGATCGAGGCCCATACATACAGGGGCGTGATCTTGACCTTTCGTTCGCGGCAGCTCGCGAACTAGGGATCATACGAGCTGGCGTGGCACGGTTGGAGGTTACAGTGCTGCCGGAGGATCCGAGAGGATTGGACAACCCAGGGCCAGTCATCGTTGCATCGAATACGGTCGGGCTTGCGGGCGCGTGGCCCCGGGCGATTGTGAGATAGTCATGCGTGCCTCAGGTCAAGCTATGGGTCCTGGCGTGCCGAAAAGGATCTTAGTGGCCAGTGATTTCTCACCCATTGCTCAGCGCGCCTTGGCTTACGCCCGGGCTCTGGCCCGCAAATTCGATGCGACGATCGTACTTCTGCATGCTGTTCCCCCGGTGTTGCAAGTTGAGGGAATTGACGCCGCTGCGGTCGCTCGCGAAGCAGAAGCCTGGGCTCGCCAACAGGCCGAGAAAATAAAGGGCGAGCCCGCAAAAACCATCATTATGCACGGGCCGCCAGTGGAGTGCATTGTTCGTGAAGCTCGAAAGCAGCGGGTGGATCTTATCGTGCTGGGCTCCCGCGGGCTTAGCGGATGGAAAAAATGGCTCCTGGGCAGCGTTACTGAACGTGTGCTCCAAAGCGCGCCATGTCCGGTCTTGGTCGTGTCAAAAAGCGTACGGATTCCGCGCCAGGCAAGACAAACGTCGCGAAAGCCCGTTTCACGAAGCTGAAACGGGCGTTGGTGCAGTCCGGGCGTTTCGTTAAGCGCTTGCCTGTTTCTTCGGTTGTTTCCTCCGGAGCGGCGTTTGCCTGAGGTTGTGCCCCAATCTGCGGATGCGATTGTGCAGCGCCCGGACAAGGGACCGATCGAACCCCATGACCGATTCACCTTTCGGTTCCTTGGAAGGACGACGGAAGATTGTCCGAGATACGGCTTCGCGGAACGAGGACATCAGCAAGAGAAACGTCCGAAGCCTCTCTTCGCGCCGAGCGCGAGTTTTGCTTCGGTCGGTGACTCGACCCGATTTCCTGCTCGCTCCGTTCCATTCGGCAAGTTGACGATGCAAGTCGAGCAGGAGTTTGACGTTTCCCTCCACGGCCTGTGCGGCCAGTTCTGCAGCTTTTTTTAGTCTGCGTTTCGAGGCGTCCATGGTTCACTTTCTGGCAGGGTGTCTAGGCCCGAACGCGTCCAGTGTCGAGAGGCGATGGATGGTCGGGCGGCGGAGAGGTTCACGCGGTTGATAGTTGACGGAACACGACATGGAGGCGATAAGAGCCGCTCGGAGAATTCCGTGTTCGGTAGGCGGTCGTAGAGGAGGGTGGGGTGGTTCGCAGGTTTTTGACCCTTTTCGTAGCCCTCACAGTAGCGACTTCGGTGAGGGCACAATCGTTCCCCTGCGAGCTCGCCCACTTGGTTTCTGCGGGTGACTTGTTGCGCCAGTGCTTGTTTGAAGCCCAGGATTTGCGCGTTCCGAGCCTCGATCCTAACCGCGACGGGCGTGCAAGCGTGGCCGACTACGTCTGGGAGATCAGGTCCCGCCTGTTGGCCGGGTTGGGTCCTAGGGTGGTTTACCTCGGCGTTGCCGGAGCCGACGGTCCGGTGATTTCCCCAGCAGGGGAGGAATGGGGATTGCCTGTGTTCCAGCGACCAGGGGGGAGCGGCTTTCAGCTAATTGTCGAGGCAATACCCGGAGCGTCCGGCTTGCCGGTAGGGACGGAGGTGGTGACCGTGACGCCGGCCGGAATGGCCCGGCCGGATTTGCAGGTCCTTTTTAGCCGGCCCCTTGGTAACGGCGATAGCACTGTGTGCGAAGGTGGAGTTCCGGCGGTGGACCCACCGGACTACGGCGACGATTCCCGCGTTACCACGGTGCTGCAGGATGCCAGTTGTGGCATTGGCGTCGCGGTTAGCTCCCAAGGAGCCTGCACGGTGGATGAGTTTGGCCGGCCCCGATTCGTTACCAAAGCTCCGGCGACGGTGCAGTTCTGCGGGCTAATCCCGTCATCGCGAGCGTTTCCCGCAGGGGACACGGTTGTGACGGTGCGCATCCGCGACAAAGGCGGCAACCTGGGCCCTCCGTCTCAAATGATCCTGCGGGTAGGGACTCGACCATTGCCGACAAATACACCGACGCTAGGTCCGACAGCCACACGAACGCCACCGAGGTTTTCGCCGACGCTTACCGCAAGTACGACACCGACAGTCACCCCACGGAGGCCACCGTCACCCACCTTCAGTTGGACGGCTTCCCACAGTCCCACTCCTCATCTCTCGCCCACACCAAGTCGCAGCCCCAGTGCAACCGTCACAAACACCCCTTCCAGTACGTCTACACCGAGCCGAGCTCCTTCATTTACTTTCACACCGCGATTACCGACGCGAACGGCAACCAACACGGCTACCCGACGCCCGACGCTGCCGAGCCCGAGCGAGACAGCCACGGCAACTCCTTCAGCCACAGTCACGCGAACCCTGCCACGGGAAAGCCCTAGTACACCTCCCACAGCCACGGCAACGCACTCGTTCACGCCCACAAGGTCTCCCACATCGTCTCCTATTCCGCCCTCGAGTACCCCCACGAGTTCGCGAACTCGAACCCCCACGTTGAGTCTGTCGTCAACGGCGACTCAAGTTTCGCCACCGGCAACTGCGACGCCTACGCAATCCCCTGTTCCCCAGGCGACTTGGACCATCACTTTCACGCCTACGTTGACCCCAGGGCTGCCTACCAGAACCGCGACGCGGACTCCAACGCGGAGCGGGCTTACTCCATCACCGCACCCGACGGCCACCTGGACCCAGGTTGCTGCTCGGTCTCTCACGCCCACCTACACCGCTACAGCTTCTACGACACCCACTCGCACGAGACAGGCGACATTGACGCCAACGCAGACTCGTACTCCAACGGTAACTCGGAGCCCGCGTGCGTCCAGCACACCGACACCATCTGCCACCCTAAGCCGCTCGCCCACCCCTGCGCTTTCGCCCACTCGGCTGGTTCCCACCTCGACTCCCAGTGCGACGCCAAGCCGGAGCCCTCGCCCATCGTTCAGTCCTTCGCCGTCTCGCACTCCAAGTGCGTCTCCGTCTCCCTCTGCGTCTTGGACCCCCTCTGTCACTCCCTCCCCCACACCCACAGGGAGCTTTACCCGGACGTCGACGATAACGCGTACGCCAACGCCGACAACGACTCGAACTCAAACGGCGACTCGCTCGGCAACGTGGACGCCCACTGCGACGCCCCCACCGTCGCCCACGCCTTCCATGACGCGGACGCAAACGATCACGCGTACTCCGACGCAAACAGCTACGGCCTCGCTTACCGGCACCCCAACCCGTACGCGCACGCCCTCGGCAACCCCATCGGTGACTTTGACCCGAACCGTGACGCGCACCCCAACGATCACAGCTACTCCTAGTCCGACAGTCCCTCCCGAACCGGTGATCACGTTCTTGGGGATCACGAGGGCAGATGACCGGCTGGTTTCTCCTGTCGCCGTTTTACCGGACGGAACCACCGTCTTTGAGCGTTCGTCTGGTTGGGGATTCTCACTCGTTGTCGAGGCACGGCCTGGCGGCGCCAACACTCCGGTTGGAATGCAAACATTTCAGTGGGATCCAAACCGTCCGGAGATCCTCCCTGATTTGGCGATCGTATCGTCGCAGGTGCTGGGCGATGGTTCCACAGAGGTTTGCGATGACACGGCTCCACGTCTCGGAGGGGTGCCTGCCTGGCGCTCCACTTTGGCACTGCCGGGCCCACAGCAGCTTGCTGACGTGATCAACGACTTGGCGTGCCGTTTCAAGGACGGGGCTGGTCAACCCCGAGGACGCAATGCCAACGAAGCTTGTACCCTCTTTGAGGATGGACAGTATCGATTCGCTGGAAGCGGAACAACAGTGCAATTCTGTGGTTTTATCGATGCGGTGGTCGCACTACCGGCGAATGCTGAAACCCGCTTTACCGTCAGGGTGCGTGACCAAGCGGGGCGCTGGAGCAACCCAGCTAGTATGATTGTTCGCATCCGTTAATTTCCGCAAGTGCAAGTCGAACTCCGGCTATCAGCGGATGCCTTTTCGAGCACCCTCGGGGGCGGAAAACTAGCCTTAGCTTGCGGGTACGAAGCCGTCTTGTCGCCTGGCGGATTCATGTTTCGTACCGTCGCGCCACTCACGCCTTTTGGCCCGAGTAGCCTGACGGCGCAGCGGTAACTCTCCCACACCTGAGAGCTTCAATTCCGCACGTGAGTGTCCTTCCGGATCCCGCAACGTCGGCAACGAAAGCACTCGTGACGGCGCAAGCTGTCGCGCCCGGTTCCCAGCGCTCGCTGCCGCGTACACCAGTTCAGGTTTGTGCGCAGGCGCGCCCAGGATCGGCTGCAATTGTCAAGCAGAAGGGGTGGTGGTTTCAGCGCCCGTCCGTTGATGGAACCCTCCGCCCGGTATTAGCGCAAATCACAAGAGTTGCAGAAGCTCACCGGCGCGCGATGTGTGATTCTTTTTCCCGCGCCTGGATCGAGGTCCGCGGCGCTCCGTTTGTGGAACTCTGGCGGCCAACGGGTACGGAGCTTCCCAACCCCTGCGTTGGTGCGGGTGAAGGTACATAGAATTGCAAGCGTGCGCTTGAGGCGCCGCGCCGTGCTTTTGGCATGGAGCATTGCCTCATTCGCCAAGGAGACCTGGCCAGCGTAGCGGAGGGCCGAGTGCTTCAGGCCGCATATCCGGGGAGTACGGCAGAGTCAGGGTCTTGAGATTAAAGGCTGAGGCGGAGGAGCGCGCCCTACGCATGGCCGCTGCGTCAAGAGCCGTGTCAGGCAGGCCCTAAAGGCGGCGAAACCGACGTGAGCGATCGAAAGGCATGGTGCCTACGCTGCCTCGCTGCGAGACCTCAGACTCATCTCCGACCTAGCGGTTAAAGCTGGGTAGCACTTACGATACCGTCCACAGATCCCCTTGACGCAAAAGTGCGTCGAGGTCTGGGGGACGGCGACTTTTTGCGGTTTGGATTTGCCCCCGCACAATTTCCTCGTAGGTGGGACGAGTCACCGCACGAAATACCCCAATGGGCGTTGGAAAATCTGGGGCAGCAAGTTGGCTTAGGAGGAATGCGAGACCCGCATCCGTTTCATCATGAACGACCAGGTCAGACTCGGTGGCATCCTGACCAAGCTCAACAACTTGCAGCTTCCCATCTCGCAATCGAATCCCTTTGTCCCTGTTCTTCCCGAAGATCAGCGGTTTCCCATGTTCCAGGACAAGTTGTGTGTCGGCCTTCGTCTCTTTCTCCGTCAGCGAGGAGAACGCCCCGTCATTGAAGATGTTACAGTTTTGCAAGATCTCAACGAACGCCGTTCCCTTGTGACGGTAAGCACGGAGCAATGTGTCCTGAAGGTGCTTCGCTTCCACATCGATGCTTCTTGCGACAAACGTCGCTTGAGCGCCCAAAGCTATCGCAATTGGATTGAACGGGTAATCTGCAGATCCGTAGGGAGTCGACTTCGTGACCTTACCTTGCTCGGACGTGGGTGAGTACTGCCCCTTGGTGAGCCCGTAGATACGATTGTTGAACAGGAGAATTTTCACGTCCACGTTGCGACGCAAGGCGTGAATGAGATGGTTGCCCCCGATGGATAGCCCATCACCGTCGCCAGTGATCACCCAAACAGAAAGCTCGGGGCGCGTGATTTTGAGGCCGGAGGCAATAGCTGGGGCACGACCATGGATGGAGTGGAACCCGTACGTGTTCATGTAGTAGGGGAACCGACTCGAGCATCCAATCCCAGAAATGAAGACGATATTTTCTCGCGGGATGCCAAGCTCCGGCATAACCTTTTGAACCTGGGCAAGAATGGCATAGTCGCCACAGCCCGGGCACCAACGCACATCTTGGTCAGTGACGAAATCTTTCCTCGTAAGTTTTTGCGCCGGTCCTAGTACGTTCATAGTGGATTAGCCCTCCAGCATTTGCTCGATGCGCCTGGAAATTTCGGCTTCCTTGAATGGCAAGCCCTGGATTTTGTTTAAGCCCACTGCGTCGATCAGGTACTCGGAGCGAATGACTCTCACCAACTGCCCCAGATTCATCTCCGGCACGAGCACCTTGCGGAAACGTCGCAACACCTCGCCCAAATCCGAGGGAAGTGGGTTCAGATGGCGGACGTGAACGTGTGATACCGATTTGCCCTCGGCTTGTGCCTTGCGGACCGCAGCTTCAATGGGTCCATAGGTGCTGCCCCAGCCCAGCACCACCAAATCGCCCGTGCTCGGGCCAATGATTTTAGTTGGAGGGATTTCTCGTGCGATACCGGCAATTTTGCGGGCACGCACCCGCACCATTTGTTCGTGGTTCACTGGGGCGTAGCTAACGTTACCGGTAAGGTGCTCCTTCTCCAGACCTCCGATTCGATGTTCGAGCCCCGGCGTGCCAGGGATGACCCACGGGCGAGACAACGTCATTGGGTCCCGCAAGTAGGGGTAATAGCCACGCGGATCAGTACGAAACTCTACCCGAATGTCTGGGAGTTCTTCGAGGTTCGGCAGCCGCCAAGGCTCGGCACCGTTGGCTAGGTACCCGTCGGACAAGATGATGACCGGAGTCATATACTTGACCGCGATTTGCACCGCCTCGAGTGCGATGGAAAAGCAGTCCGCAGGTGTGGCCGGTGCGAGCACGACCACCGGCGACTCGCTATTACGGCCGTACAAAGCCATCAAAAGGTCAGCTTGTTCCGTTTTCGTTGGGAGGCCTGTGCTCGGCCCACCCCGTTGGATGTCGCAAATCACAAGGGGCAGCTCGACACTAACGGCGAGGTTGATCGTTTCCGCTTTCAAGCACATTCCTGGGCCGCTCGTGGTAGTTACGGCAATTGCCCCACCGAAAGCTGCCCCCAAGGCAGCGCCAATTCCAGCAATCTCGTCCTCTGCTTGAAAGGTGTAAACGTCGAACTCCTTCAAGGCCGCGAGCTCGTGAAGGATGTCGCTCGCGGGCGTTATCGGGTAGCTCCCAAGGAAGAGAGGCCTCCCTGCCTTGCGAGCCGCGACGACGAAGCCAAGTGCGAGCGCACTGTTGCCAGTGATGTTGCGGTAAGTACCTGGCTCGAGACGGGCCGGCTTGACCTCGAAGGCGCTCGCGAAAAGTTCTGACGTCTCCCCGAAATGGTAGCCGGCCTGTAGAACTCGCTGGTTCGCCTCCACAAGCTCGGGTCGCTTCTGAAAACGGGAGGCGATCCATTTCTGGGTCGGCTCAATAGGCCGTTGGAACAGCCACGATACGAGTCCAAGAGCAAAGAAATTCTTGCATCGGTTCACGGTCCGAGCCGGTAGGTTGGTGTCCCGCAGAGTCAGTGCCGTGAGTTTACTGATGTCAACCGGATAGACCTGGTACTTTGCCAGCGATCCGTCTTCTAAAGGGTTCGACTCGTAGCCAGCCTTTCGCAGGTTTTGTTCATTGAACTGTTCGCGATCCACGATCAGGATGCCGTTTGGCTTGAGGTCGCCGACGTTCATTTTCAGCGCAGCCGGGTTCATGGCGACCAAGACGTCTAAGTCGTCACCGGGCGTAAAAATCTCGTGGCTCGCAAAGTTTACCTGGAAACCGGAAACGCCAGCCAACGTTCCAGCGGGCGCACGAATCTCGGCCGGGAAGTCAGGCAGGGTGCTCAAGTCGTTGCCAGCAATGGCTGACTCGTTCGTAAACTGCATGCCAGCTACCTGCATCCCATCGCCTGAGTCGCCGGCAAAACGAATGACAACGTGGTCTCGCTCGACGCGAGGTTTAACTTGCTGTTTTACGGCGGGTTCCGCCGGAGGGACGGACATGTGTTTGTTTCTCCTTGGGTTTTCAATCTCTTTCCTGAGCCTACACCCGCGTACGCGCGGGCAGATTTGCCAGTTTGCGCAATCCTAGAGAGCGGCCGAGGTTATTTCAAACGTTCGCCTCACGAGTCGCACCGGAGGGGCCGACGCCCTTTACTCGGGGCGTAGCGGATTCTCGGTAAAAAAGGGTCCTAATTGGCCTCGATAATGCGAATCTGGGGCTCACATTGCTGCGCGAGGTGAAGCTCTAGGGGGATGCCCGTGGCGGTCGCGAAGCCACTGACGAGGCAAGGTTCGTTTTGATGAAAGTAGTTGAGAAGTTCCGCCGGAACATCCGCCACGATCTTGGCTGCTTTCGGCGCGAGCCGAAGTTTTTGCATCGCCAACCGGAGGAGATTGCGGGCGCGTGTACGTAGCGTGGGGATCCGGTTCGCCGCGCCACAGTGCGGGCACGGATCCAAAAGTAGTTCGGCGAGTGACGGCCGGTGGTATTCTCTCTGAATGTGCAAGAGGGCGCCGTGATCGTGGAGGTACAGGGCGCGCACCCAGGGGTCGTTACGGAAACATTCCGATATGGATCGTGCGAAGCGACGGCGCTCCTTGTCGCGGAAGGTGTTGATTAGATCCACGACAATTGAGCCGGCACAGCCTCGGAGACGGACTTGGGTTGCAATAGCCCTGGCCGCTTGCAGGTTCACATTCATCCGATGATCGATACCGGGGTTGGCAGCATCTCGGATAAGTGCCTGGCCGAGCCCCGGGCTATTGACGTCGACAATCGTTCCGCCGGCCGTTGTTTCAAAAAGGAGCTGCCCGCCGTTTGGGAGAGGAACCTCTACACCCAAAGCCTGCTCAATTTGCTGTTCTAATCGACGTTCGACGAAGAGGGCCTCCTTTCCAGAGTACTGCAGCATGGGCACTGGGCGTTCCAAGGTTAGCTGTGACCATGCAGCCTTGACGCGCTCGCACAGAGATTCGGGCCCGTCCACATAAACAGCATCTAGCTCCGGATGGGCGATTTCTTGAAGGATACGTGTGAATGGATCGCTCGTGCGGTAGACGAGGCCGGGGTTGGCGGATTCTTTTAATCGCCATGCGATCATCAGCCACGTTTGCCGGAGTCTCTCGAGCTCTGCCAGCAGTTCCGTCGGGCTAGCGAAGATGCTTCTTAGATGGGCCGCAAATCCGTCATGCTTGCCCAGAATCGACCGGGTGGTGGCGGCGATGCGCTCGCGCACATCGCGAGGGACTTGCCAGGGCCAGGAAACCTCTGGCCAGCCGGGCCGAAAGCTCAGAAAAAAGCCATCTATGACGATACGAGAGGTCACTAAGGCCGCTTTCTCGTCCCGTGGGAGCTTCCGGACCTGGACAGGAAGTTCCAGTCCCTCACGCAGTCGGTTAGGGACGTAAGAGGAACATTGTTCGACGGAGGGCCCGGGCACCGACAGCATCGTTAGGCACTCTGGGAAGTTGCGTGCCTGGAGAAAGCCGCGCGCAGGCCCGAGATCGACCATGGCCCCCCGCAGTTCTGGCATGAGTTTGATGACCCTAGCCCAAAAGATGTCGCCTGGCCGCAACGGCTCCTCGGGAACCGACTCGATGCTCAATTCGACCAGCTCGCCGTCTTCGACCAGAGCCCCCCGCAACTCGAAGTAGGAAAACTCGAGCAGTAGTTCTCTCACGGTGTCAGGGGGGCAGGAACATGTTCCGCCACTGGTGCTGGCGTTAAGGGATGTTCGCCCAGCACCGTCTGCACCTTACGAATGACCAGTGCCAGCGTTTGTTCCTTTGTCAGGTCAAACAACTCCTGAAGGAGGTTGTACGGTTTACTCGTACCCCGCGCGCCCGCGCGGATTTCAAAGGTCAGGAGCGCCGGAGAATGGAACTCCAGGAACAAACCAGAGTTGCAGTCAGCATCGGGCGGATGGGTCTGTTCGCCATCGCCGCTCGGGAGACATTTCCCTGCGAAGCAAAAGCTGCGGATGCGATCGAGGGTCCAGGAAAGGCCACGCTGCTCAATGACTTTCGACAAATCTACCGCGTAGCGGGCGCCCACAATGCTCTTTCCGAGGCTTCTGGCCTGCAATGGTACCTCCCACGCTTCGACCACCGTAATCCCCAGTGGCAGTTCAGCGTTGAAGCGCTGGCAAAGGGTCTCAGGATCCTGTGCTTCGGCGAGGAAAAGATCGGCAAGTTCATGCTCGCTCTCGATGCCGAACGGCAACGCTGGTCCGAACGAAACTTTGGGCAATGGATGGTGGCCCTGGGTAAATGCGACAGGTAACGCGGCCCGGCGAATCGCCCGGTAAAAGATATTTGTCAGCTCCACACTGCCAACAAAGCGGGCTCGCCCGACCTTGGTATACCTTAAGCGGATGCGGCATTTGGGCTGTGGGCCGTTCCCCCCGACCCGTGGCCGCAACGTCCCTTCTCCATTTGCTTCAATCCACTCTTCTGCAGTGCCTAAGACCTCTACCTTCTTTGACGAGTGGTTCGATCCCGGGAAATATGAAGGAGGCTCAGGCAAGTTGTGCCCGCTGGGCAAGGCGGCGGCGTGTCTTTGCTCCAAGGAGTCTGGCCGGTGGACTTTCTTCCAGCCGCGTGGTTCCCATTCGTCACCCTCCGGATTCACACCCACGACCTCAGCGGCCCAGTGGCGAATCAGCGTGCCGCGGTGTTCCGCAGCTTTGGATCCGGTCACGTGGTAGTCAACGTTCCGAATCCGCTCGAAGTCGCACGCTCCGCAATAAGTGCAGCGTGCAACGCTGCAATCCGGGGTTAGGCGACCCTCGAATGCTCGGGCTAGTTCGCGCTGGAGGAATTGTTTGGTAACCCCTGCGCTGAGGTGATCCCAAGGTAAAACCTCGTCGAGGAACCGACGGCGAAGCTCATGGGCAACATCAACTCCAGTGTCTCGAAGTGCTTGCTCCCATAAGTCAAACCGGCATTGATCGGTCCAGCCGTCGAAACGACATCCCAGTTCGAACGCCCGATGAAGCGTTCGAGCAAGTTGGCGGTCTCCTCGCGAAAAGATTCCCTCGAGCACGGACAGCCGAGCATCATGGTAGCGGAAGCTTACCCGCACCTTTTGGAGCTCCCCGCGTAAAAACTCTTGTCGGGCAAGGGTTTCTTCGAGCGAAAGCTGTCTCATCCATTGAAATGGAGTGTGCGATTTGGGCACGAAGTTGGAAACGGACGCGACGACCTCAACTCCCCGTGGAGCTAACTGGCGGACTTTGGCGCAGAGTTCCGCGATGCACCGAAGGTCGTCCAGGGTTTCGCCGGGTAAGCCGAGCATGAAATACAGCTTCAAGTGACGCCAGCCCAGCTTGAATACCAGCGCCGCTGCTTCCAGCAGTTCGGCTTCAGAGTACTCTTTCTGAATGATGTCTCGAAGCCTTTGGCTTCCTGCCTCAGGGGCCAACGTAAAGCCAGTTTTGCGAACCCGGCGAATTTGTTCCAGGATCGCGGGAGCCAGGGCGTCCACCCGGGTAGACGGTAAAGACACCGCAACCCGCGTGGGCTCCAACCGGTTGACTAGCTCCTTCAACACAGGATTGATGCAACTGTAGTCGCCCGTACTCAAGCTCAGGAGGGAAATTTCTTCCTGCCCGGTGGCAAACGCCGCGGTTAAAGCCTCGGAGACAACGCGCCTGGGGTTTCGCTCACGAAGAGGCCGATAAATGTAGCCCGCCTGACAGAACCTGCATCCCTTAACACAACCCCGCATGACCTCGATACTGGGTCGGTCGTGAACGACTTGTACGATTGGTACTAAAAACGTTTCCCGTGGGGGCACGTCGTCGAGATCTCGTACGATCCGCTTGGTTACCTGAGTGTAGTCCGCGTATCTGGGTTCGATGGATAGGATTTGCCCGGTGGGCGAGTACTTCGGTTCGAAAAACGCAGGTACGTAAACGCCAGGTATGCGGCGCAATGCATCAAGTAAAGCCTGCTTGTTTTGGCGGGGACGCAACTCGCGAACCACATCGCAGATTTCGTGCACAGCCTCTTCGCCGTCGCCCAAAAGAACGGCATCGAGAAACGGGGCGAGTGGCTCGGGATTAAAAGCGCAGGGCCCACCAGCGAGGATCAGCGGAAAGCTAAGGTCGCGATCCTTGGCGAACAGCGGAATTCCACCAAGGTCAAGCATGTTGAGCAAGTTCGTATACGTCAGCTCATACTGAAGCGTGAAGCCGAGGATGTCGAACGCAGACAGTGGCGTGAATGTTTCTAGAGAAACGAGCGGCAATTGGCGTTGCCGAAGAAGAGCCTCCATATCCACCCAGGGTGCGTAGACTCGCTCGGCGTAAACGTCGGGGCGCCGATTGAGCAAGTCGTAGAGGATCTGAAGCCCAGGGTGGGACTGCGCGATTTCATAAACGTCGGGAAATGCCAGTGCGACTCGTAGCGCGACCGAGCTAGGGTCTTTGCGAACCACGCCGTACTCGTTTCCGAGATATCGACCAGGCTTTTGCACGAGAGGGAGGAGCGATGCGTAGAGCGACTCGTACTCGCGTTCTTTGGGCATAAGCAGTTTTCAACCATAAGGGCGGAGAGCCCCCGAAGCAATCCTGACTTCGCTCTCCTCCCTTCCGGCGCGAGCGCTTCTTCGCATGCCGGTAGTCTGGTGCCGTGGATCGCGGAAGATTGTGGGCGTCGAGGCTCGAATGCGGCTTGACTCTTGGGCACTGGCTAGGATACGCGCTTCTTCGTTATGCTGCGTGGCAGTCGAGGTTTGGAGCGGGGATGCAAGCAGCAACAAGCGTACTCAACTCCAAAGTGCTAGTGTTGAACCGATCGTTCCTTCCGGTTCACATCACATCGGTGCGCCGGGCATTTTGCCTCTTGTACCAGGGCCTTGCCCACGCCGTGGACCAAGAGTACCGGACGTTCGATTTCGAGAGCTGGGCTCAGCTTTCCGCTACGGTACACGATGAGAGAATCGGCCTTGTGGATCGAGTGATCCGGGTGCCACGAGTGATCCTGCTGCTTGCTTTCGATCGGGTGCCTAAGCGGCGCGTGCGTTTTAGCCGGTTCAACATTTACAGTCGCGATCGGAACACCTGCCAGTACTGCGGCAAGGTGTTTCCGCGGAGCGAGCTCAACCTGGACCATGTCGTGCCGCGGTCGCGAGGTGGCAAGTCCACCTGGGAAAACGTCGTGTGTTCGTGTCACGAGTGTAATCGGCGAAAGGGAGGACGAACACCGGAGGAAGCCGGAATGCGGCTGTTGCGACCGCCACGGCGGCCCGACTGGACTCCGTTTATGCTCGAAACGTTCAGCCTGCGGCGGTACAAGGAATGGGCCCCGTTCCTGTCACTGGTGGACGCGTCCTACTGGAACGTGGAGCTTCAAGAATGAATGAGTTTTAGCCCGTACAACTCGGCTCCTTCCGCTACCGGTCCCTCGGGTTTGCAGCTAACGGTTTAGCCACACTCCGTAGCGGGAGTCCTCACCGGTAATTCTCCGCAGCACCTTCATCAGCGGGTAGGCAGGCTCAACGTCACGGGCGCCAACGCCGATCGGGGTGAATTCCGAGCCTTGTGCGGTCCAGAGGAGATCGTTGATTCGCTCGATCCGTTCCCTGGCCTCGAAGTAAGCCGGTTCTGCATAAACGTCTTCGAGCGAGATATGTGTACCGGCGGCTATCCCCACTCGCAGGCCTACTTCGAGACCCCGACTCCGAATGGTTGCAATGGCTTCCGTTAGCGGCTTGGGAGCCAACATCATGTAATGGGACCCCCGTTCGTCTCCTTGGGTCAAGTAGAAGCCGTCGCGCATCAACTGGAAGACCGGTTCGACGAGCTCAGGGACTCCGAGCAAGACCGGGTCATCCTTCCCCACATACTCGCCGCCGGCGATCAGTGCGAGTTTTTCCGTAGACGCTGCTAGCAGGACTCGATCGAGATGATCTGCGACTCGAGCAGGATCAGCCACCACTTGACGCAGCGACCAAACCCGTTTCACGTTGAAAAGGTTGGTTGCACCTAAAAGGCGGACAATTTCTGAACGGTGGGCAAACCCGTCGAGAAAGATGCGCCTGTGCTCGTGCACGTCGAAAATTTCTAGGGCCAAAGACTGACCAAAGTGCTCCCGGAACTCTGCCTTACCTAAGGCGGCATTCACGGCGAGCCAGATCGGTAGATTGAATGCGGCCGGGCCTGCTTTATCCGCGGCAACGAGGCCGACCACCGCATCGTGGTGAATTAACGGTAACTCAGCAAATCCGGGCCCCTGGCCCGTTACATTACCTGCAAAAGGCCGGCGGACTTCTGTCTCCGAGCGCCCAGCGCGCCACTGGTTAAGTGCGTTGCGGATTTGCGGTAGGGCTTCGCGCTCGGCCGAGGGGAGGAAATCGCCAAGAAGGCTAACAAAAACATCGCTGGGTTCCGCCAGTTCCTCCACGGTTTTACCCTTGGTGGCCGGGCCGATCTTTAAGTCCTGAGCCAATCCGTAAGGCCGGTATTGCAAGATCTCGGTTACCCAAACCGCTCTCCAAAAGGTGCGAAAGGCTAGGAGGTGAATGTCGTTGTTATCGACACCTCGGTTGTGGAGCATGAGAAGGTGGAGGTCATCGCCGACGGCAAACACCTTGTAGCTCGAAATTAGGCCAGTCCTTGTCGCTTCCTCCAAAGATGCCTGCGCCACGCCGGAAAAGAGCGTTGGTGGCGCTGTATGGCCGAGCTTGCCTCCACCATCGGCTTTGATGTCTGAAAGGACTAGGATTCCCGGTTGAGCAACCTTTTGAACGAACGGATCCTTTTCTCCTCGCTCGGTCGCGGGAATCGGTGAAAAGCAGTTTGCCAGCTTCGCCGCTTGATCACGAGCCCGAGCCTCTGCTTGTTCTGCCGTTACAAATGGCTGAAATTCGCCGTGGCCCATTAGGATGCGGGCACATTCAGTTGCGCGTCGTTGAAGCCACCTTGTTTGAACCATGTCCTGCCCGAACACGTCCACGATATCATGCCGAGGCGGGATACGGCCGTTGTCATACGACTGGTACGAGTAAGCAGCGAGGTGGGCGACGCCGGTGGTTGGCGTTGCCCTCGCGGCTTCTGAGAGGCTTACGGGTAGAACGGCAACGTGGTATCCCCCTCGCTCGCCTCCCACGGTTACATGTAGATCGCCC